>DAOOCG010000001.1:0-30211 GCA_035408245.1 Minisyncoccota bacterium
TAAAGAATTAACCGAAAAAGAAACTCTTGAAAAGGATGATTTTGAAGCTTTGATGAAAAAACACAAGGTGAGTATGTCCTAAAAATTTCACAGACCGCCACAATGTTGGCGGTCTGTTTTTGTTGAAAACTTTTAATCTTTTGTATACAATAGCCCCTATAAATCCGGCGCGTAGCTCAGCTGGTAGAGCGGACGTCTTATACACGTCTGGTCGCAGGTTCGAGTCCTGCCGCGCCGACAAAAAATAATACTACCCAACACCTTGGGTGGTATTATTTTGTTTTAGAAATTAGATTTTAAAGAATACAAAACAAAGGCAACGGATCCAATAATAACCAAAATTAACAAGATTAAAGCGATAAAACCCATAACCGTAAAAACTTTGACGGATTTTCTGACACTTTCTATATTTTGATCTATTATTTTTTCTTTTACGGATTTTAAAGATTTATAAAGTGAGAACATATAAGATCCCATAAAGGGCCCGAAAAACACCAAACTCAGTATTGTGCCTATAAAAGTTGACCAAGGTGATTGGATTGTTAAAGCTCCTCTAATGGTATTTTCTAAACCATATATCGCCGGAAGCTCTCCTTGAAATGGAGTTCCTGGAATCAAAGTCCTCAAAAAACTCGTAACAATTCCCTGAATTATCGCCAAAATTAAACCAATAGCAATATAGCGCCAAAAAATATTCCACCAATCCCCTTTTATATACGCCCAGCTTCTTATAATCGCCTCCTTCCCCTTTGTTTGTTCGGCAATAAAAACAAACACCACCAAAGAAATACAAACAGCGGCATAAATTGCGGGAATTATAAACATTAAAACGCCTCCCGCCACAACAACCATCCCTAAAAATAAAATTACCGCATATGGCCAAATTAGTTTCCATGAATCTGAATATGATCTTTTCAAATCTTCCACGGTTCCGATTTCTTTATTACCAACAAAAAGGGCTATCACTGAAAGATAATAAAGAATCGTTATGATGGCTACCAACAAATCAACAATGGGAGAAATTAACAAACCGCCTGGTATAAAATCAAGAAATAGGCTGATAGCAGCTAAAACCATTGGGACGCTGGATATTATTAAAATTGAAGAAAATCTTTCTTTAAATAATTTCCAGGCCTCTTTTAAAAGAACGCTGACGGTTGAAATTTTTAACTGATTTTGTGATATTTCTTCCATAAATAAATTGATTAGTTTTGTTAATTGTATCATATTTTTAAAATTAGTTGTCTAAGATTTGTTAAAATGATAAAGTTAACCAATTATGGATTTATTTTTGTCATTTATTCACAATCACGAATCTCTAGTCTATCTGGCTGTTTTAATAGCGATAATAATAGAGGGGGATGTTTCATTGTTGGTTTTTGGAGCTTTGAGTAAAGAGCGGGTTTTAAATTTTTCTTATGTCATTCCTATAGCTATAGTCGGTGCCTTAATCCATGATTTTATATTTTGGAAAATAGGAGTGCGATTGAAAAAATTTGGAAAAAAGAAGTATATGTTTGTTGATTTTGGAAAAATGGATAATTTTTTAGAAAGAATGCGACCAGCAATCGGAATTTATATAGTTCTTTCAAAATTTGTTTGGAATTTTAATAGAGTAATTCTCGTGTCATCTGGGTATCTTGGACTACAAGCAAAGAAGTTGTTTAAACTCTCTTTGCTTTCGGGGTTTTTGTGGTCGCTTATATTTATGTCTATAGGATATGTTTTTGCCGACCAGACTGATATATTTAAACACAAAATAGAAACTGCCGGTCTCTTTATAGGATTGGCGATTGTTATAATGATTATTTTTGAAAACTACCTCAGAAAAATCCTAAAAAGATACTTTTTTGGGAATGAAATCAATCAATCATCTCTATCTGATCCAAACCTTGAAGAAAACAAGGAAAACTGATACAAAAAGAGGCATGGGGACGATTAGCTCAGTTGGTTAAAAAATCTCGTTTGTTCCCGATTTGTCTATAAACCTGTTAAGATTTATAGAAACAAATCGCAATCCCGCTTAAAGTGGACGATTAGCTCAGTTGGTTAGAGCGTCTCGTTTACACCGAGAAGGTCACAGGTTCGAATCCTGTATCGTCCACTTTGTGCAGGACACTAAGAAGATTACGAATCCAAGTCTTATATTATCTACTAAATTAAAAGTGTTAGAAAAAAGTAATGGATTATGTTTCTTTAATTTTTGCCTTGATTATATTGGTTATTGATGCCGCTTTTTTATCTTTATCCATTGGATCTTTATCAATGGCTCCATGGGTTCCATCCAGTCAACGCTCTATAAGAAGAGGTTTAAAATTAGCCGACCCTAAATCAGGAGAAATAATTTACGATCTTGGGTGTGGCAATGGAACAGTTATAATGAATGCTGTTTGTAATTATTCGGTCAAGGCGATAGGTATAGAAATAGCTCTGCCGTTGATTATTCTTTGCAAAATACGCTACTGGATAAATTCTAAAAGAAATAAATTAAAAGGATCAGCTTGTTTTAAAAAAGCCAATCTATTTAAAGAAGATTTATCAAAAGCTGATATTGTTTATCTTTTTGCTTTACCTAAAACGCTTGAAAACAAAATACGCCCCAAATTAGAACGAGAACTTAAATCGGGAACTAAAATTATTTCAAATGTGTTTGAAATAAAAGGATGGGAGCCTGATGTGGTTGATTATGAATCCGGTTGTTCTCCTGTGTATTTATATATAAAAAAATAACCTTGAACGTTTATGATTTCTGGGTTATTTTTTATTAAAAATTGAATTCAGAGATTATAGTTATTTCTCAACTTTTCTTGTTTTTTTTATTTTAGAATGAATCTTTTTTGATTTTATTCTTTGTTCTTTGGTATGGATCGGAATAGTTGTTGAGATTCTCTCTTTTTCCGGAGTAAGAGTTTTTATGACTAATTTTATTATTGCATCAATAACTTCTTTTTTGTTTTGGTTTTGAGTGCGATATTTTTGACTAGAAATACAAAGAATTCTCCCTTTGATGTTTTTTTGTCCGATAAGCTTTGAAAGTTTTTGTCTATCATCTTCTGATATAGCCCGCGACGTTGAGAAATTCCACAAACCAACAACTTTGGTTTTTCTTTTGTTAATATTTTGACCACCCGGCCCAGAAGATTGAGCCATATCAAACCGCGTTTCTTTTTTGATTATTGATTCTATCTTTTTTTCCTCTGTCATATCTCATTCATTATACCATTAAACAGAGCTGGTGTCCGAAAAAGTTGTTTTTTGGATTTAGGTTATTGTTTTATTATTCTTTATTTCAGATTTAATGATTTTATACAAAAACAGAAATGTTGATGTTTGAATATTTAATTTAGATTAATTTATTTTTATAAAAATATAATGACGGTAATTTAAAATTTTTCAATCGGATAATTTAAAAAGTCCGGCAAGGTCATTTTGCCGGACTTTTTTATTTAGTTGTTTTTATTAATGTGTGCCAAAAAAGCTAGTATTCATAAGGAAAATGAATTTCCGCATAAAACCTATACTTTCAAGAATTACCGATTTTTTAGTTAAAATATTAATTTTCTTCAAAATTTCACTTTCCGCATTAAACCTAGTTATTTTTAAATACTCCTAAAAAAATGTTTCACGTGAAACATTTTGAACCATATTTATGGGTTGTTTTGTGAGATAAAATGTTTCACGTGAAACATTTTATCCAAAAAAAGTCCGGCAAATAGGTTTTAAGCCATTTTTTAAAATCTTGCCGGACTCACATTGTTTCACGTGAAACATTTTGTTTAAAATTATCATTGTTTGATAAAAAAATAAGAATATAATAAATATATGGATTCTTTAGAAGTGGGCAAATTAGGTGAAGAATTGGCCTGTGGATATCTAGTTAATAAAGGTTATAGGATAATAGATAGAAATTTCCGTAAAGGATTTGGAGAAATAGATGTAATAACAAAAAGACAAGATGGGGTCTTAGTTTTTATAGAAGTTAAAACAATGACTAAGCATAATGACCCTGTGGAAAAGAGTCCGGCAAGTTATCCACACCTTGCCGGATATGAATCAAATCTGGAACGGATAATCCCAGAAGATCAGATGACACTATCCAAGATAAACAAGTTTAAAAAAATCTGCCAATGGTATGCAAATAATAACCCGAAGCTAGTGTTAGAGAATGGATATCAATTGGATGTATTATCCATAATTATTCAAAATAATCGGGTTTTTATAAAACATTATCAGAACATCATTTAACTAGTATTGACTTTTTTTGTCTTTATTTTATAAATATAAAACTGGAATTGTTTTGTTTTTTCTGTTTTAATCCTTCTAATGTCTGGTCATAATAAATGGACTCAAATAAAAAGAAAAAAAGGGGTTACCGATCAAAAACGGGGGCAGATTTTTTCTAAATTACTAAGAGCTATTTCGGTAGCAGCCAAAGAAGGTACCAACCCAACAAACAATACCAGACTTAAATCAATAATAGACAAAGCCAGAGATATTAATGTTCCGTTGGAAAACATTGAAAGAGCTATAAATAAATCATCGGAAATTGGTGATGTTGAAGATCTAATAATTGAGGCGTACGGACCTGAAGGAATAGCTATTTTAATTGAAGCTCAAACAAATAATCGCAATAGAACAATTTCAGAAATAAAAAAAATTCTTTCTGACCACGAGGCAAAATGGGCCGATCCCGGAAGTGTTTTGTGGGCATTTGAAAAAGATTCTTTTTCACCGCACGAATACCATGCCAAGTTTCCTCAAAAAATATCGGATGAATCAGAAAAGAAAATAATAAAAATCCTTGACGCTCTTGATGAACACGATGATGTTTTGGAAGTTTATACTAACGAAGTTTTAAATGAGTCTTAATTTTTATGAAAATAATAGGCATTGATCCGGGAAGCACACGCGCCGGTTATGGAATAATAGATTTTCAGGGTAGGTTGCCTGTCTTTATAGATGCTGGAATATTAAAAATTTCGTCATTAGACAAAAATGAGCGTTTGTTAGAATTGTATAAATCATTCCAATCAATTATAAAAAAATATTCTTTGGATGCGGCTGGAGTTGAAAAATTATATTTTGTAAAGAATATAAAAACAGGAATTGAAGTTTCTCAATCAAGAGGAGTAATTATATTATGTCTTCAAGAGAAAAAAATACCCATTAAAGAATACACTCCTCTTGAAATAAAGCAGGGTGTATGCGGTTATGGAGGAGCTGATAAATCGGCGATAACCAAAATGGTTAGGTCTATTTTAAAAATAGAAGATCTCAAACAACCTGATGATGTTTATGATGCTTTGGGAATAGCATTGGTAACAGGTTATTCAATGTTAACCGATCAACGTAATTATCCACATTAAAAATTGACAAATAATTGGTTTCGGTTATATTTTTATAGTTAATAATTTTCATAATTAAGTTATAAAAAAATAATGAACGCAATTGATACAAAAGTTCCGTTTGTAGTTTCTTTTAAAAGTTATGAAGAAGAGGAGGATGAAGATGATTTTGATATAAGTCTCACGGGGAATAATAAACCAAAAGAAGAAGGTGATGACTTTGATCCTGATGCAGAAGAAGCAGAATATCTTGGAGAGGAAACAGAAGAAGACGAAGAAGAAGAGGAAGAAGAGGGAGAGGGTTTTGGATTAAACGAAGATGAAGAAGATGAAGATGCGAATGAATAAATAACTGTAAAATCCCCCTCCATAAAATTTGGAGGGGGATTTTTAGTATAAAAAATAAAAGAGTATACTTTGTTAATATGAAAAAAACGTTTAATTATAAAAAATTAATTGGAATTGTTTTTGTTGTTGTTTTAATTTTTGTTGTGTGGAGTCTTTTTTATTTTATCCAACTTGTAAAAGATCTTCCTCATCCGGAAAAACTTACTGATCTTCAACCTACTCAATCAACAAAAATATACGACCGGACCGGAGAAATTCTTTTGTATGAAATACATGGCCAAGAAAATAGAACTGTTTTGGCTCCAATAGATATTCCCGATTACATTAGTAAAGCTGTTGTAGCTGTGGAAGATCAGGGTTTTTATCAACACTCTGCTATTGATTGGAAAAGTATTGTAAGAGCTTTTTTTGCTAATTTAATAAAAGGTAGGATAACTCAAGGCGGATCAACAATAACTCAACAACTGGTGAAAAATGTTTTTTTAACACCGGAAAAGACGATAGAAAGAAAATTGAAAGAATTGATTTTGTCCTATTGGATAGAAAAAAACTACACGAAAGATGAAATTTTAGTGATGTATTTAAATCAAATTCCTTTAGGATCTAATGCTTATGGAATTGAGGCCGCCAGCAGATTATATTTTGGGAAAGGAGCAAAAGATATAACCTTAGCTCAAAGCGCTGTTTTAGCCGCTTTAATTCAAGCTCCCTCTTTTTATTCGCCTTGGGGTGTTCATATAAAAGATTTGGAGAATAGAAAAAACTATGTTTTAGATCAAATGGAAGGGCTTGGATATATTGATAAAACAAAATCAAACGAAGCCAAACAAGAAAAAATTGTTTTTCAACCTCAATCTATCGGCTCAATAAAAGCCCCTCACTTTGTGATGATGGTGAGGGATTATATTATCAATAAATATGGTGAAGAATTGGTTGAAAATGGAGGATTAAAAGTAATCACTTCTTTAGATTGGAAACAACAAGAAATTGCCGAAAGAGTTGTTAAAGAGGGGGCTTCTCGAAACAAAGAATTGTACAAAGGAGAAAATGCTTCTTTAGTTTCTCAAGATCCTAAGACCGGACAAATATTAGCGATGGTTGGTTCGGCTAATTATTTTGACAAAACAATTGATGGCAACTTCAATGTTGCGTCTCAAGGATTAAGACAACCAGGATCTGCTTTTAAACCATTCGCATATTTAACTGCTTTTGAAAAGGGTTACACTCCCGACACAATTGTTTTTGATACACCAACCGAATTTACTCCAAACAATCCTAATTGTCCTATTGTAGTAGATTATAATAATGAAAATAATCAATGTTTCCATCCTCATAATTTTGATAATGAGTTTCGAGGTCCAGTAACCTTAAAACAAGCCCTTGCTCAATCACTTAACATTCCATCAGTTAAGGTTTTATATTTGGCTGGAATAAAAGACACGATAGAAACAGCTAAAAAAATGGGTATTACTACTTTAGAAGATCCCTCTAAATACGGACTTGCTTTGGTTTTAGGAGGTGGAGCAGTTAAACTTTCCGAGTTAGTTGGAGCTTATTCTGTTTTTTCTCAAGAAGGAATAAAACACAATTCGTCATTTATTTTAAAAGTGGAAGATAATAACAAAAACACTCTTGAGCAATTTATAGATTCGGCAAATCAAGTAATTGAACCGCAATACACAAAAATAATTAATTCAATTTTATCGGATTCTGAACTTCGATCCGGATTGTTTCAGTCCAGTATTAATTTAACTAATTTTAACGGATATCAAGTGGCTCTTAAAACAGGAACAACAAATGATTATAGAGACGCTTGGGTGGTTGGTTACACTCCATTTATTACAGTCGGAGTATGGTCGGGAAATAGCGATTACAAACCAATGCAAAAACAAGGAGGCAGTATATTAGCAGCAGTGCCTATTTGGAGCGCTTTTCTTAAAGAAGTTATAAATCAGTACCCTCCAGAGAAATTCGCCTCTCCAGACCCCATAATTTCATCAAAACCGATGTTTAATGGGCAATATATAGTTCAAATATTGAAAAATGGAATAAATTTTCCTAATATCCACGACATCCTTTATTATATTGATAAAAATAATCCCACTAGCGACGTCGGACAAAATTATAATCCTTCAAACGATTACCAGTTTAATAATTGGGAAATTCCCGCTATTAATTGGGCAAGAATAAATATTCCTAATTTTGACATCCAATATAATAAATAAATTTTAATTTTAAAAACACCCCGAGAGATCGGGGTGTTTTTTTATGAAGATTTTATAGGCATAACAATATACAGATATGATGGATCATCGGGAGACTTTATTAAACTGGGTTTTTCTTCTCCATTAAATCCAAAAAATACATTGTTTTGTTTTATATTTTTTAATCCATCTAAAACAAATTTCCAATTAAAAGTTACTCGCGCACTTTCTCCTTTTATTTTTGCCGGTAATATATATTCACTTTCTCCAAATTCTTGGCTTGATGATAAAATAGTTATATTTTTTAAAGATTCATCGGTTACAAATTTAACTTCATTAAGACGATTAGAAAGCGATCCTGCTAATTTTAACGCTCCTGAAAGATCATTTTTATCAATTATCACTTCTGTGTTGAAGTTTTTCGGAATAACTAATTCATAGTCCGGAAACTTTCCTTCTATCAATCTTGAGACAAATAATATTTGGTTCTCTTCAAAAAAAACTTGATTGTTTTCAAAATATATTTTCATTTTTCCATCTGTTTTTGATGAAAATATTTTAATTAATTCTTGCACAGTTCTAAAAGGTATTATATAAGACGCCTCATTTTTCAAATCAGCTTCAAATTTTTTTGATGGAATAGTTTTTTCAGCAAGTCTAAAACTATCTGTTGCGGCTAAATTAATTGATTCTCCTTTATATACAAAGAATATTCCTCCCAACTCTGGTCTAATATCCGAAACCTGACATGCTGAAAAGACTGAAGAAATTGATTCTATAAAATAAACCGTATCTATTTGAAAAAAACTTTTTTTATTTTCTTTAATTTCTGGGATTATAGGGTAATCGTCTTTGGGTGTTGTTGATATTTTAGCTTTATAATTATCAGTTGTTATAAGAATGGAAGATCCTTTTGTTTCTAAATTTATTCTTTCGGATGTTAAATTATAAATAATTTGAGAAAAAACAGAATAGGGAATAGTAACTGATCCATCTTGAATTATTTTAGCTGATATAATATAAGAAACTCCTATCTCTAAATCAGTGGATGATATTTTAAGTTTGTCTTCAAACGCTTCTAATAGAAAATTTTTTAAAACAGGCAAGTTAGAGTTTTCTTTATGTGTTCCCGATATTATCGACAAACCTTCTTTAAGATTATTTTTAAGAACAATTAGGTTCATATTTTTTGTTTATTATATTAATATAAATAGTAGTAGGAGTAGTAGTGAGTTGTGTATAAGTGGATAACTAAACGGGGTTATTTTTTAAAACAATAAATAAAGGTTTTTATTTAGTATATTTTGTAGAGAAGGTGTGGAAAAGTAGTGTAATTTTAAGCCGGGTTTTTATTAATAACTTCCTTAACTAGAATTATTTTTTGGTTTAAAATCTTGTCTCGCGTCATTTCACGCAGTATTTTCTCATATGAGTGGATTGCTGTTGTGTGATCTCTTTTCCCCAATCTATCCCCAATATCAGGGTATGACATACCCAACATATCCCTCATAAGAAACATAGCTATTTGACGGGGTAAAACAACCTCTTTTCTCCTGGATTTATTAATAAGATCTTGAAACCCGATTTCAAAAAACTCAGCAACACATTTTATCACTTGTTGCGGGTTTATATTAACCATATTTTGTTGAAGGGTGGCGCTAACTATTTCATCCGCTATTTTTAAGTCAATTTCGGCATTTTTAAACTCTTTATAAAAATAAAGTTTATTAATAATACCTTCTATTTCTCTTATGTTGCGCTGTATTTTTGTGGCTATAAAATGAGCAACCTCATCGCTTAAATCAAAGCTTTTTTCCTGTATTTTGTTTTTAATAATAGCCATTTTCATCTCATAATCAGGGTAAGTAATATCGGCGATCATTCCTCCTTCAAACCTTGAACGAAGACGGTCTTCTAATGTGGGTATTTGGGACGGTGGCCGATCCGAAGATATAATAATCTGCTTATTATTTTGATAAAGCATGTTGAAAGTATGAAAAAACTCCTCCTCACTTCTTTCTTTGCCACCGATAAATTGAATATCGTCAATAATAAGGACATCAATAGTTCTATATTTATTCTTTATATCCTCCATTCTTTTTGTTCTAATTGCCCAAACAACATCATTTACGAATTTTTCTGAAGGAACATATTTAACTTTTATTCTGTTTTTAAATGTTTTTAAAATTTCATTTCCAATTGCTTGGATAAGATGGGTTTTTCCTAAACCAGTTCCTCCATACACAAAAAGAGGGTTATATTTTTTCCCCGGATCTTTACTAACCGCATTAGCGGCGGCATAAGCAAGTTCATTAGAAGAACCAACAACAAAATTTTTAAAACCATATCGAGGATGAAGGTTTGTATCAGGGTCGGCGCTAAATTCAACAAAACCAGCTTGGCCAATATCTGTTGGGGTTGTTGTTTTTGTTTGAGAAAAAATTTTCTCTTCAATATTTCCCGTCAAAACAACATATTCTATGCGATTTATAGATTCATCCGAAACTCTTAATATTTCCAATATCATCTTGTGATATTTGGATTGAATCCATTCTTTAGCAAAATTATTAGCTACTCCTATAATTATTGTTCCTGTTTCGTTGTTTTTCTCAACAAGACGGCTGTTTTTAAACCAAGTCAAAAAATTCGGTTTTGAAATTTGAAGTTCTACATCTGCTAAAGCACGTTCCCACAGTTTTTTAAGATCCATATGAGTTAAACATTAAATACTAAAATTGAAAATAACCAAGCAGATAAAAGAGTTTTTCAAGTTGTCCACATTGTAACAGAAAAGATTGTAATTGAAAGTGTGGAAAAATCAAATTATGTTAATAAGTTGTGGATATCTATTTTTACACGATAAAGTTTAAAATTTAAAGAATAAATATTATTTTTTATTTTTATCACTAATGTTATTTAATGTGATCAAATAACCTGTTTTATATTGATTTAACCTTTTATACCTGGTAGAGTTGTTATATGTCACGAACATATCAACCCAAAAAAAAGAAAAGGGCACGGACTCACGGATTTCTTAAAAAAATGAGGACTCCCGGGGGCCGCAGAGTAATATCCAGGCGGCGAGCCAAAGGAAGAAAGAAGCTCACTGCATAAGCGGTGAGTATTTCTATAAGCAAATATGCTTGCAAAAAAATATAGACTCAACAAAAACTTTTTTACTTCTAAAAAAAGTCCTCAAAACACTTTAATCAGAGTTGTTACAACACCTATTGCTTCGGTAAAGATTTATAAATCCGAAAAACCTTATAGTCGATACGCTGTTGTTATTGGTGCTAAAGTTTTTAAAAAAGCCGTTGAACGAAATCGATTAAAAAGAGTTTTTTATGAGTATATAAGATCAAAAAACTTATGGAAAAAAACCAATCAAGATTTTGTAATTTATATAAAAAAATTCAAAACAAATCTTTTTAATGAGGAGATTAAAAAATATCTTGAGAAAATATTCTAAATAATATGATAAATCTTTTTAACGAAATTCTTTATAGACCATTATTAAACCTTTTGTTTTTAATTTATAACAATGTTTGGGCAGATTTAGGTTTAGCAATTATTATACTCACTATTCTTATCAGGGTTATTCTTTTGCCATTGTTTTATAAAAGCGCAAAAGATCAAACTATAATTCAAAAAATCACCCCGCGAATAAAAGAGCTTCAACAAATTCACAAAGATGACAAACAAAAACAAGTTGAAGAAATAATGAAAGTTTATAAAGACCACAAAGTCAGTCCCTTTTCCGGTTTTTTATTGCTTTTAATACAACTCCCGATATTAATAGCTTTATATCAAGTTTTTTTAAAAGGGTTTGGTCAAGAGATTCTTTTAAAACTTTATTCATTTGTTTCTGCGCCAACAATAATTCACACTGATTTTTTAGGAATCATTAATTTAAATAACAAAAATATTTGGTTGGTTATTTTGGCGGGAGCGCTTCAATATCTTCAATCTAAATTAATGATGAGCGCATCTGTTGTTAAAAACAACAATAATCAAAGCAAGGAGGCTGATATGGTTCAAAAAATATCAAAAAATATGATGATTATGGGGCCACTGATTACTGTTGTAATTTTATATTCATTGCCCGCAGCGGTAGCGTTATATTGGTTGACAACATCGGTTTTCTCTGTTATCCAACAAGTGGTTATTAATAAAAAAATTAACAAATAATATGAATGAAACTCGCGAGCTTATAGAAAAGCTTATCAAACTAATGGGTTTTGAAGACGTTTCGGTAACATATATTGAAGATTCAAACCGCTATCTCGTTTTCGTAAATGATGGTTTATTTTTAAAACGTTTTCTTGCCCAATTAATAAACGATTTGGAGTTTTTGGTAAAAATGATTCTTCTAAAAAAAGGACTCGGAATTGTTTATATTGATATCAATAATTATCGTAAAGACAGAGAAGAATTAATTATTAAACTTGCCAAGGCTGCCGCTAAAAAAGCATCCACTATAAAACAAGAAGTTTCCCTTCCGGCAATGAATGCTTATGAGAGAAGAATAGTTCATTCTCAACTTACAATGCATCCGGATCTTAAAACAGAAAGTATCGGAGAAGGAAAACAACGGCACGTTATTATAAAACCCATATAACAAAAATCCCCAAAAAAGGGGATTTTTGTTATCCACTCTAAAATTATGTAGGTTTGGTAGAATGTAGTTAGATAAATTAAATAATTATTTGCACTCATCTATGTCACATCCAGCTTTGAGGGATTTTTATTCAGAAGAAGGTCGTGTTTATAAATTTAAAATAGGCAAATTATTAGCCTCATCTCTTTCTGGGTTTGTTGCTGGTATATTGTTTACGTTGGTGGCAATAATTGGAGCGTATTTTATTATTGAAATACTAAAATCCAACCTTTCTTAATTTAATAACAAAATCCACTCTTTTTGGAGTGGGTTTTTTGAGTTAGTTTATTTCTCCCCAATACTTGCCCATTCTGCAAACCACCTCAAGAGGAACTTTTAGTTTGAAAGAATTTTCCATTAATTCTTTTATATTTTTTATAACAAGACTGTTTTTTTTGTTTTCCAAAAGAGATTCTTTAATTTCAAAAATTAATTCATCGTGTATAGAAAGAATCATTTTTATATCCTGGGGATGTTTTGATTGTATGTATTCATAAACCTTAATCATTGATATTTTGAGAATATCGGCTGCCAGACTTTGACTAGGCATGTTAGTTACCATTCTTTCAGCTTCCGAATAAAATTGTTGATTAACAGAATTAATTCCCGAAACACTTCTAAATCTTCCGTTTATGTTTCTAACAACTCCAGTTAGTTGGGCTTCTTGGATAATTTTCTTTTGCCATTCTTTTATTGCCGAAAACTCATCAAAATATTTTTTTATAAAATCCTTGGCTTCTTGAGGGGTTATATGAGCTGTTTGAGCCAATGCTCTATATCCCATTCCATACATCATTCCAAAATTAAGAGTTTTTGCTACCCGTCTCATTTGAGGCGTGACGTTTTCTTTTAAAGTATCAAATATTTTTTGAGCTGTTACAGAATGAATATCTTCTTTGTTGTTAAAAGCTTCTATCATATTTTTATCTCCACTTAATGAAGCCAGCACCCTGAGTTCAATTTGCGAGTAGTCAAAAGAAACAAGAGTGTGGTTTTTAGGAGCAATAAATATATTTCTTATTTTTTGCGACCAATCAGATTCTTGAGGAATATTTTGAAGATTGGGGTTTTGACAAGAGAGTCTGCCAGTAGCAGCTCCAAGTTGTAAAAAGGTGGGATGAATTCTTCCATCTGATGAAATTAATTTTTTGAAAGAGTCCAAATATGTTGTTTTTATTTTAAATAATTCTCGGTATGAGGTTAATTCATCAAATATTGGAAGAGCATTTTTTTCCTTAATTTTTTCTAAACTTTTAGCTGATGTTGAATTTATTTTTATCTTCAAATCATTTTGAAAATATTCCAATAATTGCTTGGGAGAATTAAGGTTTATGGGTTTTCCTATTTTTTTAACCAAATCATCGTTCTTTTTGTTTATTTCCAAAACCAATTCTTTAAGAACTGATTCTATGGTTTTTTCTTCAACTAATACGCCATTTTTCTCCATTTCAGCTATAACGGGAATAAGAGGAGTTTCAATTTGTTTAAAAACATATTCTATTTTGGAATCAGTTATTTTTTTTGTGAGCCAAGGATAAGCCTTACGACAAAAATCTTCATAAGATAGAGATTCTTTAAAAATTATCAAAGACGCCTCTTCCCATGTATCTGATTGAATCCCTAATAATTTAAGAGCTATAGATATGTCAAAATACGGATCTTTTAATTCATATTTTTTAAAAACATCTTTTAATCCAAAACCAATCTTAATTTTGTCGGAAGAAAATATTTTTAAATTTAAAAACTCGGGGTTTATGATAATAAAATCCTCATTTGAAAAGATGCTAATTTGTTTAAAATCCGATTCCTTTTTAATTTCTTTAACCACAGTTCGGGTTGGTTTATCGGAAATTCTTTTTATTAAACTCGAAAAACCCTTTTCTTCAAAATAAGAAGTAATAATATTTTTATTAGGAGAACATTCTAATTCTTCAAGAACAACATCAATTGGAGCATGAGTATTAATCGTAACCAATTTTTTAGAAAGAAGAGCAATGTCTTTGGAAGAAAATATTTTTTCATAATTTTTTTCCTTTAAACCGTTTTTAAAAAATGAGTCTAAGTTATTATATTTTCTTATAATTTCTGATGCTGTTTTTGGTCCGATACCGGATACCCCGGGAATATTATCCGACTGGTCTCCGACAAGAGCTTTATAATCAATAAGTTGATTTGGTTTAACCCCAAATCGTTCAAACACTTTTTGCTCGTCATAGATAATAGTATCTGATATTCCTCTTTTAAATGTTTCTACCGCTATTTTTTTGTCTTCAATTAATTGCAGAGAATCAAGATCACCTGTAAGAATCAAAACATTAAGACTGCTTTCTTTTTTAAATTTATCCGCAAGTGTGCCGATTAAATCATCAGCTTCGTAACCCGGAAGCTCAAGTGTTTTAATAGAAAAAATATCAAATAGTTTATGAGCCTCAATAATTTGGGATATTAATTCATTCGGAGCCTTGGGTCTGTGAGCTTTATATTCATCAAACATTTCTTTTCTAAAAGTCGGTTCTGGGCGATCGAAAAGAGCGGCGGCATAATCTGGTTTTTTGTCGTTTATTATTTTTAAAAGAATGTTTGAAATTCCATAAATAGCACCTACGGGATTATTTTCTGGATCCGTAAAAGGAGGCAGTGCATGAAAACAGCGGTGGATTAAGGAATTAGCATCTATTAGAAGTAGAATTTTGTTTTTATCCATTTGATTTGAATTTTACCATTATTTTGGTTAAATCCCATCACTTGTTAAAAAAATAAAAATAAATAAAAAAATATTTCAATAACATTATTCGCCGTATTTATAATTTATGTTTATTTTTTTGACTTATCCACTAATAATCATCTTGTGTTATGTTATACTTTATAAAAGGCCATATTAAATAGCGTTTTTATCATGGAAAATCAAAACCCGTATCAGTTTCCTTCTCAAGGTCAATCAAATCAAAATATTCCCCCATCACCACCTTCTCCAGAGGGTCAGATTGGTATAAGGAGCATGCAATCCGATTTGGAATCTATTCATCAAAGTGGCGGAGAGGCGCCTCAATCGCAAATTATATCCGCTCCCGAATTAGCTTCAACAAATCAATCTTTTGTTAATCCAAATCCATCTCCATCGATTGAACCAAATACTTCAGGTTCAGTTTCTGGTAACTTGCCTCAAGAGAATATTCAAGCTCCGATAGAGCCTCCGAAAAAAACAGGAGGAGCAAAAACAGTTCTTATTCTTATTGGCGGATTAATTTTGGCTGGAGCGATTGGTTTTGGAGCTTATTATCTTATCTCATCCCTTAATTCAACACCCGAGGTGGTTTTACCCGGCACTGAATCAAACTTACCCATAAATACAACTCCGGAAAATACCCCCGAAGTTTCTCAAGAAGTTATAACACCAACAGAATCAGTCATACCCCCGTTGATTCATAAATCTGTGATAGAATCACCTGCTAAAATTGAAACTTTAACTTTAACAGATTTGTCATTGGGATCTTTTGAAGGAGTCATCTCTACTGCATCTAAGGAAAAATTTTTACTTGGAAGTGTAAAAGATTTGTCTTTTGTGGATGCTAGTGGGACGCTTGTGGAATCGTCGGCTTTCTTAACAGCTTATCTGCCTCAAGTTGCTCCGTCTCTTACCCCATTATTTGAGCGTGATTTTACTCTGTGGATGTATTATGACAAACTTGGGGGAGCTAAATTAGGAGCGCTTTTTGAATTAGTTTTAGGAACGTCAGTGTCTCAAGTTTCTTCCACTGTTCAATCCTCAATTGAGGTTTCATCTCAAGATATATCAAAATTCTTTGTGTCCAATCAACCGGCTCCGACTAAAATAGAATTTAAAGATGGTCAAGTGGAGGGTGTTCCTGTGAGATTTATTGTTTTTAATTCAAAAGTATCAGATGTGTTTGAATATGGTTGGCTGACTTTTAACAATAGAAATTATCTCGTTTTAACCAGCTCTTACAACCAAATGGTTGATATTATAAAACGTTTGAAAGCTTCTTCTGCCGTAAGTCCGAGTGTTTCTCCAACTCAAACGACCAGCGCTACAACCACTAATCCATAAAAACATGATATCAGAGGATAAGAAAAACCAATTTAAAAATAAACTTGAGGAAATGAAAGTTTCTCTGGAGGCAGAGATTAATAAACTTGAAACCCCGCCTGATTTTGGAGATTTTCCCGGACCGGATGATGAAACTGATGAAGCGGCTCAAACTTTCAATCAAAAATCAGCCGCAGCTCCCTTAAAAGAAGAGTTATCTAATGTGGAATCAGCTTTGATAAAAATAGAAAATGGAACTTATGGCGTTTGTGAAGAGTGCGGCAAAGATATTGACGAATCATTACTTGATGCCGTACCCAATAGTTTGTTTTGCCAAGATTGCAAAAAAGACCGTGTATTAAAATAGAAGAAGCAGTCCGCTAATAGCGGGCTGCTTTTAATTTAGTTGGATATTTTATGCAAGCACGTGTTTCAAAAGTATATTCGGCTGATTTTGAAGGAATTACTCCCAGACTGATTGAGGTTGAAGTTGATATAAATATTGGTCTAGCATCTTTTAATATTGTCGGTCTTGCTGATAAAGCTGTGTCTGAAGCAAAAGAAAGAGTATCTTCAGCTATAAAAAATAGCGGGATAAAACCGCCTAATCGGGAAAATCGAAAAATAACCGTCAATCTTGCTCCTGCTGATATAAAAAAACAGGGATCAAATTTTGATATTGCTATTGCATTGGGTTATCTACTCTCATCCAATCAGATAAAATCTTTTGAAACAAAAAATAAATTATTTTTAGGCGAGTTAGCTCTTGATGGTGGTGTTCGGGCAGTTGCTGGAGTTTTAAATATCTGTCATAAAGCCAATAGTCTTGGTTTTAAGGAGGTTTACATTCCCGCTGATAATATTTTTGAAGTTGTGCATTTGTCCGGAATTAATATCATACCCATAAAAACATTAACCGATCTCATTAATCATTTAGAAAGTAAGATTTTAATTCAACCTGTTTTACTAAAAGAATTTAAACCTCAATCATTGTTGGGTTCTGTTGACATTTCCGAAATTAAAGGCCAGGATACTGCCAAAAGAGCTTTGGCAATTGCCGCTGCTGGATCTCATAATATATTTATGTCTGGTTCTCCGGGAACCGGAAAGACGATGTTGGCTCAATCACTTGTTTCTATATTGCCCGACATTACTTTTGATGAAGCAATTGATGTTACAAAAATATACAGCGCGGCCGGTCTTTTAGCCGGTAAACCGTTTGTTTCTTATAGACCATTTAGATCTCCTCATCATTCGGCTTCTTTGGTTTCTTTGGTGGGTGGAGGTCAAAATCCAAAACCGGGGGAAGTGAGTTTAGCTCATAGAGGGGTATTGTTTCTTGACGAACTACCGGAATTTCATAGAGATGTTTTAGAATCACTTCGCCAACCTATTGAACAAGGTTGGGTAACCATCACTAGAGCAAAAGGGAGTGTCAATTTTCCGTCAAAATTTATGTTGGTGGCCGCCGCTAATCCTTGTCCATGCGGTTATTTTCAAGATGAGGAAAAAGAATGCCGTTGCAGTCCTTATGAAGTGATAAAATATCAAAAAAGATTATCTGGACCGTTATTGGATAGGATAGACATAAATATCTGGGTGGGAAGATTGACTTCCGGGGATATTAGAAAATCGTCGGATAAAACAGAATCTCAATTAATCAAAAACAAAGTAGCTTTAGCCAGAAAAATTCAATACGAGAGATTTAAAAAATTAGGTGTGCCGATATTTTCAAATTCAGAGATGTCTTCAAAACAAGTTGGTGAGATTGTAAATATTACTTCTTCGGCGCGCAGTATGTTGGGAAAAGCTTTGGATAAAGCTCATATCTCAGCACGGGGTTACTTTAAAATTATTAAAGTGGCTCAAACAATCGCAGATATGGAAGAAAAAAATATTATTGATGATGCCGCCATCCAAGAAGCTTTTTCTTATAGGGTTAGAAACGAAAATTAAAAATACTTTAGGTTTTTAAATTATTGCTTTTTTAGTTTTGTACAATTATAGTCAAACAATCCAATGTTTGATGATTTAAATGAAAAACAAAAAGAAGCAGTTAACTACGGGGATGGCCCCTTATTAATTGTAGCCGGAGCCGGTTCTGGAAAAACAAAGACGCTTACCTCGCGCCTTGTTTATTTGATAACAAAAAGAAATATTAAGCCCGAAAGAATATTAGCGATTACTTTTACTAACAAAGCGGCTGATGAGATGAAAAAACGAGTCAAAGCGGCAATGGATAAGAATAATTATCCGGGCTCAAAAGAGTCGTATGTGGGGACTTTTCATGCATTTGGAGCAAAAATATTAAGAGCTGAAGCAAAATTATTAGGAAGGAACATCTTATTTTCCATCTATGATTATGATGATTCGTTGAGTGTGGTAAAAAAAATTCTGAAAAATCTTAATATTAGCGCTTCCGAGTTATCGCCGGCTCATCTGATTAAAGAATTTTCTCGGATAAAGAGCGAACTTCTTTCTCAAGAAGATGTGGTAATGAGTAAAAAATCAGAAAATGTTTGGTATCTTTTTTTGGAATATGAAAAAACTCTTGAGAGAGCAAACGCTTTTGATTTTGATGATCTTATTGAAAAAACAGTCAGATTATTTCAAAAGAACGATTATATAATTTCAAAATATCAAAAAAGTTACGACTGGATTTTAGTGGATGAATATCAAGATATTAATACGGCGCAATACAAACTTTTAAAATTACTAACTGGAGAAAACAATAATATAAATGTCGTAGGGGATGACCAACAGGCAATTTATGGATTTAGGTTCTCGGATTTTAGAAATTTCTTAAATTTTGAAAAAGATTGGCCGAATGCCAAAGTTATTTTTTTGGAACAAAATTATAGATCAACAAAAAATATTATTGAATCTTCATCGGCATTGATTGCTAATAATATTTTGCAGAAACAAAAAAACTTATGGACCCAAAACTCCCAAGGGTCATTGGTAAAAATAGTTGAGCATGATGATGAATTTTCAGAGGCTGATTTTATCGTTCAACAAGCTCGTTTGTTTGTAAAACAAAATAAAAGTGTCGGAATTCTTTTTAGAACTAATGCTCAAAGCCGCGCTTTGGAACAATTATTTCTTGAATATGGGATTGATTATAACCTTTTTGGCGCACTGACTTTTTATGAGAGAAAAGAAATCAAAGATATAGTGGCGGCTTTAAGATATTGTGCCAATCCTGTCGATGAAGTTGCTTTGGGAAGATTGGAAAAGAACTTTACCAAAAAGATTTACATTTCTCTTAGGGACAAATTGCCTTTGCGTCAAAACAGTAAACCGGCAGAAATTATAGATTTTATTATAAAAGTGACCGATTATCTTTCGCGTCTTAAGAAAGAGTATCCAAACTATCTGGAGAGAATAGAGAATATTCAGGAATTGGCTTATTTTTCCGCTCAATTTGATGATTTGGGGCATTTTTTGGAAAAAATTTCATTAGCCCATCCTTTAGACGAGGGTCGCAAAAAACGCAATAAAACTTCCTTAATTGGAGCAAATTTAATGACTATTCATTTGGCTAAAGGACTTGAGTTTGATGTTATCTTTGTTGCTGGAGTCAACGAGGGTATTATCCCGCATCAAAGATCTTTAATTTCCTCAGAAGATATAGAAGAAGAGCGTCGACTTATGTATGTGGCGATGACTCGAGCTCGTGAGGAACTTTATTTGTGTTTTTATAAATTACCTTCAAGATTTTTGGGAGAAATTCCATCCAATATGCTTGAATTTGTCGGTGATAAATCATTGGATGATGAAGAAAGATATATAGAGTATTAATTTTTCTTGTTGTTGGGATAATTAAAAGGTATTAGTATAGACAGTATGGAGAATATTTCTAAAAAAACTCTAATCTACTTAATAGGATCATTTGTGGCTGGATTTTGTTTAATGACGGTTGAGCTAACTGCTAGCAGAGTGGTCGCCCCTTATATCGGTTCATCCGTTTATACATGGACTTCGGTTATAGGAGTTGTCTTACTTGGTTTATTGGTTGGATATTATTGGGGAGGGAAAATTGCCGATAAATTTGGCCGCAGACTCTCTCTTTCTTTATTGTATGGGTTAAGCGCTTTTTTAATCGTATTAATTTCACCCATCGGCTCGGTTTCTAAACTTATTTCAGGACTAGATATCCCACTCGCTTTTATAACATTATTGGTTTCTTTGATATTATTTTTTCTACCGGCTGTTTTTTTAGGAATGCTTTCGCCGGTTCTTTTAAAACAAATAGTTTTTTCTGTTGATGAAGTGGGAAGTCGAGCCGGACTTGTCTCAGCTCTTTGGTCGTTGGGTAGTATTATCGGAACTTTTGCCACCGGATTTTTATTTATCGGATTTTTAGGAAGTTTCAATACTCTTTTTTTGTGCGGCGCGTTACTTTCTCTTACTGCTTTATTTTTTTCCACTCGTCGTTGGGAAATGTTTTTTTCTATTTTTATTGTCTTGTTTGTTATTGTTTTATTTTTGTCGGGGAAAAATTTTAATTTTGAAAAGAACGTAGTTTATTTGAAAGAAAGCAATTATTACAGAATAGCGGTGTCTGATGGAGATATCGGTCCTCAAAAATCATTAAGAACCATGTTTCTCGATTTCGATTCTCATAGTATTGAAAGTAAAGAGGGGGAATCCCTTAAAACTTATCCGGAGATTTATCCGATTTTTGGTTTGATAAAAAAGGAGATAAATTCAGCTTTTTTTGTCGGCGGGGGTTCTTATTCAATGCCAAAAATGGTTTCCAAATACTATCCTAAAATAAAAATAAATGTGGCTGAAATTGATCCTGAAGTTACTAAAACAGCTAATAATTTTTTCAATCTCGGACAATATTCTATAAATACGATTGAGGGTGATGGAAGAATGGTTCTTACAAAAGACAATTCTTTTTATGATTTGATATTTGAAGATGCTTTTAATTCTTTTATATCTCTTCCTTGGCACCTGACTACGGAAGAATTTACCAATTTAGCCCGTCAACATCTTTCTTCCGGGGGAATATATGCTGTTAATTTTGCTTCCATGACTAATGGTGAAGGAGATATTTTTTTAAAAAGTATGCTGGCAACTTTTAAAAAAGTTTTTCCAAAAAGTTACGTTGTTGTTTTAGGTGGTTCAGATTATTACCCACACAATATTGTTTTAATTGGCATCAACGGATCAGACGGTCTTTCGGTTGATGATTTACAAAATAAAATAAAAAATATTCCAGGCAGTGAATGGTTGTCTTCAAAAATTTCCGACATCAATCAATGGAATTGTGACGAGGCAATTATTTTATCCGACGATTATGCTCCGGTTGAAAGATTGATGAGCGGAGCGATTAAAGTCTACTATCCATTTTATCGCTCTCTTTATTATTCTCTTTTAGAAAATAAACCTTCCATATAAAAAATATATGCCTCAAAAATTAGGTCAACATTTTTTGAAAGACAGAAAAGCTTTGGAAATTATTGCCCACTTAGTTGACGTTGAATACAAAGATGTTCTTATTGAAATAGGTCCGGGTCATGGGGAACTTACTAAAGTCTTGGTTAATGACTTTGAAAATAAAAGAATAAAAGATTATCAAATAATAGCAATTGAAAAAGACAGGGGATTGGTGGATAGCGGGCAGTGGTCTGTGATTAGTAAAAATTTGAAAATAATCAGTGGCGATGCATTGAAGGTTTTATCCGGTCTGATTAATCACAATCATTACAAAATTGTTGGCAATATTCCTTATTATATTACAGGTCACCTACTGAGGGTGATTGGGGAATTAGAAAATAAACCATCAAAAACAATCCTACTTATTCAAAAAGAGGTGGCTCAGCGAATTTGCGCTGTTCCTCCCCGTTCAAATATCTTGTCTCTAAGCGTTTTATTCTGGTCAGTTCCTAAAATAGCGCTTAATGTGCCAAAGGAGTCATTTTCTCCCCCTCCGGATGTTGAATCGGCGGTGATTGAATTAAAAACAAGAGAAAATATAGAAATAGATGTTGCTGATAGATATTATAATTTTATTAAATCGGCTTTTAAACAACCTCGGAAAACTCTTTTAAATAATTTAATCAGTTCCGGTTATAATCATCAAAAAGCAGCTGAGATAATTCATCAGTTACAACTTCCCCCGATGGCTCGACCTCAAGAATTGAGATTTGAGTCCGTTTTGGAAATTTCCAAATTGCTTTGATTTTAAGCCAGATGTATACTTAGAAGATGAAGATGCCCGTCAAAAAAGAGCAACGAGCTTTTTTGGTTTTTGTTGTTGTTGCCGGATTATTTATTACATATTGGGCTGTTTCTCCGTTTTTAAATAATTTTAAAACAGAAAAAAATAAAACACAGCCTTCTCAAGATTCTTTATCTAATAACGCCGGAAATAAAATTCCCCCTTCTTTTCAGTATTACGCGTCCTTATTTTCAACATCAACCTATCAGTCAACCGGAAAAAATTTTACCCAATCAATCGTGGACGATATTTCCTCTGATTTTATTGCCTATGCTAATCCAAAAACTAGACCAACCACCTCATTGGATGAATTTATAAAAAACGGAACCAGCAGTAAATCGGTTGATGATAAATTATCCAAAATCTATGCTGAAGCTGATTTGGTTTTTATAGAAAATTATCCGCTTTCCAAAATAAAAAGTTTTTCCAACTCTACCCAAGGAGACAAGTTGGCATATTGGAATGCTTACACTGGAGTTTTTCAAGATCAAATGGATATGTTTGTTTTAAGTCAAGATGTTTTTCAAAAAGCTTTAAGCGATGCTTTTGAGAAGAATAATTTCTCTAAGTTGGATGAACTTATTTTAAAGAATGAAACCGCTTTACGGACAATAAAAGAAGCTAATGTCCCAGTGGAGTTTGTAGATTTTCATGCTCAAAATTTGGCTTTCTTAAGTAATTTTGTTGCTGTGCTCCATTCTTTTAAGAAAATTAATTCCGATCCAATTGGATCATACATTGTTATTGAAAAAGGCCTCCCTCTTATTTCTAATCAGATTGATAGTGTGGTAAGTGATTACAATCAGCTTAAAAAGCGTTATAATTTATAATAATGAACAATCTTTTAAAAAAGATTATTGTAGCGACAATCGCAGTTATATTTATCTTTGAAATGATTCCTTTGGGTTTTGTTGGTATTTTTGGTGTTCGTAAAACAGAAGCTATTCCAGCAGCAATTGTTGCCGATGCTCCTCGTTGGATTCAATGGATTGTGGAACAAGTTCAAAAATATTG
The DNA here is from genome assembly GCA_035408245.1 of Minisyncoccota bacterium. Lineage (GTDB taxonomy): Bacteria > Patescibacteriota > Minisyncoccia > UBA6257 > JAGOQP01 > DAOOCG01. The sequence continues at coordinate 23,849 of DAOOCG010000001.1, forward strand.
GAAAGATTACATACAACCTGTTTTACGTGATGTGGCGGCAAAAAAAATAACAGATTATATTACCGAGCAAACACTTAATTGGATAAATAATGGAGAAAAGCCGACCTTTGTCGGGGATTGGAATCAATTTCTAAATGATGCCGGGGATATAGCGCTTGATAGCGTTAATACTTATTTAGATACAAAAGGAGTGGATTTGTGTTCACCTTTTGCTCCTCAGATTAAAATATTATTAAAGTCTTCGTTTACTGGTGGTTACATACCCCCTCGATGCACGGTTGAGAATTTTAGACAGAATATAAAAAACACAGAAGATTGGATAAAAAATGGCAATTGGATAACTTATAATCAAGTTTTTATGCCTGATGGTAATCCCTTTGGTCTTTATTTTACAGCTTATGAAGAAGTTTTGGGGAAAGCTGAACAGGAAAAAGAAATAAGAAAAGTTAAGGCGCAATCTTCCAGCGGATACCTTGGACAAGAAGAATGCACTGATGCTGGGGCAATTGAAGCGGCTGAAAGTTATTGTTCTCAGGCTCCAAGCGAAGATGAAAAAAATAAATGCATAGCAGAAAGAACTCAAGCAACTTGTGAATCTTGGAACACAGTTACTCCCGGTGATGTTGCTGCTAAAGCGGTGGCTAATATGGTTACATCCGATACTCAATGGGGAGCTAATATACAAAGTTTTACCTCGGCGGTAATTAATGCTCTTATTTCTAAACTTTTTCAAAAAGGACTCTCCAGTCTTCAGAGTTCTTCAGCCGCCAGCGATTATGATCCGGGAGAAATTCCAGGCGGAGAAGCTCAAATTAACGAAATAAAAGTTAATATTGGCGGGATATATAATGATGTAATCTATTATCTTAATTCAGAAGATTACCCAACTCTTCAAATATGGAAAGATGTTCAAACTCTTTCAGCTCAAGGGTTGGCTGAATGTTCGGGTACTCCGGAACAAAAACAAGAATGGCAAAATAAATATGATGGAGTTGCTCAAATTGTGGATGGTCTTCAAACAATGATTGATGATGCTACTCAAAATATAATGGAGGTTGAAGAATTGAGCGTGACAATGTCTGCTAGTGAAATTACACAAAAAATTCAGGAGATTCAATCTAATTATTCGATTTTTCAATCTTCATACGGAATACTGCTGGATGATGTAAATTCGGCCAAAATGACTGGAGATACCACAGAAATAGAAAAAACAGGAATAAAAGAGAAAAACAATCTTGTTCAGGCTGTAAGTACTTCTCCTAATTGCGGTTTACCAAATATAATAGAGCAGTAGTGATTTTTAGAAAGTTAATGAAAAATAAGAAAAAAAATTTATTTTTGTCATTTATCACGATTATCATCGGATTGGTTTTGTTGTTTATTTTTTTAATTCCTCAACAAACTTATGCTGCGATCAAACTTCCTATAATAGGGACTCTTATAGATTTTAGTACAAACACAATTTTCAATTTAATTGGTGCCACACTCACTGTTACACAGGCCATTGTGGGTCTTTTAATTTCGTTTGGTGCTTGGTTGTTGGAGATAGTTATCTCATTAAATATCGGATTTGTGAATATATCTGGTGATACTATTGCAGTGACCGGATGGCAAGTATTTAGACAGATTGCGAATCTTGGATTTGTTTTGGGAATTATAATTATTGCTATTGCGACAATTTTAAGAAACAGATCTTATCAAGCCCAACAAATATTGTGGAAGCTTATTGTTGCCGCTTTGCTTGTTAACTTCAGTTTAGTAATTGCCGGAATATTTATTGATGTGAGTGATGTTTTTTCAAAATATTTTATTAATAACATCCAAACTCAAGGTCAATCTGGACTTGGAAAAGTTCTTGTTGGTTATATTAATCCTGGCGGATCTACAGGGGCTCTTGTTGATGCGGGTGAATTTGAAAAAGCCTTAAAAACTCTGGGTTATTCTTTTAAGGCTAAAACTTTTGTTATTGCTGGGTCTCTTATGTCTAATATTGTTTCTATTATTATACTGGTTACTCTTTGGGTTTTGATGGCCCAAATATTTATTAGAACTTTTTATATTTTGGCTTTACTTACTATTTCTCCAATAGTTTGGTTGTCTTGGGTTTTCCCTTGGGGAAAAAGACATTGGACTAATTGGTGGGAACATTTTCTTAAATGGGTTTTTATGTTGCCTATAAACCTTCTTTTTATATGGATTGCTTTGTCGATCATGGAAAAAGGAAAAGAATTATCAGGCGAAATTGTAAATAAATATGTGATAGAAAATGGGGGAAGCTCTAGTTTGGGTCCACTTAGTATAATGCTTGGCCCGATTATATCACCAATGATGGGGGTGGCACTTTTGATAATGGGAATGAAAATAGCTAGTAGGATGGGTATTTATGGATCTGACGCGGCCTTAAAAACGGCTACCAATGTCGGTAATTGGGCGAAAGGCAAGGCCTCTGAATATGGAGGAAGAGCTGTGGCCAAAGGAGCTAAAGGGGTGGGGGTGGAAAAAATGGGCACTAAATTTTCTGCTTGGGCGGGTAATAAGGGTTGGTTGGCAAAACAAACGGTTGGCAGATTGGGTGGGGTAATGGTTGGAGCTGGAATTACCGCAGAAAAAAAAGTTGATGAAAGATTTGATGAATACAAAAAGAAATATTCTGCCAAAGAATGGACCGATGCCAGAATTAGGTCAATTCTTGCCGGGTTACCAACCGAAACAGAACGCAGAGGTGCGATTTCCGCTTTGGCTGGGAAGGGAAAACTTAATGACGAAGTTCTTAGTATTATAGGTGGGGGTGTAATGGAGGCAGGACAATTGAAAGCGATTGAGTATGCTCAATATTTAGAAAAATCCGGTCGCAAGAGCGAAGCTGATGCGATTTATTCTTCTATTGGAGTTGATGCTGGATTGTACAGAGCTCGATATAGTTACAATGCCAGTAGAAGCGGTAAAATTAAAGATGAAGTTAGGAGTGAAGTTTTTGAAGCACTAAGAACTGGTAGATTACCAAAAAGAGAAGATGGCACAGATGCCACTGAAGACGATGCTTTAGAGATTGCTAGGATGAGAAGTATAAAATTAGATGAAGAAAAATTAAGAGAAGAGAGGATTAGATTTGATAAAAAATATCCCAAAGCGGAAGATCAAAAGAAAATAATCAAAACTCTTTATAGTAAAAAAGAAAGCGAACTTACAGATGCAGATCGACAAGAGCAAATAATCAATGCCGAATCCATAATAGCTGATCCTTCAGGTGGAAGATTTTATGGAGTTTTACCGGCTTTTGATAGTGAGGAAAAAATAACTTCTTTGCTTAGAAATCTTGTTAAAGCAGCGACAAAACAATCGGAATTGTCAGCGAAGTTAAGTGAGAGTTTTGATAAGTCTTTTGTTACTGATCAAGGTGGTGATAGGTTAAGAAAAGAAATGATAGAGTCTGGGGCTTCGGCAGCTATAGCGGCGAGGATTGTCAAACAAATAAAAAAGAGTATAGGCGGTGATCTTGGTTCGGGAGAATTTAGTGCTAAACCAGAAAAAGAAAGTAGTGGCGATGGCGGAGGAAATAAAGATAAAGGTGGAAGTAAATAAATTCATAATTTGGAATGTATAACCCAACAAAAAAACAAATAATGGAAAGATGGAATAGTATGCCGGATATTCTAAAAGAAGCTATGCATTCGGCTATTATTATGGATGCATCGGATTCAATTGAAATCAATTTCCATCTTGATGAGGTTAAAGGGATTAAACTTTCCAAATTAATAAGAGGTGTTTTTTATGGACTGATTCATGTTCAAGATTTATATAATGAAATCAAGGATTCTCTTGGTATAGATCCGAGGTTGGCTTTGGATATTTATCATGAAATTGATAAAAAAATATTTGAATCTTTTAGAAAAGATATTGAGGATTTTTATATAAGAAATAAAATCGGAATTATTAAGGAGTCTCAGATTACTCAAACTGGACCAATAGAATCTCAGATTGTTCTTAAAAATGGACCGGAAATCATAAATCTTAAACCGGAAGGTGTTGTTGAAATGCAGACAAAAAAATTAGTGGTTCAATCTCCAGAACAACCCAAAAAAGAACCATCCACCATCTTCGCAAACCCAGTTCAAAATCAAAATCAATTATCTCAATCCCAGATTGGAGGAGGTAGTGTTGCGCCTATTTTACCCCAATCATCTCCTACCGGATTTGATGGCCCGATAATTATTCACAAAAAAGAAGAAGCTCAATCTGTTTCTCAGGGAAATATAACCAATGCATATAAACAAACTTCATTGGGTGGATTTATGGGTTCCTTTGGAGCAATCGGAGCGGCAAAACACAAAGATCAAGGATCTTTGGCTAAAGTAGAGATGCCGTTTCAAATAAAGAGTAATTTACAATCAACCGAACAAAAGATTCCTGTGGTTGTAAAAAAATATGGAGAACAAGTCAAAACGGTTCACTACAGTGATTTAAAAACTTCTTTAGAACCCAAAACCAACAATCCTCCCAAATCCGAACCTCCTAAAGAAAATGGGTTTGTTAATCTTAACGATTTAACAATTAACAAATAGATTAAAAAATTACGTTCTAAACGTGATTTTTTAATGTTTTGTTTTTCTGGTATAATTCATTGGATATTAGTAATTAGAATTTAGATATTTAATACCGTGGCTCAATTTCAAGTTCCTCAATTTCTTGATATAGAAAGCAAAGTTGTCGGACCACTCACTCTAAAACAGTTTGCTTTTGTTGCCGCTCCGTCGTTGGTTTCTTTTTTCTTGTTTTTTGTCCTTAATATGGTGGTTTGGGTAATAATAGCGGCGATATTAGTTTTGAGCGGAATTTGTTTTGCTTTTATAAAAATAAACGGAAGACCTCTTTATGTAATAGTTTTTTTGGCCATTAAATTTTTCTGGCAGCCAAAAAGTTATTTTTGGAAAAGACCTGTTGTGGAAGAAGTCGTTTCAATTCCAAGCAGAAACATTGAGGCCAAGAGAAGTGCTCTTCAAGGGGCCATTTCTGGGATTTCAAGCGGTCTGGGAGGATTATCTAAACTTTGGCAGGATCTGACCACAACAAAAAACCCTATTCCCAAAAGAGAAAAAGTTATTCCCAGAAAATCAATTTCTGAAATAAAAGATCAGTACCAGGTATTTAGAAGGGTTTCTGGTGAACGCCAAGTTGCCAGAAGAATAGATTACAGATAATTCCTGTAAAAATTCCAATCCGCCAATTGGCGGATCAAACTCTAAATCCTAAAAAAATCTAAAGTGGAAGAATCTGGAAAAACAAAACAGTATAATCTTGAAAGTAGAACTTTAAAATTTGCTCAAGATATAAGAGTGTATATTTTTGGATTGCCAAAAACTTTGACTAATATTGAGTATGCCAAACAACTTACCCGTTCATCAGGGTCTGTTGGGGCAAATTATATTGAAGCCAATGAATCTTTGGGTAAAAAAGACTTTGTAATGAGAATTAAAATATCTCGAAAAGAAGCAAAAGAGAGTAAATATTGGTTAGAACTCACACAACCCAATAGTGGTAAACAAATAGATAAAGACAATCTCATAAAAGAAAGCATCGAATTAACCAAAATATTTGGATCTATTGTGGAAAAAATGAAATAATTTTGTACCCAATATTGTTTGGGATTTAGATATTAGGTATTAGAATTTAATATTTTGGTGTATAATTCATCTATATGTCGGAAAAAGATTTAAAAACAACTACCAGCACAGCTACCAATTCTACCCAACAATTTGTTGATGTGGAAAATATAAAAAACGGAATCGTTTCTTTAAAAGGAGGCGGTATTAGAGCTGTGATTATGGTAGCGGGAATTAATTTTGAACTTAAATCGGAAGACGAGCAAGATATAGTAACTGCCGGTTATCAAGATTTTCTAAACTCTTTGGATTTTTCCATACAAATAGTTGTTCATTCAAGAAAGTTGAGTATAGATAAATATTTAAAAACAATAGAAGATCGTCGCGCTCAAGAATCCAGTGAATTACTTAGGAATCAAATAGATGAATACGAAGCTTTTGTTAAGGGTTTTGTAAAAGAGAATGAGATAATGACAAAAAATTGTTTTGTTATTATTCCCTACGATAATTTAAGCACCAAAGATGTCAAAAAAGGATTTTTGGGAATGTTTGGAGGCAAGGGTAAAAATAATGACAAAGAAAAACAAGAATCTCTTGATCAAAAAGTTATTCAATTAAGACAGAGGGTTGATCAGGTTCTTTCGGGACTTGAGAGAATTGGTCTTAGAGCAGTTGTTCTTAATGACGAAGAATTAACCGAACTCTATTATAATCTTTATAATCCGGAAACGATTGAGAAAAAATTACCAAAAGAAAAAGATGG
>DAOOCG010000001.1:30311-62435 GCA_035408245.1 Minisyncoccota bacterium
TTTATGTCAGACGATATCAAAATAATAAAACCTTACACCGGACAAGATGAGGCGGAAGTAAAAAACCTCATTTCTCCAGCAGCAATTGAGGTTGATCAAAACTATATCAAAGTTGGCAATAAATTTGCCAAAACTATGTTTGTTTTTTCATATCCAAGATTTCTTTCTGGGGGGTGGTTTTCTCCTATTGTTAATTTGGCGAAACTTTTTGACATCTCAATATTTATTCATCCGGTTGATACAGCAATAGCTTTAAGGAGTTTACGTAAAAAAGCTGCTCAAATAGAAGCAGAGATATCAGAAAAACAAAACAAAGGATTTGTGCGTGATCCGATGCTTGAAACTGCTTTTACCGATATAGAATCCCTTAGAGATAATTTACAACAGGCAAAAGAGAGGCTTTTTAATGCTGGAGTTTACATTACTTTTTATGCCGATTCTTTGGAAAAATTGAACGAGTTGGAAGAAATAATTACCAATATGTTGGAGAGCAAAATTATTTATGTTAAGCCTGCTACTTTCCAACAAATTGAGGGATATACATCAACTTTGCCTTTATGTGAAGATAAGTTGGGTATTAATACTCCACTTAATTCCGGTCCGATTTCATCTTTCTTCCCGTTTGTATCTATGGATCTTACTTCGGATAATGGGATCTTGTATGGTATCAATCAACACAATAGCACGTTGGTTATTTTTGATCGTTTTTCTTTGGAGAATGCTCATCAAGTTGTATTCGCTAAATCCGGTTCGGGTAAATCATACGCGACTAAACTTGAGATTCTAAGAACTCTAATGATGGGAACGGAGGTTATAGTCATAGATCCTGAAGCGGAATATAAAAATTTATGTGACACTGTGGGAGGGACATATTTTAAAGTTTCTCTTACTTCCGATCAGCACATAAATCCTTTTGATATTCCAGTTGTTCCCCAAGGTGAAGATCCGATTGATGTTTTTAAATCTCATATTCTTACTTTAACCGGACTATTGAGGTTGATGCTTGGAGAGTTATCCGTTGAAGAGGATGGATTATTGGACAGAGCCTTAACCGAAACCTATGCTTCTCGCGATATTACTCCCGAAAATCCAAACTTTCTTAAATTAGAACCCCCTACTCTTTCTGATTTGGAGACAGTTTTGAGAAATATGGAAGGAGGCAGAACTTTAGCTGAACGACTTTATAAATATACTCAAGGAAGTTATTCCGGTTTTGTTAATCAAAAAACAAATATTGATGTTGCCAACAGATTGGTTGTTTTTTCTATCCGTGATTTAGAAGAAGAACTGCGCCCGATTGCTATGTATGTAATTCTTAACTTTATTTGGAATATAGTTAAATCTCAGCTTAAACGCCGAATCTTGGTTATTGATGAAGCTTGGGTGATTATGAAATATCAAGAAGGGGCTGCTTTCTTGTTTGGTTTGGCAAAAAGGGGAAGAAAATATTATCTCGGTATAACTACTATTACTCAAGAAGTGGATGATTTCTTAAACTCTCCGTATGGAAAACCAATCGTGTCCAACTCTTCTTTGCAGCTCTTACTAAAACAATCACCAACTAGCATAGAAACCATAGCCAAAGCTTTTAATCTGACCGAAGCCGAAAAAAATCTTCTTTTGGAAGCGGGTATCGGACAAGGACTTTTCTTTGCTGGATTAAAACATGTGGCTATCCAAGTTGTCGCTTCATATTTTGAAGATAAAATAGTGACGACTAAACCCCAACAATTATTGGAAGAAAACGGTCCGTTGGTTTAATTTCTAAAAATACTAACGCCAAATGGATGAAAACAAAGGCGAGGAAAAACTTGAATTAACTGATTTTTTTGATCCACTGGTTATGTGGACTCTTGGCATCGCTGTGGTAGGCGATGTTTTGTTTATAGTGTTTCCTCTTAAATATATAATGGCCATTATTGTTGGATTTATGTTGTATGGCCGGACAAGGGGTTTTATAACAAAATTAATTTTCATAATAGGACTTATAAATCCACTCCCATTATTAACAGTCAGTACTGTTGTGGCGATACTTCTTTCTAACGCCGTGATACGCTTTATTGCCGTTCAAATAGGTATTGTAGCTTTAGCGGCGGCAACTGGGGGCGTCGGTTTAGCTGCTGAAGGAGCTGTTGTTGGAGCGGAAGCCGGTGCAGCTGGAGCAGAAGTGGCTGCCGGGGCTGCTACAGCCGGTGCTGCCGCTGGAGCGACTGAAACCGCTGCTATAGAAGTTTCTGGTGCGGCTGCTCGGGCTGTTGGGGAAGGGGCTAGCACTGCTGCTCGTGGGGCAGAGGTTGCCCCGGGACCGTTTGCTAGACCACCTGAAATGGCAGGACCCCAGGCTCAAATGGAGAAACAAATCAAAAAACCTTCCTTAAAAGAAAGACTCAAAAAGAAAGGTGTTGAAAAATTAGAAGAAAAATTAGAGGAGGATAAAGAAGAAGCTAGAAGAGAAATTGAGGATGATGGGGGTCGTGTTGTGGATCTTAGAGATCAATCTATTCCTAAAGAAATAATTGATAATAATGACGATGATTCTAATGAAGATTTAGAGAATGTCGCGTAACTTTTTAAGTTTTTCTGATTTTCTTTGTGTGGTATACTAAAAAGGATGTTGGGTAAAGTTTTTAATTTTGTTGTTTTTAGCGTTTTGGCTTTTATCGCCAGTTTTGTGTTTTTTTCAAAGCCAGTTTTGGCTGCTGATCCGACATTTTTAGTATCTTGGAAAGCAAATTCTTATGTTCCGGCTAATTTTTTAGGAAAGGCATTTCCTATTAAGGGGTCAACCATTGTCGCATCTTTTGAATTAATCGGAGCGAGTAACTCCGATAGAGGAAAAATAATTGACTTAAAAAATAACGAGGTCAGATGGTATATTAACAATAAATTTTTTTCAAAGGAGAATAATTTAAAAACAATATCTTTTGTTACTGATGATGAAAATTTTAGCGAAACAAAGATAAAAATATCGGTAGAATATACCGATCCTGACACTAAAGAAACTATATTTGTAAATAAATTTATTTCCATACCACTTGAAGCCCCCAATATAGTCATCACTTCTCAGGATCCGATCGGTGGTTTATTAAGTGGAGTCAAGAAATTCTTTAATGCCACTCCTTTCTTTTTTTCTACGACTCCAGATAAATTGAAAATTCAATGGAGTGTTGAGGGTAAGGATATAAATTATGACTCGGTTAATCCATGGATATTGGAATTGATGTCGGATAACAAAATTCCCTCAGGAAGCGATGTTCATATAGGAGCAACGGTAAAAGATTTTATTAAAGATGATATTTTAGCTCAAAAAAACATAATAGTTAAAACTAAATAGTAGAATGAAAAAATTTGGTTTAATAATTAGCATTTTGTTGTTGGTCATCGCTATTTTGTGTATCTCAAATAGCGCATTTGCGGCTACAACTACCGTGACTCTTGATGAGGTTACCAGCGCTGCCAGTCCGGCTGATTTTGTTGCAAAACTTTATCAATATGCTCTTGGTATTGCCGGAACTTTGGCGGTTATTATGATAGTCTATGGCGGAATTTTGTATATCATAAGTGCTGGAAATACATCCAAACAAAATGAAGCGAGGGACATTATCACAAGTTCAATTTGGGGAATAGTTCTTTTGGCTGGAGCCTATTTAATATTAAGCACTATCAATCCCGAAATTGTAAATCTTAAAAATCCGGTTGTTAGTTCGCCTCCAACTTCATCTGGTGGGGGAATAACTCCAAGCGGGACAAATCCTCCCATAACAGGAGGATTAGAAGATCAACAAGCTCGCTCGGCTATTGAGGGAGCGGGAATATCCGTTAAACGTCAATGTGCGGCCGGTGAGATAGAAACAGAGAATCCTTGTGTCAGTCTTGGGGGTATAAAAGAGACAACTGTTGACGAAATTATAGGATTAAACCAGCAATGTGATTCGCAACAGGGAGGAAATTGCGATATTTCTGTCACTGCTGGTACTGGTAAGGGACATAAAGAATCTGGTCTTTATAGCCATAAAAACGGATATAAGTTTGACTTGTCATACACATCAGGAGATCGTTTAGAAAATTATATAAAATCCAATTTTACTCCAATATCAGATTCAAGTAGCGGATACAAGAGATGGAAAAGTCCTTCTGGATCGGTATATATGTTGGAGGGTAACCATTGGGACGTTACTGTAATTCCACCAAAATAATATTTTATGAAAAAAGTTGTCATAATATTGGTTATTATTTTAATAATTGCCGCAATTGGAATCGGGGTTTATTTTGGTCTTCAGAAATCAAATACGTCGGGAAATAATTTAAATAACCAAATTTCGGGAGGAAATTTACCAATCGGATCTACTGGTAATTCCAGTACCACAGGGGTATCGGGGGGAAATACGAATACTGGAAATTTGGGAAATATGTCAGATGAGGAAAAATATCTTGAAAATCAGAAAAATAAATTATCAATATTTTCAACCCAACCGATTATCGGATATTGGGTGGTGGCAAGTTCTTCAACCTCCACTCCGTCAAGAATTTTAGCGGTAACGTTAAAAGGGGAAGTGGTTGAGATTAAGGATGGAAAAGAGGAAATTTTAATTTCTTCAAATTATGGAGTTCCTTTAAAACTGGTTTCCAATAAAGACGGGTCTAAGGCGGTAGTAAGCTTTGCTAATAATTCTTATGCTCTTTTTGATGTGAGCACAAAAGCATGGCAAGAACTTGATAAGGGAATTGTTGCTATTGCTTTTGCTCCAACCGGATCCCAATTGATATATGTTAAATCCAGCGATAACACATCGTCTTTTTATATAAAAGATTTCGGATCAACAAAAAAAACAGTTACTTTGGTGGCGTCATTAGCAATTCAAGATTTTAATATTACTTGGCCGGATGCCAATAAAATATTCATCATTCCCAAACCATCTTACGGGTTTATGGCGCAGGCTTGGTATTTTGATTTAAAACAAAAAACTTTAAATCAGTTTGCTATGGGTCAGGGGTTGGGAATGGTATTCTCGCCATCTTTTGATTTTGGTCTAAAATTTTCCAACAAGGATCGCAGTAATTTTAATGTTTCAATAATAAATAAAACGGGAGAAGTTTTAGCCGATATGCCGTTTTCAACCCTGTCGTTTAAATGCTCTTTTGAATACGAAAAGAAGTTGGCTTTTTGTGCAATTCCAGAATCTTATACTCAAAACAATCCATTACTTCCCGATGAATATCTTAAGGGTGCGGTAATGAGTCTTGATAGTATTTATAAAATTGATCTTGATTCTTCCGAAATTACCGAGGTGATTAATTCAAATGTAACCTCTATAGATTTTAGTGATATTAAGGCAATGGGAGGATATCTTTATTTTATAAATAAATATGACGGGCTTTTGTATAGATTTAAATTGGATTAATTATGCCGGATCAACCACAAAAATCAGGGGGATATATGGCTCAGCCTGAATTCAGGCCGGTTTTTTATATCACACCTCTTTTATTGGCTATAGTTGCCATCTCATTTATTTATATGCCTCCTGTTTGGGCTGTGGTGAGTGCGGGAACGTCCGTGTTGGCGATAGGACTTCTGGGGGCTCTTAGTTTTAAAATTGCCAAAGCAAATACAACCTCAAAAATTCAGACTCAGCAAATGCACAGCGTCATCACCCATCTTAATATAGGAGTGGTAGCTTATGACAATGATTTTAATGTTCTTATTTTTAATCCGGCCGCCCAAGAAATATTTCAACTTTCCGAGCGTGATGTTTTGGGTTTAAAATTATCAACTTCCATGGCGAGTGATGTTAAATATATGGTTTTGGCCCAGGTCATATTTTCTTCACTGGCTCCGACTGTTATAAAAAGATCTGATCCGGGAGTATATCCTCAAGTTATTGATGTGTCTTTTGATGAACCTCGTTTGGATCTTAGAGTGATAACCGATAGAATTTTTGATGAACAAGGTAAAATAATCGGATTTATAAAATTAATAACCAACAGAACCAGAGAAACGGAACTTCTTAAGTCCAAAACTGAATTTATCACTGTGGCGGCTCATCAATTAAGAACTCCTCTGACAGCGGTTAACTGGGCTCTTGAGAGTCTTGAAAACAGTCAGTTGCAACCCCAGCAAAAAGAATTAGTAGACACTGGATTTTTGTCAGCCAAAAAAATGCTTAAAACAGTAAATGATCTTTTAGATGTTTCAAAAATAGAAGAAGGAAGATTTGGTTATCAATTTGAAGAAGTTAATATAGTCTCTTTTATAGAGTCAATTCTTTCCCAATCTATGGATGTTGCCAAACAATATGGCATAAAGCTCTACTTTTCTCGACCCGAGAGCCAGATGATTAATGTTTATATTGATCAGCAGAAGATGAGTATGGTTCTCTTTAATCTTATTGATAACGCCATAAAATATAATGTTGAAAATGGAGAAGTAACCGTTTCAATAGAGCCTTTGCCGGGTGAATCTTTTGTTAGAATTTCAATTAAGGATACCGGAATAGGAATACCGTCAAATCAGATTGAAAAACTATTTACAAAATTCTTTAGAGCGGATAATGTCGTTAAATTTGCCCCCGATGGAACGGGAATGGGGCTCTATATAGTAAAAAATGTAATTACTCGGCATGGGGGACGTGTTTGGGCCGAATCGGAATTAAATCGAGGCACTACTTTTTATTTCACCATTCCCACAAATCGAGATGTTATTCCTAAAAAGGAATTGATTGAGTTTGAATAAAATTTATATCTAATATCACACAAAAGATGGCTATTTGTGAAAAATTAGTCATTTTTTTATTATTGGACTATACTAACCATTACTTATTAATCATTACTTTTATGCCTGAGTTGCCAGAAGTACAAACAATCGTGAATGATTTAAAAGCAAGAGTTTGCGGACTCGTTATTGTTGATGTTTGGAGTGATACTCCGAAGATTTTTAAAAAACCCTCTTTTATTCGGTTTAAAAAGGATATACAAAATATGTCCATTGTTGATGTTCAACGAAGAGGAAAAAACATAATCTTTTATCTTCAAAACATCAAAAAATCTGAAAAGAAATTCAAAATAATGCTGGTTCATCAAAAAATGACCGGACACTTTCTAATCGGCAAATGGGTTGTTAAGAAGATTTCCGGAAAAAGTATTTTGATTCCACACACTATCGGTCCGATTAAAGACGATAAATACAATTCCTACATAAGAGTGATTTTTTATCTTAACAATGGAAATCAATTAGCTCTTTCTGATCTGCGCAAGTTTTCCAAGATAATATTAGGTGATCCTGATGAGATAGAGAATTCATCGGATTTAAAAATGTTGGGTCCTGATGCTCTTTCAAATGAATTTAATGCAAAATATCTATCGCCGATATTAAAAAGAAAAAATATTCCCATTAAAACAGCCTTATTAGATCAGCATATAGCGTCGGGAATTGGAAATATTTATGCCGATGAATCTTTATTTGTTTCAAAGATACATCCACTGATAAAAACACGAGAACTTTCGCAAAAAAACGTCATTCATTTGCTGGATTCTGTAAAAAAGGTGTTAAAAAAATCATTGCGTTTGAGAGGAACGTCTTCAAGTGATTACAGAGATACCTATGGATCTAAAGGAAAATACCATCAGCATCGTCTAGTCTATAACAGGGAGGGATTGCCTTGTTTAATTTGTAAGACGGCCATTAAAAGGATTAAAATTGGTCAACGTTCTTCACATTTTTGTCCGCATTGCCAGAAATTTAAATAGATTTATGTTATTTTGTATTAAATGATATACGTTTTTTACGGACCGAATGCCTATCAACGTTTCAAGAAATTGAGAGAGTTTTTAGCGGCAACGTCCGTTAAATATCCGGAAGCTTCAATTGAACATTTCTCGATTGATGAAGAGGGAGAAATCGGACATTTGTACGATTTTATTTCTCCTCAAAGTTTGTTTGAAAAATCTAAACGAATAGCGATTATTAACGGAAGTGACGGATTGTTTGATGACGATGTTTTAAGCCGAATAATCTCATTATCTCTCAATAATTCAGACAGTGTTTTGGTTTTTAATGAAAATTGGAAAAATGAAAAAATGCCATCACCGTTTTCTTCAACCGATTTTATTAAAAATATTCATTCGTATTATTTTGGCAGTGTTTCGGACAGGGAAATGTTGGGAATATTAACTCAGGAGATAAAATTTAAAAAAATTGAGATAGAACCGCTGGCCCTCAATTATCTTTTTGAAGTCTTGGGTCGCGATCCATTTGCTGTTATAAATGAAGTCGATAAACTTTCTTTTTTAAAAAAACCAATTACGCGTTCATTGGTTGGATCAATGGATGAATATTGGCAAGAAAGAGGTGTTTATGATTTTTCTCACATAGCGTTAAAAAGCGGATCATTAAAAGAAAAGCTTTTTCTTTGGGAACAATTATTACATCAAAAAACCGATGATTATATGATTCTCAATTATTTAGCCAAATCAGCCGGCACTTTAGATGTGGTTCGAAAACTTTGCGATGTTGATTTGAATATCAAAAAAGGGCTTTCTGAGCCCTCTTTGGAAATATTGAATTTATTACTTTCTTAAGGTTAGCTTCTTAAGATATTTGGCGGCGCGAGATTTTATTCGAGCCGATTTGTTTTTCTTAATAACGCCAGTTTTAGCTACTTTGTCGGCTACGGCATAAACTTTATTGAGAGCTTTTATAGCCTCATCCTTCTTTTTTGCATCAATAAGCTTTTTAAATTCTTTCAAAGCCTTTTTGATAATTGTTTTGCGGCCAATATTTTCTTTTCTTCTTTTAATGTTTTGGCGCAGCGCTTTTTTTGCGGATTTTATTTTTGGCATGTGTAAATTAATAAACCAAACCCGTTTTTGCGGATATTGATAATTGGTTAATGTATAGGCGTGATATTATCAAATATTTCAGTATTAGTCAATTTGGACAAGTTTTATCTCTATTATCAAAGCTTTTATAAGGTTCTAAAATAATGTATATTTTGATAGTATTTAACCAATATTATGATTTATTCTATTCACGGAATTGTTTCTCTAAAAAATGACCAATGGCTTGTTATTGAGGCCGGAGGGATAGGGTTTAAGATTTTTACATCTAACGAATCGTTAAAAGTGATAAAAACGGGACAATCAACAAAAGTTTTTTGTTATTTTCATTCTGATAATTTTGAATTATACGGTTTTTTAAAAAAGAACGAACTGGATTTTTTTGATGTTCTTAAAAGCGTTTCAGGTATCGGACCGAAAATGGCTCTTAAACTTATGAATGCGGCCGATATAACTGGTCTAAAATCAGCCATTGTGCTTGAGGATTTGAAGTATCTTAAAGAAGTCGGTATTGGTCCTAAAACGGCTTCAAAAATAATATTTGAACTTAAAGACAAGATTGCCAGAGAAGATATTGACCCCCATCTGTCAAAAGGTGGTCGTGATGATGTTATCGATGCCTTAAGAGCTCTCGGATATTCCAGAAGGGATTCAATTGAAGTTGCCAAAGAAATACCCAAAGATTTAAAGACTCCCCAAGAAAGGATTAAAGCGGCCCTGAAGTTTTTGGCTAAACGGTAATTATTTATGAAGAAAGATGCTTCTTGGAATTTGTTAAACGGAATATTTGAAGGATTTAAAAAATTTCCGCTTTTTAAGTGGATTTATAAATTGTCTTGGGCGCCGGGAGTTTATCATTTTTTTCTGGCTTTGTTAGGGGTCATCATTTATCGTTTCCCGGGAAGAAAAATATTGGTTATCGGAATAACCGGAACTAAAGGCAAAACAACGACGGTTGAATTGTTAAAATCAGTATTGCAAAAATCCGGTGATAAGACGGCATCCCTTTCCTCGGCTTATATTAGTATTGGAGATAAAATTGATAAAAATCCGTTTGGAAACAGTATGCCCGGAAGGTTTTTTGTTCAGTATTTTTTAAGAAAAGCGGTTAATGAGGGCTGTAAATACGCCGTTATTGAAGTCACTTCCCAAGGAGTTGTCCAACATAGACATAATTTTATTCCTTGGAGCAAAGCTATGTTTTTAAACATTCATCCGGAACACATAGAATCACACGGATCTTTTGAAAAATATCTGGAGGCTAAAGTTGAGTTTTTTAAATATGCCGCTCATTCAAATAAAAAATCCGTTTTTTTTATGTATTCCAAAGATAAATATGTTGATGTATTTAAAGAGGTGATTGGAAGATCTTCCAATATATTATTTTCCGAAGAAGACATTAAAGATTTTGATTTTATCGTACCCCAACCTCTCAAAGGTGATTTTAATAAGATAAATATCGCTGCTGTTGTGGCAGTTGCAAAGAATCTAAATATTCCAAAAGAAAACATAAAAAAAGGAATTGAGGATTTTATTGGAGTTAAAGGAAGAATGGAGGTCGTTATCAAAGATCCTTTTTGGGCGGTGGTGGATTATGCTCATACCCCAGAATCTTTGGAGGCGGTATATCATTATTGGAAAAATGAAATTAATCTAAAAAACAAATTAATCTGTGTTTTGGGATCGGCGGGGGGGGGAAGAGATAAATGGAAAAGAATTAAGTTTGGGGAGGTTGCCGGGAGCTATTGTGATAAAATTATACTCACAAACGAAGATCCTTATGATGAACCGCCCATATCTATAATAGAAGAAATAGAAAAAGGATTATTAAATTCATCTGATAGTAACTGGGTTTTGGAAAAAAATTATTGGAAAATTATTAATAGACAAGAAGCCGTTAATAAAGCAGTTGTTTTGGCAAAAAATGGAGACGCGGTTATTTGCACGGGAAAAGGATCGGAAGAGTGGATTCATTTGGAAAATGGGAAAAAAACACCCTGGTCAGAAAGAGAATCATTACTTAAAGCTCTATCTTTTAAAAAATAAAAGACCGATTAATCGGTCTAAAATTACTCAGTGATTTTTTTCCAACCTTGGTCTAATACGGCCTGAGCTGAGTCGTACGCTTCTAAGGCGGTTGCCCAAAGACTGGAAAAAATCTTGGGAGATCTACTTCCGGCAATTTTGGAGATTTTCCTTCTTATCTTTTCATCATCTCTGGCAATTATGACCTTCGGTTTTTCAGATCTATCATCCATATAAACACTCAAAGGAACTAACAAAACAGATGTGTTTCCATTTTCGTCTACTAATGGAAGAGCAATTGTAATCCAAAACACATGAATCTTTGCGTTGTGTCTTGAGTCAAACTTCTTGGTCATTTAAACCTCCTTGTGCTTGTTATGTTATAGAATAATAATATTTATCTGTCAATTTTGATCGGGTATTTTTTCGGCTGATTTAATAAGGTATACTGTATACATTATGAAGTTAACATTTGTCGGTGGAGCCGAGAGGGTAACGGGGTCCTGTTATCTCTTGGAAACAAAAACAACAAAATTAATCATTGATTGTGGACTTAACCAAGGAGATCGATTTTTGGAAGAAGCAAACTTTGAAGATTTTGCATTTAATGTGAAGGAGATTGATGCTCTTCTAATCACTCATTCTCACATTGATCATATCGGTAGAATTCCCAAATTGGTCAAAGCCGGTTATAGGGGTCCTATTTATTCAACTGCTCCAACAAAAGATGCGGCTTATGAATTGTTGCTTGATGCCCACCATCTTATGGAAAAAGAAGCTCAAGAGGGTCAGCCGTTGATATACGATGTGGCTGATATAGATGACGCGATGGCTTTGTGGAAAGCAACTCAGTATCATCAAACATTTTCAATCAAAGAATGTGAAATAGAATTTTATAATTCCGGACACATACTTGGTTCAGCTTCTATTAAAATAACAGCTGAGGGGAAAACAATCGTTTTTTCCGGTGATCTTGGAAATATTCCGGCACCCTTAGTTAAAGACACTGAATATTTGGATAAAGCCGATTACGCTTTAATTGAATCGGCTTATGGGGACAGAGTTCATGAATCAGTTTTGGAACGCAAAGGAATATTGGAGGATCTGATAGAAGATACTTTCAAATCCGGAGGAGTTCTTCTTATCCCGGCATTTGCGATGGAACGCACCCAAGAACTTTTGTATGAACTCAATGATTTGGTTGAAAATAAAAGAATTCCCAAAGTTCCAATATTTATTGACAGCCCTTTGGCTATAAAACTTACATCGGTTTATCAAAAATATTCACACGATAAAGATTTTTTTGATACTGAAGCGATTATAATGATGAAAAAAGGCGGCAGTATTTTTGATTTTCCGGGATTACGCTTTACCTTAACCAAAGAAGAATCCAAAGAAATTAACCAAGTTCTTCCGCCTAAAGTAATTATTGCCGGATCGGGTATGTCTAATGGAGGAAGAATTTTACACCATGAAGTGCGTTATCTTTCAGATCCCAACAGCATGATTCTTTTTGTAGGATTTCAAACGGAGGGATCGTTGGGGAGGAGAATTATAGAAGGAGCTAAAGAAGTAAATGTTTTGGGTCAAAGAGTATCTGTTCGCTGTCATGTTAAAGCGATTGGTGGTTACAGCGCTCATGCGGACCAACCTTTGCTTTTAAAATGGGTTAGTTCAATACGCAATACATTAAAGAAAGTTTTTGTTGTTCAAGGTGAAGTGGATCAATCCGAGCCATTAGCCAAAAAAATCCAAGACGAATTCGCTATTGAGGCTTTGGTTCCAAAAAAAGGACAAAACTTTGAGTTGTGAGATTGAATCTTTTAGAATTAATTTGCTCAAAATAAGCTAATCGGATAATATAATAGTTATCTAAAAAAATATTATGGATAATAAATGTCTTACAAATGAATCTACTCCAAAATACAGAATATGTATTTCCGGAGCGGCCGAAACATCTCATTGCGGAGAAGAATCTTTTCCTCACGCCGTCCAATTAGGAAGAGAAATTATCAAACAAGGGGGTATTTTGGTTAGCGGAGCGACTACGGGCTTTCCTTTTTGGGTTGCCAAAGGAGCTAAAGAGGAAGGGGGAATAGTTATCGGTTTTTCTCCCGCCACCAGTGAAAAAGAACACGTTAAAGTCTACAAACTTCCGTTGGAGTATCATGATCTTATTATGTATACCGGATCGGGATATTCTGGAAGAAATCTGCAATTAACTCGGTCTTCCGACGCGGTTATTGTTGGATGCGGTCGTTTGGGAACACTTAACGAATTTACGATAGCTTTTGAAGATAAAAAACCCATCGGAATATTGGAGGGTCCTTGGGAAACAGACGATTTGATTAAAGATATAATTGCCAGAGGACACAGGGGGAAAGGGAAAATAGTTTATTCATCGGATCCCAAAGAATTGGTTGCCAAAGTCATAGAGTTGATAAACAAAGAAAAAAAAGACGAAAATAATTCCACTGTAGAAGATGTTGAAAAAGAAACTCATCTGGGCGGTGATTAATTAAATTGCTGAATTTTAAAAACGGCTTCAATGGGCCGTTTTTTAGACTAAAAATCAAATAAGTAAAAATTCATTCAATCTGTTATAATGATTAAAAGGTCAATAAATATTTTTTTAATATGGATAAAAAACCAAGCCAAGTGGGAGAAGTAACTCATATTTATAAAAAAATAGGAGTTGCCATCATTAAGTTTTCAAAATCTGTTAAATCCGGTATGACTATTCGCATTGAAGGCCACAAAGGAAGTCATGAACAAATCATTGATTCAATGCAAATTGATCACGAAAAAGTTAAAGAAGTGAAAAAAGGAGATGTAGCCGGAGTAAAAGTGGATGAAAATGTTTGTAAAGGAGACAAAGTTTATTTAGTTGAGTAATCCAATGATGAAAATATTCAGAGAATTTATTTTGCCGACATCTTTTTTGTCCGGCACGATTATTGGTGCGGGTATTTTTTCACTGCCGTATTTTTTTATTAAAGCGGGGGTAGGGTTGGGATTTGCGGCTCTTGGAGTTTGGACTCTGGTTTTTATAATTATTCATCTAATGTATGGTGATCTTGTTTTAAGACACGGAGATGGTCATAGATTTGCCGGATATGCCAGAATATATTTTGGGAGGTTGGGATATTGGATTTCAATAATTATGACAGTGGTGGAAATGTTTTTTGTTCTTACTATTTATTTATTACTTTCTTCCAGTTTTGTTTCGTTATTGATGCCATCGTCATCTGTGATAGCTCAAGTTATCGTCTTTTGGGGGGTGGGAACGTTGATAATATTTTCCGGAACAAAAAGAGTAGCTCTTTTTGAATTTATTGCCATTGCCGGAATATTGGCGGCTATTGTTTTGATCGCTTGGTTTGGATTGCCCGGATTTTTCCAAAAAACTTTTGAATTCGCATCTTCTCAGCCGGTATCTTGGTTAGTGGTTTTTGGGCCCTTGATATTTGCTCTTAATGGCAGACCGGCTATTCCTTCAGTAATGCATTATTTTAAACGAATTGGAAAAGAGGAAAAAAAATCAAAATCTTCCATAATCTGGGGCACTGTTGTTTCCGCGTTTGTTTATGCTGTTTTTGTTGTTGGCGTTCTTGGAGCGACAAAAACAGTTAC
This sequence comes from Minisyncoccota bacterium, assembly GCA_035408245.1. Taxonomy (GTDB): domain Bacteria; phylum Patescibacteriota; class Minisyncoccia; order UBA6257; family JAGOQP01; genus DAOOCG01. Next base: position 44,802 of record DAOOCG010000001.1, read on the forward strand.
CCCAGATTCGGTATCGGGTTTGATTGGTATCTTTCCGACCTGGACGATACTTTCGGTTTTTGGAGTTTTAGGAATCCTGTCTTTATTAAGTTCTTATTTTTCAATAGGCTTGGATGTAAAACATTCTCTTCAGCTTGATATTAACTTCCCTAATTATATTGCCTCAATTTTAGTTGTGTTGATACCGATACTTATTTATTTAATAAATCCCGGAAGTTTTATTTCTTTGATTGAGATTGCCGGAGGATTTTTTATTGGGCTTGAAGGAATAATGATTTTAATGATGTGGAGAAAAGCAAAAAAAATTGCCCCAACTGTTTTTGTAAAAAAAATAAACCCGATTTTTTACTGGGGGATGATGGCAGCATTTGTTTTGAGTATGGGATATGTTTTGGCGGAAAATTTCCTTTTCATTTAATTTTTTGAATAAAAAATCCGCCACTGAGGCGGTTATGAAATAATAGGTTCAATCCTGAATTCCCATCATATGCTTCTTGACCAAGCTGACCCATCTTGGGTCGGTGAATGGAATGATTTCTTTAATTGACCACAAATAATGTTCATCAACTGAAATTTCATATGCTGGTTCACTGAATTGATTCTTGATTTTCAGTGTATCTCCGTCCCGGTATTTTCGCCAGATCATTCTAATATCTTCATTTCTCGTAATAATAATCGTGCCGGCATCACCAAGCTTAAATAGATCCGATTCAATCTTTTGAATATGAACCCGATCCTCTGGGGTCAATGATGCTCCCCACTTTTTATCAGATTGATTGAAAAAGAAGCCGATAACCAAACACAACAAGACAATTCCCACAAGAAATCCAAGACAACCTGGGATACCTCTGTTCTCTTCCATCTCAAACCTCCTTAGGTTCTGTTTTTATTCTAATACAAAATAGATTATCTGTCAAACAAACAAAAAAGTAAGCTATCCGACGATCGTCGGATAGCTTACTTTCCAAGATTGGTTGTTTAAATATTAATAACTGTTTATTAATAATTGGTTGCTGATAATCTTTGATAATTTGATTATTTGAGGCCAACTTTTTTATAAACCTCATCAATTTTCTTGGAAGCTATTTTTTTAGCGGAGATGGCTCCTTTTTCCAATATATTCAAAACTTTGTCGTCGCTTAATTTATCAAGTTTCTTTTGAAATTCGGATAAGAAATTAATAATTGCTTGGGATGTTTTTGTTTTTAACGTTCCATAATTCTTTCCCTTAAATGATTTTTCCAGAGTTTTTATTTCAGTATTTGTCATTAAAGAAAGAATAGTAAGCAAATTAGAGACCCCGGGTTTTTTAATTGGGTCATATTCAATTTCACTGCCAGAATCAGTAACAGCTCTTTTTATTTTTTCTTCTACAACATCGGGGGTGTCGGTTAGGGCAATAAAGTTGTAAACGCTTGAAGCGCTTTTGGACATTTTTTTAGTCGGATCATCCAACCCCATTATTCGGGCGCCAATTTTTCCGATCACGGATTTAGGTTCTTTAAAGGTGTTTCCGTAAACAGAGTTAAAGCGTCTAGCTAATTCTCGAGTCAATTCAAGATGCTGGATTTGATCTTCCCCAACGGGAACTTCATCTGTGTCATAAAGAAGCACGTCTGAAGCCATTAAAACGGGATAATTTAAAAGACCGGCGGCAGTGCTTTTGTTTTGGGATGTTTTGTCTTTATATTGAGTCATTAATTCTAACTCGCTAACTTTGGTGATTGTGTTTAGAATCCAAAAAAGTTCCAAGTGTTCCGGTAAATCAGATTGAACAAAAAGAGTTGATTTTTTTGGATCAATTCCAAGAGCCAATAAAATCTTAGCGGTGTCTAAAATTTGTTTTCTGAATTTGGTTGGTTCTTGAAACACTGTCATCGCATGAAGATCAACGACGGAAAATATGCATTCATATTCATTTTGCATATTTACCCATTGCTTGATTGTTCCCAAATAGTTTCCTAAATGGATAACGCCAGATGGTTGAATTCCGGAAAATATTTTTTTCATAATATTTGAATCGGGAAAGAAATTACTATTCGCTAATTATTTATCTCTAATTTTATACTTCTATTATCACGGGAAGAACCATTGGTCTTCGCTTGGTTTTATTATACACGAATTGACCGACTTGGTCTTTAATCATGTTTTTCAGATAATCGGCTTCAAGAGATTGAAATCGAGGAATCTTTCCGATTAAACCTTTTATCTTTTTGCGCAACTCCTCAACCATTTCTTTGTTTTCTTTAAGATAAATGAAACCTCTGGAAATTATATCCGGATTCTTGAGAAATTGCCCCGTGCGTCTATCAAGGGTAACAATAACCACCATCATTCCTTCTTGAGCCAGCAACACTCTGTCTCGGACGACCACTTCCTCAACGTCGCCTACGCCCAATCCATCAACCATAACGTAATAAGCCGGCACATTTCTGTCGGAAATCCTGATTTTATCTGTGGCAATTTCAACAATTTGACCGTTATCAACCAAAAAACAATTTTCTCTTTCTACTCCCGTTTCAACTGCATTTTCAACATTGGCGGCGCGCATAAAATACAATCCGTGAATCGGGATAAAAAATTTAGGTTTAATGATATCAATAATCATTTTAAGATCTCCCGATGGTCCATGACCGCTGGCGTGAACATCAATATGTTGGGTTTGAATAACTCTGGCTCCTTGACGAGTGAGATTATCTTTAAGGGTTTGAACGGGTTTTTCGTTACCCGGAATAACAGAGGCTGAAAATATAAAGGTATCACCCTTTTTAACTGTTATATGTTTGCTTTCGCCATTAGCTATCTTCATTAGACTTGCTTTTGGCTCTCCTTGGGCTCCGGTGGCTAAAATAAGAATTTTATCATCGTGGTATTTATGAAGTTCTTCTAAAGGAACAATCAATCCTTTAGGAACCTTTATGTAGCCGAGATTTTGAGCGGCGTTAACGTTGGATTTTAGTGAAAGACCGCTTAGAAAAACTTTTTTAGTGTGCTTCTCGGCAATTTTGAGAATATCTGATGCTCGAGTTAAAAGAGAAGCAAATAAACCGACAATAATTCTGCCTTTGGCTTTACTGATTAATTCATCTAGATTTTTTTCTACAATTCTTTCGGACATGGAATTTCCCGGCGCTTCGGCTCTGGTGCTTTCCAAAAACATAGTGTGAATTTTGTGTTTGGCGATGTCATGAAAAACATCAAGTCGTTGAGGTTTTCCATTAATGTCATAATCTACTTTGATATCGCTAAAATAAGCAAAGTTGCCTACCGGAGTTTTAAAAACTATTGAAATTGAATCGGGAATGGTGTGTTCCGTTTCAAAAAACTCAGCTTCTATATTGGGAGAAAGCCTTAATCTGTCGCCATTTTTAACTACTTCAATATTAAGTTTGGGAGCATTGGGAAATTCACCCTGTCTTTTTTTAACAATTTCTTTTGTTAATGCGGCCGTGTAAATAGGAATATTGGGGCCTAATTTTCCAACCAAATAAGGTATTGCACCAATGTGATCATAATGTCCGTGAGTTATAACTATAGCCCGAACATTTTTCTTTTTGGGTATCAAACTGGTGATATTGGGAATAATATAGTCAATTCCGGGGGTGTCTTCCTCGGGGAATTGTAATCCCATATCAACAATTATAATTTCATCTCCATATTCCAAAACAGACATATTACGACCCACTTCTTCCAATCCACCCAAAGGAATAAATCGGACAATTTTCTGATCTTTTTGAGGAGATGTTGGACGCTGAGTTCTTGGGGGGCGTCTAACCCCGGTTTTTGTCGATGTATTCATTACATTTTGTTTATTAGTAAACATATTTTTTATTTAGTGATAAGAGTGAAATTTTTAATATTTAATTATAACAACTAAAAGATTTACACTTTGTGCCCCGAGAGAGATTCGAACTCTCACGTCCGTGAGGACACTAGCTCCTGAAGCTAGCCTGTCTACCAATTTCAGCATCGGGGCTTAGACGATTTTTATTAATTTTATTTAAGAACTTTTTCACAAACCAAACAATCAATAACTACAATATTTTAGACAAAAATATTTTTAGTGTTGATTACCGTCGGTTGAGCGAGGAAAGAAAATTTTAACGGGTTTTTTATAAAATCCAAGTAAAGGGATCTATTTGAGGATATGCCAAAAGGCAGATTAATTTTTTTCACCAAACGCAGAGAAACAGATTTTTTGTAAGACGAATTTTTCAAGAAATTTATTTTTGTTCCATTTCTTATCGGATACCAGGCAGGCCCGGAAGTTTTTTTAAAAAAGGAATAATCCGAAGAATTTTTTTTATTGGTAAAAATATTGGCAATCACTAACGGTTTTTGCGGTAAATTGTTGACTATAATGTGAGCACAATGCCCCGGGATTATTATTTTTTGTCCTTTTGTTCTTTTTATCACCCAAAATAATTTATTTTTGGTATCGTGTAAAAGGAACAGAGCTGAACCGGAAATTACCTGGTAAATCTCATTTTGTCTTAATCCTTGGGAGTTTTGTTTGTGAATATGCCCGATGGTGTGGGGCGCCTCTTTTCCCACAATTTCTTTTCCTATAACTGTAACATCATAACGAACCCCGTATTTTTTGAATATGGCTTTATCTTTGTTAAGACAATAATTCCTATAAACATAATATAAATTTATATTTTTGTCCAGTGAAGAATCTTTAAAGAATTTTTTGTAATCGTTGTATTTTTTTATTTCTTTTTCCGGATGGTTTAAATCAGTCTTAATAATCGGAATCATACCGGATAATATCAATGGAATGCCGGCACTTTTTGATAGATTAAGCGGCATACTTTTTATTTGAATATCCTCTTAGTTTTAACATACCAATCCATTACGTAGATAAAGCGATCTTCCGGGAAATTAATCGTTTCCATATATACTCCTGGAATGCTGTGTTTATAAACATAAAAATAACGAGGAGAGGCGAGGAATATCGCCGGAGCATCTGAAGCAATAAGTTCCTGCAGTTTATCAAGTTGGTTTTGTCTTTCGTTACTTTGCGGATCAACCGACCTGGAGTTTTCTATTAATTGATCGGCCTGGCGACTGTCATAGAGCGCAAGATTCAGACCCGGGTAGAATTTTTGGGAAGAGTGCCAAAAAGAATAAAGATCCGGATTTGGAGAGATTATATTTCCAAAAAGAAGGGCTTCATAATCGCGAGTTTTGATAATTTCTTCAGCTATATTTTTTTGATCAATAAAAACTATATCCGTCTTTATCCCGATTGAGTTCCAGGCGTCTTTGATAAATAAAGCCATGGAATTGAGAGGATAAACATCGGTTGTTTTTATCGTTAATCCCAATTGAAGAGTTTTATTCTTATCCTGTTTTTTACTCCATGTATTGGTGTCTGAATTTATTTGCCAACCATCTTGTTCTAATAGGGATTTGGCTTCCTCAATATTGAAAGAATCCCGGGATTCAATTGATGGATTGTAATAAGAAAGTGTTGATGGGATTGGTCCGTGTTCAATGGATGCCTCATTATTAAAAGACTGACTAACCAAGTCTTTTTTATTAATTGATTTTTCAAGAGCCAGTCTTACCAACGAAGAAGAAAGCGCTTCATCGGCATTCTGGTTGAGAAATATAGCGTAATATTTTGAGGTCGGTAATTTTAAAGTAGTGGAGTTAAGTTTTATATCTTTAAGTTGATCGGGATTGCTTGTTCCAAATCCGTCTATTGCGCCAATGTTATACGAACGCATCAAATTTTCTTCGTTCTCAAAAAATTTAAAGATAAATGTTTTAATATGAGGAACGTCGCCTAAAATGTTGTAATTATCATTAACTTTCAAAGCGTAGGCAGTAATAAACCCATCTCGCCTTTTTTCCAAATAATCATACATAAACGGTCCGCTTCCTATCGGCTCAAATGTATATGAAGAAAGCTTTATATGAGCCGGGGAAATATCGGCAAAAAGTTTTTTTGGTACTGGTCTAAGATCTTTTAATATATTCTCAAACAGAGAATATGGACTTGTTAGTTCAAATTTCACTTCCCGTTCACTTATTCTGGAAACGGTTATATTTTGCCAATTTGAGAAAAGTGGCGACAAAGTATCTTGATTTTGGATGGTCTGAACGCTGAATATAACATCATCGCTGGTAATCAGCGTTCCATCGTGCCATAGAGCCCCCTCTTTGATTCTAAGAGTCCAATTTCTATAATCTTTATCGTGTTTTATGCTTTCGGCTATATTTACTGCCGATGCAAATATTAAAGAGGTTAAATCGGAATCTGGGGAAGAATTTTTAGCCAGAAGAGGATTAACATAAGATGGTTGTCCGACAACACCCTCAACAAAAGATCCGCCGTCATCCGGAGCGGCGGCGGTTTGCGCATTAAACGTCGCCAAAGCAAGCAAAATACCCGACACAAGACAAATAATAGCTGTGCCTATCCAGACAAGACGCTCCCCTTTGGAGAATGTTTTAAAAATCTGTGCGATCAAAGATGTCATTTATCGTACAAAAAGATTGGCTAAAGAAACTGCGGCAAACAAAACCAAACAAACAATGGTTCCAATATAAATATATTTTTCTATTCCTCGGCGTTGTTGATAAAAACCCGAGCCACCCCCTCCAAAAGCTTCTGAAACTCCGCCTCCTCTTTCTTGAAGAAGAATTAGTATAATTATCAGCACTGAAAGAACTAACTGGGCTATTTTAAAAGCAGTATTCATAGTTTATTTTAAGAATCAAAATTAAAACGAATTTGATCGCGGCTCACTCTTTGTAGGCTCTTTTGCCAAAGAACCCCATTACAAAGTGAACTGCACTTATGATCAGGGTAGCATAAACGAGCGGATAAAGTCCAGCCGAAAAATCTATAGTGATCCCTAAAGGGTAGATCTTATAGAGTATGTAGAGGATTAAAGCATTCACAATAATCACTCCCAACCCAAAAGTAAGCAGTATGATTGGTCCCAAAACCAATTTAAGTATTGGTCGGACTAAAATATTGAGAACGGTGAAAACTCCAGCCAGCTCAAGATAAGTAACAATATCAGAACTAACCGTAAAACCGTTAACAAAATAAGCAGCCAAAGCCAAAGCGATAATATTAGTGACAAAAAGTATTATTATTCGGGAAATGAGCTTTATCATTGAAATTTTAATTTAATAATAAATTGAGGCTGAATAAACCTTCATAATCTGTATTTATTGTACATCTTTTTCCGTTATCCACAAATAGAATAGCCTTTTGAAGCTTATTAGCTTATAATTATCATTATAAACATAAGAAAGGTCGATTTTTTGTCGAAACAATCAATTTATTAAATTAATTTATAAATATGCTTACTACATCATGGTCGGAAGTTATTATTAGATCTTTCCAGACTGCCTGGGAAACGGTTGTCAGTTTTCTTCCGTCACTTTTAGCGGCGATTTTAGTTTTAATCGTCGGTCTTTTAGTTGCTTCTGTTTTGAAGGCTATTCTTGAAAAGATTATTAGCGCTCTAAAACTTGATTCATTACTCAAAAAAATCGGTTTAGAGGAAATAGTTGAAAGAGCCGGTTACAAAATGAGCAGCGGAAAATTTATTGGAGCTTTGGTTTATTGGTTTGTGGTTGTTGTTATAGTTCTTGCCGTATCCGATGTTCTTGGTCTTTGGGGCTTATCAACTTTCCTTAATGAAGTGCTTTTGTATTTCCCAAATATCATTGTGGCTGTTCTTATTATGTTAGCGGCTTTGGTAATTGCCAATTTCCTTCGTGGATTGGTAAGGGGTTCCATTGCCAGTGCTAAGTTACATGCTCCTAAATTTTTAGGAGTTCTAACTTGGTGGTCCGTAGTTATCTTTGGATTCTTGGCGGCTCTTTTGCAACTTGGTGTTGCCGGAACTCTTATTCAGACGATAGTAATGGGTATCATTGCTATGTTGGCCTTAGCTGGAGGAATTGCTTTTGGTCTGGGCGGAAAGGATTATGCGGCCCATCTTATTGGGAAGTTTCGCAATCACACAGAGGAATAATTTGTGATTTTAAAAACACCCCCAATTTAAGGGGGTGTTTTTTGTGATATTGACTGGGCGGTGCTTTATTTGTATGTTTATTTCAGAACGTTGAGGAGGGTGTGATGGCTAAGAAAATAAAGACGCTTAGGGGATCTGTTTTGGATGTTATTAAAAAGAATGGGGGGTGTATTTCTGTAAGCGATCTTATATCTGGTGTCAGATTGGGAGGATCTTTTCATGGTGATATTGTTGGAGATGTATATGATGTTCTTGAAAATTTATCTCAAGAAGGTGTTATTGTTTGGGATAATAAAAGAAGAGGTTATCAATCTTCCATTTATCTTTTGGGTGATGTAGCAGATTCTATTCTTGATACCATCATTGCAACTGAAGAATATAAGATTCAAGCCATTAAAAAAGATACCAAATCTAAGGTAATAGATCTTATCAACGGGCATCAGAAAGAAGATCACATATTTGTTCAGATCGGTGTTGGTTTGGATGATATGAGACAAACAGTAAGAAAGTGCAGTGTTTGTGGACATATTGATATCGGCCCGATTGATCCAAAGAAATAACAACCTCTCAATTTGAGCGGTTTTTTTAAAATAATGTTTTTGTTTGACTTGAATTAATGCGTTTGGTATAGTTTGTTTATCAGATCCGCCGGTTGCCGAGCGGATTATTTAATAAATAAAATAAAATATGTTTGATATCAAAGCTTTAAATAAAGCAATTGAGCAATTAGCGGGCGAAAAAGATCTTAATCCGTCTCAAGTTCTTGAGGCTGTGGAGGCGGCGCTTGCTTCGGCTTACAAAAAAGAATATGACAAAAAGGGCGAAGTAGTTCGTTGCACTATTGATGCAAAAGCTAATGAAATAACTTTCTTTCAGGTAAAAACTGTTGTTGATGAAAACACAGTTCGTTTTCCAAAAGAAGGAGAAGAAGTTGAAGAAAAACAACTCACCCAAGAAGAGATTGAAAATTTGTTGCCTCTTTATAATTCTGACAGGCATATTTTGATTGAGGATGCCAGGAAAGTAAAATCCGATGCTCAAATCGGAGAAGAATTGATATTTGATATTGATCAACCAACTTCTGATTTTGGCCGTATTGCCGCTCAAACAGCCAAACAAGTGGTTCTTCAAAAACTTAGGGAGATAGAAAAATCTTCCGTTAAAAGCGAGTTTGAAAGCAAAATCGGCACTCTTGTGAGTGGAATTGTTCAAAGGGTGGAAAGAGGAAATGTCTTTGTGGATCTTGGCAAGGCATCGGGTGTTATGTTTTTCTCCGAAGGAATTCCGGGAGAACATTATAGAATCGGAGAAAGATTGAAGTTTTATCTTTCATCTGTTCAAGAAGGAGGAAGGGGACCTCAATTGGTTTTATCCAGATCTCATCCTAAATTTATAGAAAAACTATTTGAATTAGAAGTTCCTGAAATTGCCGATGGAGTCGTTCAGGTTAAGGGAATTGTCCGTGAACCGGGAAGCCGAACAAAAATTGCCGTTGCTTCCACCGCTGAAGGAGTTGATCCCGTTGGCGCTTGTGTTGGGCAAAGGGGGGCTCGGGTAATGGCGGTCAACAGCGAGGTGGGTAGTGAAAAGATAGATATTATTGATTGGTCAGAAGACGAATCGGTTTATGTTGGAAATTCTCTTTCTCCGGCGACAGCTTCATCCACAAAATTAAAAGATCATCACGAAGCGCTTGTTTTAGTTCCTGAAGATCAATTAAGTTTGGCGATAGGAAAAGGCGGTCAGAATGTCAGATTAGCCGCTAAATTAACCGGATGGAAAATAGACGTTCGATCTCAATCCAATCCGGATATTGTTCAAAGTGATGGGACTGCTGTGGCTGAAGAAGATGATTCCAAAAAAGAATCGGACGATGAAGAATAAATTTCATTTAACTTATTATTAAATTTTTAAAATATATTAATTTATATTTCTGTTTATGAACACATCATATTACATAGTTTTTATTCCGGTCGCTCTCGCTCTTTTATACAGTGTATTTCTTTCTCTTTGGTTAAAAAGACAACCTAACGGTGATTCAAAAATGGTTGATATTTCCAAAGCGATTCAAGAAGGTTCCATGGCATATCTTAATCGTCAATATAAAACCGTTGCTGTTGTTGCGGCTATTCTTTTTGTGGTTATTGGTTTTGCTTTGAGTTGGAATGTGGCGATCGGTTTTTTGGTCGGAGGAGTTGCCTCGGCTCTAACCGGTTATATCGGAATGAATATCTCAGTCAGAGCGAATGTTAAGACGGCTGAAGCGGCTAAAAAAGGACTTTCTCCCGCTTTGTCACTTGCTTTTAAAGCTGGATCTGTAACCGGACTATTAGTTGCTTCTTTGGGGCTTTTGGTTGTTGCCGGATGTTTTTGGATTTTTGGAAAAGATACCAGTGCGCTTGTTGGGCTTAGTTTTGGAGCTTCTTTAATTTCAATATTTGCCCGTTTGGGGGGGGGAATATTTACCAAAGCGGCTGACGTGGGAACAGATTTGGTTGGAAAAGTAGAAGCCAATATCCCAGAAGATGATCCAAGAAATCCTGGTGTGATCGCCGATAATGTCGGAGATAATGTCGGAGATTGTGCCGGTATGGCAGCTGATCTTTTTGAAACTTATGCGGTTACTTTGACTGCCGGAATTTTACTGGGAGCTTTATCAGCTGGAACAACCGGATCAATTGAATTCCCGCTTTTACTTGGAGGAGTTTCTATAATCGCTTCTATTTTGGGAACACTATTTGTTCGTTTGAGTAAAAACGAATCAATTATGGGTGCTCTTTATAAAGGATTAACTGCGTCATTAATTTTCTCAGCTATCGGATTTTATTTTGTATCCAAACTTACTTTTGATGGTGGATATATGAAAGTCTTTTTGGCTTCTCTCGTTGGTCTTGTTGTGACTGCGTTTATGGTGCTTATTACCGATTATTATACTGCCAAAAAATTCAGGCCGGTTCGTTCCATTGCTGAAGCTTCTAAATCGGGACATGGAACAAATATTATCATCGGTCTTTCAATTGGTATGGAATCAACGTTAATTCCAGCAGTTGTCATCGCTTTAGCAATCTTAGCCAGTTTCTGGTTGGCTGGAATATACGGAGTGGCTGTGGCTTCGGTGGCAATGCTTTCTGTCGCGGGTATGGTGGTTTCAATTGATTCATTTGGACCAATCACAGATAATGCCGGAGGAATTGCCGAGATGACAAAACAAAGTGAAGAAGTTAGAAAAATAACCGACTCTCTTGATGCGGTTGGAAATACCACCAAAGCGGTTACCAAAGGTTATGCGATAGCTTCTGCCGGGCTTGCGGCTCTGGTTCTTTTTTCAAGTTATGCTCAAGAGCTTGGCAATACAGTTTTTAATTTAAGCGATCACAGGGTTCTTATTGGTCTTATTTTGGGAGCGGCAATGGCTTATTTCTTTGCATCATTAACTCTTCGTTCGGTTGGTAGAGCGGCTAGTGCCGTAGTGAGTGAAATACGAAGACAGTTTAGAGAAATTAAAGGGCTTTTAGAAGGAACCGCTAAACCAGAATATGGTCATGCTGTGGATATTGTTACCAAGGCGGCTATAAAAGAAATGATCATCCCATCACTTATTCCGATAGTCGGGGTATTGTTGGTTGGGTTTCTTCTTGGAGCAAAAGCTTTGGGGGGGCTTCTTATTGGAACAATTGTTGGAGGATTATTTATGGCTCTCTCTATGACTGCCGGAGGAGCGGCTTGGGATAATGCCAAGAAATATATTGAAGATGGAAATTTTGGAGGAAAGGGTTCTGAGGCTCATAAAGCGGCGGTAACCGGAGATACTGTTGGGGATCCTTACAAAGACACAACTGGTCCAGCGATTAACCCTCTCATTAAAGTTGTTAATATTATTGCCTTGTTGATTGTTAAGTTCATAAGGTAGTAACACTAATACACAAATTCACACGAATGACACAAATAAAATCGCTTTTAAACAGCGGTTTTATTTTAAAAATACAGAGACTTGCATAACGTTTTTTTTCAATTATAATTCTACTCATTAGTCTAATCACTAACCACTAATCACTATCTTTATGAGCCTAATTCCAATGGTCATAGACAAGTCTCCTTCTGGGGAAAGAGCCTATGATATTTATTCACGTTTGTTAAAAGAAAGAATTATTTTTATCGGCGGTCCAGTAACCGATGATGTGGCTAATGCTGTTATTGCCCAGCTTCTTTATTTAGATCACGAAGATTCCAAGAAAGACATCCAGATGTATATCAATAGTCCGGGCGGATCAGTAACAGCCGGCATGGCTATTTATGACACTATGCAGCATGTTAAGCCGGACGTTTCAACAATTTGCGTCGGGATGGCGGCATCAATGGGGGCTCTTTTACTCACTGCCGGAAAAACCGGAAAGAGATTTTCTTTGCCTAACTCTCAAATACTAATTCATCAAGTTATGGGGGGGGCAGAAGGGCAGGCGACTGAGGTTGAAATTGCCGCCAAACAAATATTGAAGTTGAAAGAAAAACTAAATCAGATACTAGCCAAACATACCGGACAGTCCTTGGTTAAAATAGAAAAAGACACCGACAGAGATTATTATATGAATGCTCAAGAAGCCAAAGAATACGGATTGATTGACGAGATAATAAAAACAAAATTAAAATAATTTAATCATTTTCTAAAAATAATTCCGCCTTAGGGCGGAATTTTATTTTTTGACTGAACGGAGAATCTCTGTTTTCGGATTATAGAGTTTCAAAGACACATTCTTAATATTGGAAAGTCCGATATTGGGAATATGAAGAATATCAATGAGGGAATGAAGAAGTTCGTCACTATCAATTGATTTATTGATATAATCGTCAAAAACATAATCAATGGCTACGCGGTTTGAATCAATGACCGTCATCAATATTCTCCACAAATAGACAGATAGATTACCACCAAGAGTGTTACCGCTCTGGTGTAGAATATTAAAAAGTTCTTGGGTATCAAATGGTGATCCGAATGTTACTTCCATTACAACACTAATTGTAATACTTACCCCATCCTTTGTTCGTTCAATACTTATTGGAATAGGACAAATTAATTCGGTAGCATCATGATGCCAATTAAGCGGATGTATATTACATGGAAATATACTACCCCCATCTTTCCAAAGAGCTTGTCCAAATTCAACAACTTTATGATCATCATTCACCTTAATTAGAAAACAATAATATTCTCTAACTATGTCGACTTTTGTCCGAATTATGATGTGAAGACAAATTCCAACTATAAGACCGATAATCATTCCATAACCAATATAAAGAGACGGATTATAAGGATAGCCATAAACTAATTCAATAAATCCTGAAATCAACAATCCTGATATTGTAGAAAGTAGAATAACTGGAATGTTTTTGACAGCAATAAGACAAAATAACTCTTTGATTCGTTTGGCGAGACTCACTTTTTTCTCCGAAGATGTGAACGTTGCTGATATTCTTATATTATACATCTTAAAATTTGTCAACGAATGAGAGTTTTTGTTTTAAATGCTATAATAAAAACAATCAATTTAAATTAATTTTTTAAAAAACATGAATAAAATAGCCTTCTTTGAAGCCAAGGGATGGGAAGCTGAATATCTTCAGAAAGCGATGACTCATGCCGGGATTGAGTGTGATGTTTACAAAGAGTTTTTGAGTGGTGATAAACTTCCTCAAAAAAATGATTATGAAGCGATATCAGTATTTGTCGGTTCCTCAATAACCAAAGAGGTTATTGATCATTTTCCAAATCTTAAATTAATCACAACCCGTTCAACCGGTTTTGATCATATTGATTTGGACTATGCCCGATCTAAAAACATAGCCTTGGGATATGTTCCATATTATGGAGAAAATACGGTGGCTGAGTTTGCTATGGGCTTGATTTTGACCCTTTCAAGAAAACTTTATTTAAGCATAGATCGCATTAAAGAACGCGAGGGGTTTTCTTTTGATGGATTGATGGGAACAGATTTAAAAGGAAAAACATTGGGAATCATTGGTGCCGGGCACATCGGGCAACATGTTATAAAAATGGCTAAGGGCTTTGAAATGAATATTATTGCTTTTGATAGATATCCAAAACCGGAATTAGCTCAATCTTTAGGGTTTGAATACAGATCATTTGATGAAGTTCTCGGGCAATCAGATTTTATTTCGCTCCATCTTTTTTATGCGCCAGAAACGCATCATGTTATTAATAAAAATAATATTGAAAAAATAAAAAAAGGAGCCTATTTAATAAATACAGCTCGCGGACCATTGGTGGAAACTGAAGCTTTGGTTATTGCTCTTGAAAAAGGAATTTTGGCTGGAGCCGGATTGGATGTTCTTGAGGAAGAAGATGCGCTTAAAGATGAACAGGCTCATTGGCTTAAAAATTCTTCCAATAATAAAACAAATATGGAAGCCGTTCTTTTCAATCACTTGCTTATGAATATGCCTAATGTAGTGATTACTCCTCATAATGCTTTTAATACCAAAGAAGCGATTATGCGCATATTGGATACGGATATAGAAAACGTCACGGGATTTTCAGAAAATGGAATAGTAAAGAATGGAATAAAGAGTTAATTTATAATTTATAATTTGAAATTTTTAAACAAACAACTGTCTTCTTGCGATTAACCATTATCTTGTTTTTGGATATATTTATAAAAATTCCGGTCTTTATAAGACCGGTTTATGTTTCCAACCAAATCATTGCGTCAAAAATATGAATTCTGGTTTTTTTGATATATCTGCGTTTAGTTGATTTTGTTATTTTCAAAATCCAAATCATCAGTGGTTCCAAAAATAAGAATATCAAAAAAGAGTGCAGAAAATAAAACAGTGTTGTGGTGATGATAACGTATGGGTTTAGGAATACATCTTTTAAGATGTTGACGATTTCAGAAATAGTTATCTTATCAAGGGTTATATTGATTCCCCCAAACAACCAAACGATTGATGTGGGAATACCCACAAACCAAAGGGCTGAAAATGGATAAGGAGGCATTAAATGACCAATTATTATTGGCAAAATAATTGCCAAAACTATTTTTTTCCACTTCTTTTTTAAGAATTTCACAAACCCTCCACCCAAGAAGATCTTTGTTGAATATAGGTATTTTATTTGGTTTTGTCCAATTTGTTGGTTATTTCATAAACTGCTACACCAAAAGCCACACTAACGTTCAAGGATTCTTTTTTTCCTTTCATTGGTATTTCTAATACTTGATCGCAATTTTTTAAAATTGATTGGGGAATGCCTTTTACTTCATCACCTACAATCAGAGCTATTTTTGATTTATGATTTTTTGTATTTAATTTTGTGTAGGATATTGATCTTTTGTTTTGTTCAATAGCTAAAACGGAATACCCTTTTTTCTTGAGATTCTTTATAAGATAGATTGTTTTTTGAGGTGAGTGACTGTTTCCGATTTTTTCCCACTCAATAAAATCTTCCGCTCCCAAGGCGGTTTTAGAAAGTTCCAAGCGCTTATTACCAAATCTATCCAATGGAGTTGGGGTAATACCACATAAATAAAGCTTGGATATTCCGGCTCCATCGGCGGTTCTGAATATGGAACCGACATTATGTAAACTTCTAATATTGTAGAGAATCGCTTCAATCATTGAATATACAATTATACATTAAATTTAATTTGTAAAGTTTTATTTGGGTTTTGTTGACGAAAACGCATTTTTAGTGTAAAAATAACCCAGCTCTTAATCAACGAAGGAGGATGCGTGATAAATAAAAAATCAATTCTTATCTTAAAAGTAAATTCGGTAGGACTTAATCCCTCGCAAGTTGGCAAAAAGATTGTTATAACCAAAGATGTGTGGGGTATTAATATTCTTGGTGATATGTCGTATTTTGTTCAATCTGGGCAGGAAGGTGTTCTTACTGGTGTTTCTTTTGAAACTCAGATGGATTGTTCTTTAAAAGAATTGTTTCATGAGATGAAAATACAAGGAATAAGACTCTCGGTGACTTCCGAATATTTTCGGGAGATTAGTTAAATGAGCCGAGAAAAAATAATAAAATCCGGCAGAATTGATTCTTTGGACGGAAGAAGTGTTAGGTTGATAAGTAGAGTGTTTGTTAGTCTGGATATCTCTGCAGATTCTGGGAAGAGGATAAAAATCCCCATTCTTAAAGGATTTGTGGGTGAACTTACTGGCGGGTTTACTCTTGTTCAATCTGGATCAAAACGTTTATCAAGGCTTGATATATTTTTCACCATTCCCGGTGTTTTAGGAAGAATGAATCTAATAGCTTCTGTTCCAAGGAGCGCGATTATTTTTTTACCTAAAAGCGTTTGATTTAATTACTACCCTTTCTTGAGAGGGGTATTTTTTTAGGGTATGATACAGCAATGGTAAAAGACAAAAAACTATCCGATTTAATTAAAAAAGAGACGGAGCGCCAAGAAATGACGCTTGATTTGATAGCTTCGGAAAATATAGCTCCAAAATCGGTTAGAGATATTTTGGGATCGGTTTTGGTTAATAAATATTCAGAAGGTTATCCAGGGAAAAGATATTACCCGGGAAATTCTAATTACGACGAAATTGAAAAACTAACCATTCTTAGAGCTCTTGGATTGTTTAAATTATCTGCAAAAAAGTGGCATGTTAACACTCAGGCGTATTCAGGGGCAATTGCCAATATGGCTATATATCTTTCCGTTCTTAAACCAGGAGATACTATTTTGAGTTTGCAACTATCATCAGGTGGACATCTTTCTCATGGATCAAAAGCTAGTTTTACAGGGAAACTTTTTAATACCGTTTGTTATAAAGTAGATGAGGAATATCGTATTAGTTACGCAGAAATAGAATTTTTAGCCAAAAAAGTTAAACCGGCAATGATCGTTTCAGGTGCTTCGGCTTATCCATTCGCGATAGATTTTAATAAAATCGGTGCAATTGCCAAAAAAGTTGGGGCCTATCATTTGGCGGATATATCCCATTATGCCGGTTTGGTGAGTGCCGGGTTTTACCCGTCCCCATTTGAATCATCTGATTTTGTAATGACTACGACTCATAAATCACTTATGGGTCCAAGAGGAGCTATTATTTTCGCTAACAAAAATTCATTGATTGCAAAAAAATTGGGTAATGATATTGTTGCCGCCATTGATAAAGCTGTTTTTCCCGGTCTTCAGGGTGGTCCGCATAATCACAGCATTGCCGCTATCGCCAACGGACTATTTTTATCAAAGCAAACTCAAACAAAAAAATATTATAGACAAGTTGTTTTAAATGCTAAAACATTGTCTTCTGGTTTGATAAAATCCGGTCTTAAAATAGTTGGAGGAGGAACCGAAAGTCATATGTTGTTAATTAACGCTTTAAGTCTCGGGATGGGAGGTTTTGAAGCGGAAAAATTATTGGAAAAGTCAGGTATTTTGGCCAATAGAAATACTATCTCAGGTGATTCATCACCCCTTCATCCCTCGGCAATTAGAATTGGAACATATTCAGCCACTTATCGCGGAATGAAAGAGAAAGAAATGATTTTAATATCCGGTTTTTTAAACAGAATACTTATCAAAAAAGAAAATCCATTATCGGTAAAAAAAGACGTTATTAAGTTATGCAAAAAATTTCCGGTTTGAGGATA
>DAOOCG010000002.1:0-29707 GCA_035408245.1 Minisyncoccota bacterium
ATTAGTCAATCGGCGGGAGAATATTATCTTAACGTTGATTTAGCCGGCGTAAATGACGTTTCCCAAGCAATTAATGAAATTGGTCTCACTCCGTATTTGGAATTTGCCGAAGAAATAACGGTTGGAACATCAACTCAATACACACCCACAGGTCTTAATGGACGATTTTTAAAAGCGGCTCGTCTTGATTTTGATCAAACTACCGGACAGCCACAAGTTGCGATTGAATTTACGGATGAGGGAGCAACTTTGTTTGAACAGATTACCGAACGTAATGTTGGAAAGACTGTAGCAATATTAATTGACGGATCTGTTCTTAGTAATCCGACTGTTAATGAAAAGATTTCAGGCGGAAAAGCGGTTATAAATAGCGCTAACTTCACGACCAAAACTGCTAAAGCCTTGGCTCAAAATTTAAATGCCGGAGCTCTTCCTGCTCCCATAGAACTTGTTAATCAACAAACCGTAGGGGCGAGTTTGGGAAAAACATCTCTTAATATGTCCATAATTGCCGGTATTATCGGGACTCTTTTGGTTATGTTGTTTATGATAATTTATTATAGATCGTTTGGATTTATGGCATCAGTTGCTCTTATTATTTACGCCATTCTCTCTCTTACTGTTTTTAAATTATTTGTTACCATGACTTTAGCTGGTATCGCCGGATTTTTGCTTTCCGTGGGAATGGCGGTTGACGCTAATGTTCTTATTTTTGAGCGCACAAAAGAAGAGCTCCGCCGGGGTCTTAGCCGAACAGTAGCTATTAAAGAAGGATTTAAACGTGCCTGGCCTTCTATTAGAGATTCAAATATTTCCACGATTATTACCTCTCTTATTCTTTACTACTTCACTACGAGTTTTGTTAAGGGTTTGGCATTAACTTTGCTTTTGGGTGTTATTATCAGCATGTTCACGGCAATTACTGTAACTAGAAACTTAATGGTGGCTTTTGTCAGAGATAAAGCCGAAGAAAATAATAAATAGCTTAAATTATGATAAACATTATTAAACACAGAAGCACATATCTTTCAATTGCCGGAACATTTGTTGCTATAAGTATTGCGGCTATCGCTATCTTCGGACTTAAGCCGGGGATTGATTTTACCGGAGGAACTCTTTGGCAAATAAAATTTGAAAATGAATCGATTAATGAGAATTCGGTAAAAGATTTTTTTGTAGGAACATTGGGTATTGAAGATGTTATTGTTTACAGAGAATTAACTTCTCAGACCATAATCATCAAACTTCCGGAAGTGAATGAACAAAAACATCAGGAATATCTTGGCACAATTTCTCAAAAACTTGGTAAAGCAGAGGAAACAAGATTTGAAACAATCGGTCCCACAGTTGGAGATCAACTTCGTTCAAGGGCTATCTGGGCAGTTGTTTTGGTCTTGTTGGGAATCTCCATTTACATAGCTTTTGCTTTTCGCAAAGCGTCTTATCCGGTTCAATCATGGAAATACGGAATAGTGACTCTTCTGGCTTTAACTCACGACGTTCTTATTCCATCGGGAATTTTGGCCGTGCTTGGTTATTTGAAGGGGATAGAAATAGATACTAATTTTGTGGTGGCTCTTTTGGTTATTGTTGGTTTTTCTGTTCATGATACTATCGTGGTTTTTGATAGAATCAGGGAAAATATTTTATTGCGTAAGGGCAATAAGACATTTGATGAAATTGTTAACGACAGTATAAATCAAACTTTTGCCAGATCAATTAATACATCGTTAACTTTAGTCTTGGTTCTTTTGGCTATGGTTATATTTGGAGCGCCGACACTTAAACTTTTTACAATCATCCTGTTAGTGGGAGTATTCTTTGGAACCTACTCATCCATCTTTATTGCCAGTCCGCTATTGACATTGTGGTATAAGTTTGGTAAAAATAAGTAAACATTTTATTGTATAAATCAAACACATATGACACTCAAAGAAATGCTTTACGGCCTTGTTGATTTACTCGCCAAGCGCCAAAAAGACATAATTATTCAAAGATTCGGTTTTGACAAAGGAAAACCAAAAACATTGGCTGCTTTGGGTGGCAAATATGGCGTGACTAGAGAGAGGATTCGTCAGATTGAAGCGGCAGCTTTGAAATCCATTTCAAAAACTGTTAGCCAGCACAAAGAAATAAAGAATCTCTATGAAAAAGCCTTAGCTCATATTGAAAATCTTGGTGGAGTGCGCAGATCAGATATGTTGGTTGAAGACTTAAAATTTGTTTTCAAAGATAATAATCTGGACGTTTCAACTATTGAATTGCTTTTCTCAATATTCAAAAAACCGTTATTTTTTGCCGAGAACAAAGAATTTTTCAGTTTCTGGTATACGTCGACTGAAAAATTGAAAGAGAATAAGGAATTTATTAATAAAGTTGCCAAGATTCTTAAATCAAAAAAGGAAGAGATTATTGAACGTAAAAAATTTGATGAACTTTTTTACCAGGTAGTTAAGAGTCATTCTGTTCCGGAATCTATTGCTGCCAACTTCACTTTAAACTCTAAGAGGTTTGCCGTTAGTCCGTTTGGAGATTTTGGTTTGACCGAATGGCCGGAAATTGTTCCTAAAACCGTCAGGGACAAATCATACCTTGTTCTAAAGAAACAAAATAAACCTTTGCATTTTAGAGAAATTGCCCAGGAAATTAATAAAATAAAGTTTGATCAAAAGAAGGCTCATCCCCAAACTGTTCATAACGAACTCATTAAGGATCAACGTTTTGTTCTTGTGGGAAGAGGGCTTTATGGTTTGAAAGAAAACGGATATCAAACAGGAACCGCTAGAGAAGTTCTTAAAAGAATATTGAAGAATAACGGGCCTAAGAGTTTTGATCAGATAGTTCAATTAGTTTCTCAACAGAGAGTGCTTAAAAACAATACTATTTTACTCAATCTTCAGGACAAAAAACACTTTAAGAAACTTGAGGGGGGAATGTATCATGTCGCTTAAGAGAATCTTACAAAATACCACTTTTTGCGTTTTGTCCTTAACAAATGACCGCAAGAGTGGTATTTTTAGTTATAAAGAGAAAAACTTGTAATTATGTTCCAGTTTATTAACGTTGCTTTAGGAAGTTTTTATAATACGCTGTTGACCGTTATTTGGATATTTTTTCCTGTTTTTTTGTTTGCCACTTGGTGGCAACTCCGTTTATTTCAAAAAAGAATAAATTACGTTAATAAAGTAAAGTGGATTGTTTTGGAAATGAAGGTTCCTAAAGACAATATCAAAACTCCAAAATCAATGGAGCAGGTTTTTGCGGCTTTATATGGTATTTATTCCTACACCATCAGTTGGCATGATAAATACATAGATGGCAAAGTTAACGGATGGCTTTCTTTGGAGATGGTTGGTCGTGGCGGAGGTATTCATTTTTATGCTCGTATGCCCTCTGGTTACCAAAATCTTTTTGAGGCGGCGGTTTATGCTCAATATCCGGATGCCGAAATAATTGAGGTTCCTGATTATGTGGATCAAATGCCATCAATGCTTCCAAATAAAACCTGGGATATTTGGGGAACCGGATTTACATTAGCTCAGCCCAATCCTTATCCGATAAAAACTTACCCATTTTTTGAAGAGGTAAAAGATGAAAAAAGAATTGATCCAATTTCAAACATTGCCGAAGTTATGTCTAAACTCAAAGATGATGAGATGGTTTGGATACAATTTATTATAAGCCCAGCCGGTGCTCCAACGGGTCATGATTTAAAAAAAGAAGGAGATCAATTAATTCAGGACATAATCAATTCAACCAGGGAACCCAAAAAAGATCCTGCGGCGTTGGATATGGGGATGTGGAAATTAACTCCTTCTCAACAGGATATTATTAAGGCAATAAGCAATAAAATATCAAAAATCTCCTTCCAAATGTCTATGCGGTTTGTTTATATTGATAAGAAGGATGCTTTTACTATGTCTAATGCCGGAGCGGTTATGTCGGCTTTTCAACTCTATAACACCAGAGATATGAATGGTTTTAGACCGGATAGATTAATTCCCGGATTTACTTCATTTTGGGGAAGGATATTCACAAATTATAAAAAATATGTCGTGACGGCCAAGAAAAGAAAGTTATATGATTTTTATCGCAAGCGTCGCTTTGGGTATTCGGGGGGTATTATGGATGAAAATTTGCCTATTCTAAACACTGAGGAGTTGGCAACCATTTTTCATTTTCCAATTAGCGTGGTTAAAGCTCAAAAACTTCAAACTAATTATTCTCGCAAAGGTGAGCCACCGGTTAATCTTCCTATAAACAAAAAATAAAAATATGGACGAAATCTTAAACTTAGGGAGAATAAATTTTAGAAATCAAGAAGCTGTTTTTGGTATCAAAGAGGATGATCGCCGAAAACATATTTATATAATCGGAAAATCCGGTACGGGAAAAAGCACTTTGCTTTTGAATATGGTGTCGGCTGATATTGCCGCCGGAAGAGGGGTTTGTCTCGTTGATCCTCATGGAGAAACAGCTGATGATGTTATGAAAAGGATTCCTGAAAACAGAATTGATGATGTGATTTATTTCAATCCTTCTGATGTCAGTTTTCCGATAGCTTTTAATCCTCTTGAGAGAGTGAGTAATGATATGAGACATTTGGTTGCATCCGGTCTTATGTCGGTTTTTAAGAAAATTTGGCCGGATGTCTGGTCTGCTCGTATGGAATACATACTCAACAATACTTTATTGGCGTTATTGGAATATCCCAATTCTACATTACTTGGAATAATGAAGATGTTTTCCGATAAAGAATATCGTAAACAAATAGTTGATAATCTTCATGATCCGGTGGTAAAGAGTTTTTGGGTGGATGAGTTTGCAAAATATACTCAGAAATTGGAAACTGAGGCGGTTTCTGCCATTCAAAACAAAGTTGGTCAGTTTATCGCCAACCCTCTTATTAGAAACATTATCGGGCAGTCCAAATCATCATTTGATTTTAGAAAAGTAATGGATGAAGGTAAGATTTTTATCGCCAATTTGTCTAAAGGAAAAGTGGGGGAGGATAATTCATCGCTTTTGGGAGCTATGGTGGTTACTAAAATCCAGTTGGCAGCAATGTCTCGATCGGGCACTTCCGCCGATAAGCTTAGGGATTTTTATCTTTATGTTGATGAGTTTCAAAACTTTGCCACCGAATCGTTTGCCACCATTCTTTCGGAGGCGCGTAAATACAAACTTAATTTAACCATTGCTCATCAATATATAGAACAAATTGAAGAGAGTGTGGCTTCGGCTGTTTTTGGTAATGTGGGAACTCTAATTATTTTTCGGGTGGGACCCACCGATGCTGAATTTTTGGAAAAAGAATTCTTTCCTGATTTTATAGCTAATGATTTTGTTAATCTGCCCAATCGTCAAATTTACGTTAAACTAATGATTGACGGTATGACATCAAAACCTTTTTCGGCTCATACTCTTCCTCCGCCACCCTTGCCAGAAACTTCTCTTATTGATACTATCATCCAAGTTTCTAGGGATAAATATGCTTTATCTCAAGAAAAAGTTGAAGACAAGATTGCTCGCGAATATTATATGGATGGAGGTTCTTCTCGTCAGGTGGAGGATTTGATCAAACGAAAGAACGAAGTGCCTTTGGGGGATGTTTTGAAGCCTTCGCCTATGTCGCCTAAAGAATTCCCCAAAAGAGAGAGAAGACAGAATGACGATAGAATTGACGTGGGGGGACTAAAAGATATTATTCGCAAAGCTCTTGATCAAAAGAAAGAGAAATAACATTTATCTTCGAGCTTGTTATTAATAATTAGGATTTAAAAATTATCCAACTATGTTGTCATATAATGAATTAAAACCAGGTCAGCTTATAGTATTTGAAGGGGTATTATACGAAGTTTTGGAGGCTAATTTTTTGCGAATGCAACAAAGAAAGCCGGTTATGAAAACCAAACTTAGAGATTTGATAGGCGGGAAGGTAAAGGAACAAAGTTTTCAAATGAGCGATAATTTGGAAGAGGCGGAATTGGAAAGGATGAAATCCAAGTTTCTTTATGAAAATAAAGGTCAATATTGGTTTGATGAAATAGGTAATCCAAAAAACAGATTTTTCTTTACTGCCGATCAACTTGGGATGAAAGCTCAATTTTTAAAATCCAATATAGAAGTGACTGTCGTTAAGTGGAATGACAAAATAGTCAATGTTCAGTTGCCTATCAAAATGGATCTTAAAATTGTCGAAGCTCCTCCAAATTTTAAAGGTGATACGGCAACCGGAGGAACAAAGGTTGTTATCTTAGAAACCGGAGCCAAAGTTAACGTTCCAATGTTTGTTAATGAGGGGGATATTATCAGAGTAAACACGGAATTGGGGGAGTATGTAGAGAGGGCACAAAAAAATTAAAATAAAAATTAAAAGATCGCTCATTTGGGCGATTTTTTGACATAAAATGTTTTGAGGTGTAGTTTTTATTTAGAATCTTGGGGGTGAAAAATGTTAATCAAAACCAGAAAATATGAAATTGTTTTAGTTATCAGAAATATACAAGTTGATGCTGATATTTGTATAATGACGACTCAATTAGATATCCCAGAGGAGTGTAATGTGGCACCAATTATTCAAATGTTGGCAGAAAAGATTTGTAAGGAGCTTATTAGATCTAGACCAATTGATGCGACCGGTCAGAGTGGTTCTAAGGAAATTTTAAGACCATTTGTGATATCTATCAATCCAGTCAGTACCTCCTCTTAGGGGGATTTTTTTGACATTGTTTTGATGTTGGGGTTAACTGGTATTGTTGATTGTATTTAAAAAATAATATGTTTTTAAAGAATAATAAAAAGGTTTTAGTAGCTATGTCTGGAGGAGTTGACTCTTCGGTGGCGGCTTTTTTATTAAAAAAAAGGGGGTATGAAGTTGTCGGAGCATTCATTCGGGGATACAACATAGATGGATGTCAGGATAAAGAAGGAGAAGATGCCAGATTGGTGGCTGAGCAGATTGGAATCCCTTTTTATGTTTTTAATTTTGAGGAAGAATATAAAAAAAGAGTTGTTGATTATCTTTTAAATGGTTATCGCCAGGGAATTACGCCTAATCCCGATGTGGTTTGTAACAGTCAGATAAAATTTGGACTTTTGTATGATAAAGCAATGGAACTGGGTTTTGATTACGTGGCTTCTGGTCATTACGCCCAGCTTGGTTGGGAAATCCAAAATCCTAAATTCCAAATAACAAATTGGTTTAAAAATAGAGTTGTTAAAATATACGAAGGCAGAGATGAAAAAAAAGATCAAAGTTATTTTTTATGGCAAATTCAACGCGATAAATTTAAAAAAATACTTTTTCCGATAGGAAATATAAAAAAAGAAAAAGTCAGAAACATTGCTTTAGAAGCAAATCTTTTGACTGCTTCCAAAAAAGATTCTCAGGGGGTTTGTTTCTTGGGCAAGTTTAAATTTGATGAATTCCTCAAGGAACATATCAAGCCTCAAATTGGAGACATAGTTGATGTAAATGGAAAAAAGGTTGGGGAACATGATGGAGTTTGGTTTTATACGATTGGTCAAAAACACGGATTCAAAAATACATCCGGTCGATCTTATTATGTTGTGTCAAAGGATTTTAAAAACAACAAACTTGTAATTGCTTATGAAGAAGATGAACGTCTTTATTGTAAGGAATTTGAAATAACAAATCTTAATTGGCTTGATGATAAATATCGGGACAAATTTGAGGCAGGGAAGATATTTTCTATTCGGGTTAGAACCCGTTATCATCAGCCACTTATACGCGTACGTGTGGTAAAAAGGGGCGACAATAAGGCTCTGGTGAGGTTATTTAAACCCATGACAGTATTTCCGGCATCCGGGCAATCAGCAGTTTTTTATTCGTTTTGGGGGCAAATGTTGGGAGGAGGAATTATCACATAAAAATCAGTTGTGTGTTTGATAAAAATTAAAAAAAGGCGCAAATGCGTCTTTTTGTGAAAACTCACAATGGTTCGGTAGTAATAAGCAAATCAACAAATTCTTGGAGTCTTTCAACGTTTTCTCGATATACTTGGTCTTGAGTAGTTGAAAATTGCAGCATTCTTGATACTCGTCTTAAATATGCAAGAATTTCAAGCACCCTTATATTTCTTTGACCAAAGGACCATCTTTGAATAATATTGTTGGCCAAATTTCTTGCCGCCATACTCTCAATGGTGAGTGGATAGTCCAAATCTGTTTTCAAAGCAAGATCAATAAAATCAACTAACCTATCAATCATTTCTCTTGCCTCACTGATTTTTTCTTCCTCTACAAATCCGCTCTGTAGCTGTTCAATTATAAAAGAAATAGCGGTTTTAACTTTTAACCACTTAGCCTTTTCCAACTCTCTGTAATTATCCTGAACAGTTGGCACTTTATGAACTTCTCGTGAATCCACGTGACTCTCCTTGTGTTCTGGTCTGAGTGTATAATTATTTTTTTCAATAAACAAGAGTAGGAGACGTTATATAAAAATCAAATATCAAATAGCAGAGATAAAAATTTTCAAATATAAAAGGGTTCTAAGCGCGGTTTTTGTAAGTATAGGATGCGTTAAACTCAACTTTTGGGTATTTTGTGTCTTTGTCAAGTATCTCACGATCGTGAGATACTTGACAAAGGGGTTTTTTGAAGGTTTTTGAGAATTTTTTGATTATTTTACGTAATATTTTATCCAGTGGCGGGCTTATTTTTATTAATGTAAAATATTAAAGAGTTTTGGGGTCGTTATTTATTCGATTGTTTTTTAATTAAGCTTGAATTTAACTAACCACTAGTCACCGTTCACTAATCACTACCTACTAATTATATGATTGTTGTACTTACCGGAAACGGAAAAGGAAAAACCACTTCTACGCTGGGACAAATGTTGCGCGCAGTTGGACAAGGAAAACGGGCAATTATGTTTCAATTTATAAAAGGTCCTTGGATTTCCGGGGAACATAAATTTTTTGAAAGTAATAAACAATATAAAGGAAGATTTGAGATATATCGGGGAGGAAAGGGGTTTGTTGGAATTTTGGGAGACAAACTTCCTTTTAATGTTCATAAAAAAGCGGCTCAAGAAACTTTAAAAAAATCAGCCAAAGCAATACGGTCTGGAAAATGGGACATCGTGGCTTTGGATGAAGTTAATGTTGCTGTATCTTTAAAATTACTTAAATCATCCGATGTGTTGAGTGTTATAAAAAACGAACCTCAAAATATGATAGTGGTGCTTTCTGGGCGTGGAGCTCCGGCTAGTTTTATTAAACGAGCTGATCTGGCAACCGAAATGAGGGAATTAAAACACCCTTTTAATAAAGGAGAAAAAGCGAGGGTGGGATTTGAATTTTGATAAAAATATAAGGGCGCAGATTAATTTTTTATAAATATGTGCTTGAGCCAAAAAGCATTTTGGTTTTTCTTATTTTTTATAATCGGGGTAGGGCTGGCTTCTTTTGAAATAGAATTATTTAAAGTGGTCTTGGGGACGGCTTTTTTGTTTTTGATTATTATTTTTTTGGCGACATATAAAAAACAACCACAAGCCGTGGTTATTGGGTTTCTTCTATGCTCAATAATTATCGGATCAGTTTATTACAATTTTTATTATACCCAAACATTTAATGTTGAAAAAATAACATACGGCGTTCCAATTGATATAAATGGCACGGTTGTTAGTAGTCCGCGATTAAGCGAAAAGTCTCAAGGATTTATTCTAAAAACTTCCGAAGATTGGAAAATATATGTTCGGACCGATAAGTTTAAAAAAATAGAATATGGTTTCGGGATTTATTTTAAAGGAGAAATAAAACCTCTTGAGCAAAATGAATTATATCTTAAAAAAGATAAGGTGTTGGGGTCGGTTTTTTTCCCGGAAAATATTTCAGTAAGCTCTGCTCAAAGTTTTTCTTTCTGGAGAACTTTGTATGAGATTAGGGATTATTTTGCCGGAGTTTACCAAAAAATTCTTCCAATAAATGAAGCTTCTTTAATGACTGGTATATTACTTGGTCAAGAAAGCGCCCAATTTGGATCAGACTTTAAACAGGCGATGAAGAACAGTGGAACGACTCATTTGGTGGCTCTTTCGGGTTATAACATTACCATTTTGGTTTCTTCTTTGTTTATGTTTTTAAGTTTTTTAATAAAAAGAAAATCAGCTTTCTGGGTGGTTATTATCGGAACTATTTTGTTTGTTCTTATGACTGGGGCTCAAAGTTCCGTGGTAAGAGCGGCAATTATGGGGTTGTTGGCTGTTTCCGCTGGCCGACTTTCTAGAATTTATAGTTTTTCTCAAGCAGCGGTAGTGGCTGGATTTTTTATGGTTGTGCTTAATCCATTTATAATTCGTTATGATGCGGGTTTTTCCTTGTCGTTTTTGTCCCTTTTTGGAATTACATACATTTCACCTCTTATCCAAAACTTAACGCATTTTTATAAACCCTTTTGGCAGGGTGTTTTTCAACTTATTTGCGAAACGATCGGGGCTCAATTAGCCGTTTTGCCTCTTTTAGCCGGTCTTTTTGGAACAGTTTCTTTAATTGGAGTTTTGTCTAATATATTTTTATTACCTTTAGTACCTATTACTATGGCAATTGGTTTTATTGTTGGGGTGATGGGGGTTATTGCTTTGCCGGTAGCAAAATTGTTTTCTTTGATTATTTTTATTCCACTTAAAATAGAAGTTATTATTATAAAGTTATTCGGATCGTTAAATGCTTTTCCTGTTAATATGGGAGCGTGGGTGATGGTTGTGTACTATGGGATTTTGGCTTGGATTTTGAAAAAATATAATTACATTATTTCTACCAATGAATATAAAGCGTAATATTTTTATTATTATCGGATTGTTATTTTTAGCCAATATTTTTTCTTGGATAGTTGTTTTTTCCGGTGGTAACAACGAAGATTCTCTTTATTTTCTGAACGTTGGGCAGGGAGATAGCGAGCTTGTCAGAGTCGGTCAATCTTTGTTTTTGATTGACGCTGGAAAAGATTCTGAAGTAGTGAAAAATTTAGAAGAAATATTGCCTTTTAGTAAAAGAAAGATAGATGTAGTTTTTGCTTCTCATGGTCAGCAGGATCATATGGGCGGATTATTTGAGGTGGTTAATCGTTACGATATAGGTGCTGTTTTATATAATGGAGAAAACTCTTCACTTTGGGACGAATTAAAAAGACTTCTTAATGAAAGAGAAATTCCTTATTTTAATGTTGCTAACGGTGATACTATTTCTTATAAAAATACCCAATTTAATGTTCTCTGGCCTTTAGTTGAAAAAACATCTAACACATCAAATGATAATTCAATGGTTATTTTAATGAATTCATCAAGCACGCGGGCACTTTTTACGGCGGACATTTCTTCAAAAACAGAGAAAGTATTATCAAGCTTTGACCTGAATAAAATAGATATTCTTAAAATTGCCCATCATGGATCAAAATATTCATCCTCTAAAGAATTTTTGGATGTAATTAAACCTAAAATAGCCGTTGTTGAGGTTGGAAAAAATTCTTATGGACATCCGGCTGAGGAAATATTGGATCGTTTTAAAAATATTGGTTCTAAAGTTTTTAGAACAGACTTGGACGGAATGATAAAAATAGATTATTTGAATGATAAAATTCGGATTTTCAGCCAAAATTGACAGGTAATTAATTTATATTTATCATTACAACAGAACGCAAGGAGATGAACAAATGAAAGTTCCGGCTGATTTGGTTAAATCCGTATTATCTGTTGTGGGATTAGATATTCCCTCATCTTTTGAGGAGGAAAAGACCAAAGCGGGTGTAAGATATTCGGTATGTATTGAAGTTACAACCAATCAAATACTTCAAATAGCCAATCGATGTCCTCTATTTGAAATTTCATTCCGACCGATTTTGCAGAATCGTGATAAGGTAGCACTTTTTGAAGACGTTGTTCTATTAGCTTTTAAATATCCTCAAAAAGAGATTCTGTTTCTCTTGAAATTTGAGTATTTTATCTTTAACGGACACAATCCTTTGATCGGTGTGTTTGAGCTATCAATTGATCCGGAAGAGATATCAATTCCCTTAGAAGAGATGACTCTTGATATTACAAAAGTGCTTCAAAAATATGAAGAAGATGGTAATCTTCATTTGGATGAAGAGCGTGGTAGGTGGTATGTTCACTGTAAACACACAGAATCTTAATATCCGACCAATGGTCGGTTTTTTTGTTGTTTTTTTGATAGTTTTTTTATATGCTTGATAAATACGCCAGACGGCAGAATTATAATAGTTTTTAGATTTCTATCTGGTTCGTTTTTGGAACAATATAGCGTTTGTATTATTAAATAATTGTAACTTACTGTCTGATATGGAAAGAATTTGGATTAAAGATACTGTTGAAAAAGTCGGTCAAACTGTCGATTTGTGTGGATGGGTGGATAATCGCCGAGATCATGGGAAAATCATATTTATTGATTTAAGAGACAGAAGTGGAATCTGTCAGGTGGTTTTTGGACCCTGGAGTGGGGAGGAGCTTTATAAAAAAGCTCAGGATTTAAGAAATGAATGGGTTGTTCAGATTAACGGTCTTGTAAAAGAAAGACCAGAAAATTTGGTTAATCCAAACCTGATAACCGGTAAAATTGAAATTGAAGCCAAGTCTTTGGATATTTTAAACGAATCTCAAACTCCTCCTTTTGATGTAACTGGAGATGGAAGTGAAATAAATGAAGAAGTGAGAATGAAGTATCGCTACTTGGATTTAAGAAGGCCAAGGCTTCAAAAAAATATCAATCTAAGACACTCAGTTGTTAAATTTATTAGAAATTTTCTTTCTGAGAGAGAGTTTATAGAGATAGAAACTCCGATTTTAACCAAATCAACACCAGAAGGTGCTAGAGATTATGTTGTTCCATCAAGATTGTATCCTGGGAATTTTTATGCTTTGCCTCAATCTCCTCAACAATACAAACAACTTTTGATGGTGGCTGGAATGGAAAGATATTTTCAGATAGCCAGATGTTTTAGAGATGAAGATACTAGGGGCGATAGACAGCCGGAATTTACTCAATTGGATTTAGAGATGTCTTTTGTTGATAGGGAAGATGTAATGTTATTAAACGAGGAATTACTTATTAATCTTGTTAAAACTTGCGCCCCTAATAAAAAAATTCAACAAATTCCTTTCCCCAGAATTTCTTACAAAGAAGCTATAGAAAAATACGGAATAGATAGGCCTGATTTGAGGGAGAATAAGAATGATCCCGATTTATTGGCATTTTGCTGGGTTATAGACTTTCCATTTTTTGAGAAAACAGATGAGGGTGGCTGGACATTTACTCACAATCCATTTTCAGCTCCAAAGAGTGATGATGCGGATAAATTGATGGATAAAGACAATATTGAAAGCATTCTAACTACTCAATATGATATTGTTCTAAATGGTTTTGAGATCGGGGGTGGGAGCATTAGAAACCACAAACCTGAAGCTCTTGAGAAAGTTTTTGAAATAATGGGTTTTGAAAAAGAAAGAATTCATAAAAATTTTGGTCATATGTTGGAAGCCTTGTCTTATGGAGCTCCTCCTCATGGGGGAATTGCTTGGGGATTGGATAGATTAATCACCCTGCTTTCAAACGAGCCGAACATAAGAGAGGTGATGGCTTTTCCAAAAACAGGAGATGCTAAAGATCTGATGATGGATAGTCCGAGCGAGTTAGAGAAAAAACAACTTGAAGAAATTCATATAGAAATTAAAAAAAGTAACAAAAAATAAAAATATGAAAGGTATAAATTTTCCGGTCTTTAAAACAAAGACTCAGTCCAACCCAACTCCATTTTCTATGGATGATCCGGAGGAAAGAAAAAAATATTTTTCTTTAAAGGCTGGTGACGATATAAAGAAATTAAAAGAGTATTTGGAAAGTGGAACTTTTGTTGGGTTTTTAATGGGAAAGAAAAATTCTGGAAAAGGAACATACTCTAAGCTTTTTGCTGAAGCAGTTGGTCCGGATAAGATAAAACACATTTCAATCGGAGACATAGTAAGAGATGTTCATGAGGATTTTGATGATCCGATAAAAAAAGAGGAATTAATGACTTATCTTGAGAAAAATTACAGGGGATTTATGTCTTTAAATGAGGCTTTAGATGCTTTGTTTGGAAGATCAACCTCAAAGCTTCTTCCTACGGAATTGATATTAGCCTTAGTAAAGAGGGAGATTGATAAAGCAGGACGCAAGGCTTTGTTTATAGATGGTTTTCCAAGAAATTTGGATCAAATTTCATACTCTATTTATTTTAGAGAGTTAATGGGTTATAGAGATGATCCAGACTTTTTTGTTTTTATAGATGTTCCTGAAGCAGTTATTGATGAGCGAATGAAATACAGAGTGGTTTGTCCAATTTGTCATGTTCCTAGGGGATTGAAATTACTTCGCACCAATAAAATTGGCTATGATGAAGAAAAAAAAGAGTTTTACCTAATTTGTGATAATCCAAATTGTGGAGGCCCGAGAATGGTTCCTAAAGAAGGAGATTCTCTTGGAATAGAAGCTATCCGTGATCGTATAGAAGTTGATGATGCAGTTATGCGAACTTTAATGAAATTAGAGGGCGTGCCCAAGATATTTCTTAGAAATTCGGTTCCAGCTGATACAGCAAAAGATGTTGTTGATGATTATGAAATAACACCGGCCTATAAATACGAATATAATAAAGAAACAAAAGAAGTAAAAGTTATTGAGGAATCCTGGTCTGTTTTGGATGAAAATGGTGATAAGGTTTTTAGCTTACTTCCAGCACCAGTAGTGGTTTCACTTATCTCCCAAATTGTTAAAGCTTTAGGACTTTAATATTTTACAAGGAGATTTCTCCTGTAATATGGATGTATATTTTTGACTTTTAACTTTTGACTTGCTACTATTTTGACGAGCCCTACCGATAAGATTCTCGGTCAAACCGTTTTTTTAGGGAGGGCAATAGTATCTATACCCTTGGGTCTAGATTGAGCCCACCCACCTGGCATTCAGCCGGGATGGATCTTAAAGGGGGGCTCTTAAAATCTTCGTAAATACATAAATAAAAAAATATGAAAGTTTGTGAAATCTGCCAAAAAGGATCTCAAATGGGGGGAGTGAGGAAGAAGTTACGCGGAAACTATAATCCGGTTAACTGGCTTCGCAAACATCCCAATCTTCAAAAGGCTCGTCTTAATGATGGACGTCGTGTTTTGGCTTGCACTTCTTGTATAAAAATGACATCAAAAACGGCCAAGGCTAAGTAATTAGTTGTTGGAATTGTAGAAAGTTACAAAATTGCTTGAAGAGCAATTTTTGTTTTATCTTGATTTAATATTGAATATGCAAGATACTGAAAATTGAGGTTTTTGTTCGGGCTGTAGTGCAATGGCTAGCACGAGTCCATGGGGTGGATTTAGTCCGGGTTCGAATCCCGGCAGCCCGACACTGCTGATAAAAAATTCCCTGGAGGATTTAGTCTGGGTTCGAATCCTGGCAGTCCGACATTGTGGATAAAAGTTTCTATACAAGTTTTGTCAAGTATCTCACGATCGTGAGATACTTGACAAAGGGGGTTTCGGTGAATAAATGAGGTTTAAGATATAAAATTTTTTATGAGAATAATTGATTTTTTTATAAGAACGCTTTTTTCCAAAATTGATTTTAGAAATAAAAAAATTCTTGAAGTTGGGTGTGGAGATGGTTTGAGAACGCGCCAAATTGCTAAAATAGAAAAGACCAGCATAAAAGCAATTGACCCCGATATTAATAAGATATTACTAGCAAAAGAGATTGGTAAAAATAAAAACATAGAATATTTAGTCGCCAAAGCTGAAAAATTACCATTTATATCAAAACAGTTTGATATAGTTGTTTTTACTCTTTCATTACATCATATAAAAAATATCAAAGAAGCCATTAAAGAAGCTTGTCGAGTAATAAAGGATAGTGGAAAAATAATTGTTATTGAACCAGGGTTTGAAGGAACTATTTTTCAAGCCGAGATTGATTTTGCCTGTTTTGATGGTGATGAAAGGAATAAAAAAATAACGGCATATCAGCTTATTTTACAATCCACTAAAATAAAGGAACTAGATGAATTTTGGGGAAAAACAAAATGGATATTTAACTCTGAGGTTGATTTTAAAAAAAATATGTTACCCAGTAAAAATCTTTCTCAAATAAGTAAATTTTTATCCAAAAATAATTTCAATCTTTGGGGTGAAAGGCGGATTAATGTTTTTAAAAAGATTAGTAATTAAGCTTGTGATATAATCAATATATGATTCGAAAGGAATTAGAAGACCTTATTTTAAAATCAGTGGACGGGGAAACTAGCCAGGATAAACTTGTGAGTGATTTGATTTTTGCCGGTTTTACTTACTCAGAAATTCAAGGAGCTCTTAATGAACTTTTAGCTGAAGAGAAAATTCCGGTTGATTTTATGAATCGCAAAGGGTTGCGTCAGGCTGTTTTTAGACCTGCTCAGGCTGGTAAATTAAGCGATGTTGGTGCTGATGCGCTAATGGAAGAAGAAAATATTAAACACACTGCTAGCCGATTCAAGAAAATTTTTATATTTGTTGTTGTGGGAATCTTGGTGATTTTGGCGATTATGGCTGTAGTGATGTATTTGTATCAAAACAATCCTGCTACGGTTATAAAAAAGACATTATTAAATATTTCTAACGCAACATCTTTTGGATTTTCTGTTTCAATGCAAGCATCAGTGAATAAAGAAATTATTAACCAAGACCCATTTTTCGGTTTTTTAGCAGACAATCCAATCATATTGGAATCAAAGGGTTTGGTTGAACATCGTTATGACGGATTGAGCGTTTCTTTGGAGAATTCTATCTATTTAAATGAAGATACGTCGACCTCTTTTTGGGATATTAGCGCGATCAATATTCCTCAAAAGCCCCTTCATTTTCGCATTAATTCTATTGCAACATCGACAAATCCCGGGTTTGTTGATGAATTAATGGGACAATGGGTTGTGATGGATTCGGCATCGACATTAATAACCGATTCAATAATTCCCAGAAGCTTTATTTCTGCTTTGGATCGTTATAATAAAATCGATTCTAAAAAACTAACTGAATTTATGAAAATGACTTCAGATAACACGCTCATCACCTCCATTAATGAATTACCGGATGAGTCAGTTAATGGGATTAAATTACGTCATTACCAATTGTTTTTTAATCAAGATAAAATCGGAAGACTAATTAATTCTTTTTATTCAATATCTAATGAATCAAACGGATGGTTTTCCGGTGCATTTATTAATCCGTGGGAAGTTTGGATAATAAAAGATACTAATAATTTATATCGGGTCCGGATGGAGTTTGATGGAGGAAAATCTATTATTATCCCCACTACGTTAGACGGATATTTTTCAGGTTTTAATGAAAATTATTCCATATCTATTCCATCTCAATCGGGATCATTAGAGCGTATTTATGAAATAACTAATGAAGAATCTCAACCATGAATGAATTAGTTCTTGTCATATTTCAATTAGTCGTTCTTTTATTTTCGGCAATTATTCATGAAGTATCTCATGGGTATGCAGCTTATAAGATGGGGGATAATACCGCCAAGAATGAAGGCAGGCTAACTCTTAATCCATTAAGTCATTTAGATCCTTTTGGTTCGGTGGTTTTACCGCTTCTGCTTTATTTTGCTTCTGCTGGATCATTTGTTATTGGATGGGCAAAACCAGTTCCATTTAATCCATTCAATCTTAAAAATCCAAAAAGAGATTCTGGAATTATTGCCGTTGCCGGACCGGCGAGTAATTTGTTAATAGCTTGTTTAGCGGCACTTATTTTAAGATTCAGTCCTTTTTTAGGAGGGATTGTTAATCCAATATTTTTACAAATTGTTGTCATAATCAATTTGTCTCTTATGATTTTTAATTTGGTTCCAATACCGCCTTTGGATGGATCCAAAATACTTTTTGCCTTTTTACCAGTTCGTTTTTACAGGTTGCAAACAACATTGGAACAA
Organism: Minisyncoccota bacterium; assembly: GCA_035408245.1. Taxonomy (GTDB): domain Bacteria; phylum Patescibacteriota; class Minisyncoccia; order UBA6257; family JAGOQP01; genus DAOOCG01. The sequence continues at coordinate 17,991 of DAOOCG010000002.1, forward strand.
TATGGGATGTGGATTTTGATCGCTTTTATATTTTTTGGGTTTTCTTTGATAGTTCCAATTATCTATTTTCTATACAATCTATTAGTTTGAGACGTTGACAAAGTCTCTGTTATTCTGATATATTTACACATGTCCATTTGGACGTTTTTATTATGCCGACAGTTCACCAACTAGTTAAAAAGGGTAGAAATACACCCGGTAAAAAATCTAAAGCGCCTGCGCTTGGTTTTTATTTTAATACTATAAAAAACAGACCCAAAGTTTCGGAGTCTCCATTTAAAAGAGGTGTTTGTGTCAAAGTTTTTACTACAACTCCCAAGAAACCAAACTCGGCTTTAAGAAAGGTAGCTCGTATTCGTCTTACTAACGGAACTGAGGTAACCGCCTACATTCCTGGTGAGGGTCATAATTTGCAAGAGCACTCAGTGGTTATGATTAGAGGTGGCCGTGTAAAGGATCTTCCTGGTGTTCGTTATCACATTGTTCGTGGGCGTCTTGACGTTGCCGGAGTTGAGAATCGAAAACAAGAAAGGAGTAAATATGGAGTCAAACATAGCAAATAAACAATATGCGTAAAAAGAGAAATTATAAAAGAGATATTGAACCAGATATAAAATACGAGAACTTGAAAGTAGCTCGTTTTATCAATTATTTAATGGAAGACGGAAAGAAAAGCGTCGCTCAAAAAATAATGTATGATGCTCTTGATCAAATAGCCAAAAAAACTCAAAAAGATTCTTTAGAGGTTTTTGAGGCAGCTGTGGAGAATGCTTCTCCTATTTACGAAGTTGTTTCAAAACGTGTCGGTGGAGCCAATTATCAGGTTCCTCGAGAAGTCAGAGCAGATCGTAAATTTTTCTTGGCTTGTCACTGGCTTATTGAGGGAGCAAAGTCGGTTAAGGGAAAACCAGCTGCTATAAGATTAGCCGATGAAATAATCAACGTCTTTAATAATGAAGGGTATGCGATTCGCAAGAAGCAGAATGTCCACAAAATGGCTGAAGCTAACCGCGCTTTCGCTCATTTTGCCCGATAAACTAATTACTTATGTCTGCAAAACGATATCCTTTAGAAAAATATCGCAATATTGGAATTATTGCCCACATCGATGCGGGTAAAACTACCGTTTCTGAACGCGTGCTTTTTTACACAGGAATTTCTCACAAAATAGGAGAGGTTCATGAAGGTGCCGCGACAATGGATTGGATGGAACAGGAAAGGGAAAGGGGAATAACCATTACTTCTGCTGCGACAACTTGTTTTTGGACCAATACCACCGAACTAAAAAAAGCTTCCAACGAAGAAGAAAAACAAAAAATAAAAGATGCCCACGAACATCGTATCAACATCATTGATACTCCCGGGCACGTTGATTTTACCGCCGAAGTGGAGCGCAGTTTGCGCGTTCTTGATGGAGGAGTGACTGTTTTTGATGGGGTGGCTGGAGTAGAGCCACAATCTGAAACTGTGTGGCATCAAGCCGATAAATATAAAGTTCCCCGCATCTGTTTTATCAATAAATTAGACAGAATGGGAGCTAGTTTTGAAAAATCATTTGATTCAATAATTGAGCGTTTGACCACTAATGCGGTAGCTGTTCAATTACCAATCGGTTTAGAGGAAAATTTTAACGGAGTAGTAGATGTCTTGGAAAGAAAAGCTTATCTTTTTGAAGGAGAGCACGGTGAAGACATAAAAGAAACCGATATTCCAGCCGATATGGTTTCGGATGTAGATGCCAAAAGAGCTATTCTTGTGGAAAAGATAGTGGAAAAAGATGAGAAGTTAATGGAAAAATATTTAGGAGGAGAAGAAATTCCTATTGATAATCTTCGCGCCGTTTTACGCAAGGCGACTATTAGTAATGATTTGGTTCCGGTTTTTTGCGGTAGCGCCCTTAAAAACAAAGGCGTTCAATTGATGTTGAATGGTGTGGTTGACTATCTTCCTTCACCATTGGAAATTGGAGAGACAAAACCCATTAAAGGAGAAAATCCCAAAGATGGCTCTGAGATAGTGAGACAACCTAGCGAAAACGAGCCTCTTACAGCCATGGCTTTTAAGATCGCAACCGATCCATTTGTCGGTAATTTAACTTATTTTAGAATTTACAGCGGTATTTTAAAAAAAGGAACCTATGTTCTTAATTCAACAAAAAACAATCAAGAGCGTGTCGGTAGAATTGTTCGTATGCATGTCAACCATCGCGAAGATGTGGAAGAAATGTTTGCCGGTGACTTAGGTGCTATTGTGGGATTAAAAAATACATCAACCGGGGATACTCTTTGTGATCCGGAAAATCCGATTATTCTTGAAAAGATTACTTTCCCAGAACCGGTTATTAACCTTAAAATTGAACCTAAAACTAAAGCTGATCAAGAAAAAATGGGGTTGGCTTTAAGACGTCTTTCTGATGAGGATCCGACTTTTAAAATTACTGGTGATTCGGAAACTGGTGAAACGATTATTTGGGGCATGGGAGAACTTCATCTTGAAATTTTAGTTGAAAGAATGAAACGTGAATTTAGCGTTGAAGCTAATGTTGGCAGACCGCGAGTATCTTACAAGGAAACCATTAAGGCTGAAGCTGAGGCTGAGGGTAAATATATCAGACAATCGGGAGGCCGTGGTCAATATGGTCACGCTAAAATAAGAGTTAAACCTCTTGAACGTGGTAAGGGATTTGTTTTTGTTAACCAAATTAAAGGAGGTGTTGTTCCTCAAGAATTTATTCCAGCTATTGAAAAAGGTATCAAAGAAGCTTTGGATAAGGGTGTTGTTGCCGGATACACAATGACTGATTTAGAAGTAACTCTTTATGATGGATCATTCCATGAAGTTGACTCTTCCGAATCAGCTTTCAAAATCGCCGGTTCCATGGCGTTACAAGAGGCTGCTAAAAATGCCAAGCCGATAATTTTGGAACCTGTAATGAAGGTTCAAGTGATTACTCCGGCCAGTTTCTTGGGAGATGTTACTGGGGATATAAATTCAAAACGAGGACAGATTCAAGAACTCTCTGATAGGGCGATGACAAAAGTAGTGGATGCAAAGGTGCCCTTGTCTGAAATGTTCGGATATGCTACAAAACTAAGGTCAATGACTCAGGGGAGGGGTTCGTTTACGATGGAATTTAGTCACTACGAAGAGGTCCCAAAGAGCGTTGAGCAATTAATTATAGAGGGTAAAAAATAATAAAAAGATACCAATATACGAATTCATTCGAATGATACTAATGAATACTAATAGAAACATGGAATACATTATAGATTGCAAAGGAAAAAAACTTGGTAGAGTAGCATCAGACGTTGCTATAATTTTGCAAGGAAAGAAAAACCCCGATTACAACCCAAGGCTTGAAGGAAAGGATAGTGTAATTATTAAAAATATAGACAAACTTTCACTTTCTGGTTTAAAGGCTGAACAAAAAGTTTATTATTCGCACACAACTCAAATAGGACATTTAAAAGAGCGTTCTTTTAAAGACGTGGTAGCCAAAAATGGAATGAAGTGGGTTCTTCGCAAAGCCGTTATGAGGATGCTTCCAAAAAACAAACTCCAAGCACGACGTATTAAAAGACTTATTATTGAATAAAATTATGGAAGATAAAAAAACAATAAAAAAAGCACACTCAGACACACCATCTTTGCATCTTAAAAAAGGTGAATATGTTGAAGCAGTCGGGCGCAGAAAGACATCAACTGCTCGAGTGAGAATATTTAAATCCGAAAAAAATGGGGTGGAATTGATAGTTAATGATAAACCTTTTGAGAAATATTTTCCTTTGGGAAATTTGCAAAGAATTGTGAAAAGTCCTTTTGATAAAATCGGAATAAGCGACATAAAAGCCACAATAAAAGTATTGGGCGGAGGTATTAGTTCTCAGGCTCAAGCTATCAGGCATGGCATTGCTCGCGCTTTAGTTGTTGCCGACGAAGAATTAAGAAAGAAGATCAAAAAATTCGGTTTTCTGACCAGAGATCCTCGAGCAGTTGAGCGTAAGAAATACGGTCTTAAGAAAGCTCGTCGCGCTCCTCAGTGGTCTAAACGTTAATTTTTATGGATATATCTCAACGTTTTGTGGGCATATTTGGAGCCGTCATTTTGGTGGTTCATATAATATTGACCATTCTTAACTCATATACATTTTCACTAGTTGATGATTTGATGAGTTTAATCGGCGGAATCTGGTTGGCTTTACTGTTTTTTTCATTCTTTAAGCATTTTGTGAACGAACATATTCATCATCATGCTACTGAAAAAATAAAGATATTGATAATCGTTTTATCTTTTGTGTGTCTGTTGGGTTTTTTGTGGGAATCTCAAGAATTTATTTTTAGCGAGCTTTTTTCTGTGTATTTACAACAGAGCATTGGGGGTATGATTTCGGATATCGCTTTGAATATTATTGGCGGATTGATCATCGGGGCGGTATTAATTTTTCGGAAGAAGAAGGAGATCGTTTCCTAATCCTTAATAATTTCAACTGATTTTAAAACCACCTCTTTCAAAGAGGTGGTTTTATCAATTAGATTTAAGTGATATATCATGGACTGTTAATGTTTTTTGATTAATTGAGTAAATTAGCTTGTTGTTTTGGTCATAAAATATGTTTTGAGTATTTTTTAACAAAACAAAGTGATTGTTCGGTTCTTTATTGGTTACTTCAGCTAATACTATTTGATCCGGATAAGTGCATATCAAATGGTAATTATCATAAAACCACGATATAGAAGAAATTTTAGAACTATTTTCTATAGATAGATGAAGTGATGAATTTTTTACGGCATCAAGGGTTATTAATTCATCGCGTAGCAAATAAACAAAGATTTTACCGTCAATATCTTGATAAAAGAGCTTGCTATTATCTGGAGCAAGAGCCATTTTTTTTGCCGAATGAGCAATTTGCACAAATTTATTGTCCAGTTTTGCAGAAAGTGATCCACCTTTTTCAAGCACAAATATTTGTCCGCCATTCATATACACGTCGGTTATCTTGTCTGATGAGAACGGCATTTCAATCTGAGAAACTTTATTATTGAGTACCAAATCAAATATTTCAAGCGTTGATGTGGTTACTACTTTCTTTGTTATTGGTGAATAAACAGAATAAAGATTATTATTTCTAATAGTAAAGAATTGAACAGATCCCTCATGAATAGGAGAAAGTTCTTTGCTTATAATATCCGCTCTGAAAATTCCTTTGGGTGTGCGAATAATAAAGGCATTTTCTGTTTGCGGGTAAAAGATTATGGAATCAAATTTCTGTTTGGTAAGAGATGAAATTTTTAAGTTTAAATTAATTGGGGCGCCATTAGGCAGTGAAAGGTCATAAAGATAATAAATAGATTTTTGACTATCATAAATTATTATTTTCTTTGTTGCGGAAACATCCACAATTTGATCACCTTTGAGCTCATTGATTATAGGTTGTGAGGGTATTTTTTTGGGAACCAGTTTTATATTGAGTAGGCGAACAACTTGAGAAGGAAATACTTCTATATTTTTTTCATAATTTTCATACCCCTCTTTCTTTATCAAAACTATGTATTTTTTGGGGACAATGTTTGATATCAGGGTTCCTTTTTGGAGTATTCCGGATTTATCCTTGTATTGTTTTTTTCCGATATAAACTTCAATATCAGATGGTTCTGCTTCCACATATACGGCCCCGGTTTTTGTTATTGAGAGGTTATTAAAGTCTATTCTGAATCCTTTGGCATAATATAAAACCGCCACTCCAACAATGACAAAAAGAATAACAAAAAATATGAATAACAATCTTCTCAGTTTTATCGTCATTTTATAGATTGCGCGACTCTTAAAAAGGGTTTATAATCGCACTAATAATACCCTAAAACAATGAAATTTAAAATATCTGGCGGTTCTAAATTGAGTGGTGAAGTTCTTGTGGGGGGAGCCAAAAATGCTGCTCTTAAAATAATTCCCGCATCTATTTTAGCCAATTCATCTTGTGTTATAAAAAATGTTCCTCAAATAAGCGATATAGAAAAACTGCTGGAGATACTCTCTAGTATTGGAGTCTCGTCTAAATTTGAAAACGGGAGCGTTTTTGTGGATCCCAAAAACATAAATTCTCAACACCCTGATGAAAAACTCGTTAAAAAATTAAGAGGGTCAATAGTTTTAGTGGGGCCTCTTTTGGCTAAATTTGGTCAGGCGGTTTTTAGCGAACCCGGAGGATGTCTTATCGGATCCCGTTCAATTGACGATCATTTGGATATCTTTAAACAAATGGGGGTAAAAGTGGAATACAAAGATGAAAAATTTTATCTCTCAGGAAAACCCAAGGCGGGTCATGTTGTCTTAAAAAAAATGAGCGTTACAGCGACCGAAAATGCCATAATGGCCTCAGTCTTTTCTGATGGAAAAACGTTTATTCATGTGGCTGCAGCCGAACCGGAAATAAAGGATTTAGCTGACTTTTTAAATAAAATGGGAGCGAAAATAAGTGGAGCCGGAACAAACGAAATAACAGTTGAGGGAGTCGATGAACTAAAGGGTGTGGAGTACGAAGTTTTACCAGACAGAATTGAGGCTGGCACATATATAATTGCCGGTCTTGTTACAAAATCGGAAATTGTTGTTGGGCCAATTATATCCTGTCACAACGATCTCTTTTTTAAAAAATTGAAAGATGCTGGAGCAAATTTTGAAATTTTTGAAAAGAACGGAAAGGAATATCTTAAGACTTTAGAGTACGAAAAACTGATTCCTCAAAACATAGATCCCAGACCATATCCTGGTTTTCCCACCGATCTTCAACCGCAATATGCCGTGCTAATGACTCAAGCCGAAGGAGATACAGAAATTTTTGATACCATGTTTGACGGGAGATTCAGATATTTGGAAGAATTGAAATTAATGAAAGCCAACACCGAAACATTGAATCCAAATAAGGCTGTTATACACGGACCAATGAAATTAAAAGGAGCTGAAGTTTCCAGTTTAGATATAAGAGGTGGAGCAGCGGTTGTTTTGGCCGGATTAATAGCTAAGGGAGAAACGATAATAAATAACGTAGAATTTATAGACAGGGGATATGAAAAAATGGACGAGGTTTTAAAAAAAATAGGAGCCAACATCCAAAGAATGGGCGATGTGAGTTAGCGTATGGTTGGGTTTATTATCTTTTGATTTTTTATTCAAAAGGCACTATGATATGGAAGCAAAAAACAGTTATTTGTAAAGATGTTTTTTGATATTTTATTTTTTTGATTTGAATTTTTTAACAACTGTTTTTAAGTTTATTTAATATGTTTACCACTAAAATAGGAATTGATTTAGGAACCGCCAATACCGTGGTTTTTGTGCCAAAAAAAGATTTTGTTATAAACGAGCCGACAATCGTTGCTTTGAGTGTTCCAGAAAATAAAGTTTTGGCAGTAGGAAGAGAAGCCAAAGAAATGATAGGAAAAACTCCCTCGGACATAATCGCTTACAAACCTTTGAAAGACGGAGTTATTGCCGATTATTATATAACTAAAGCTCTTTTAAAATATTTTATTTCAAAAGCAGTGGGAACTTTGGGGGCGATTATAAAACCTGATGTGGTAATTTCCGTTCCGGCTGGAATCACTCAAACCGAAAAAAGGGCTGTTAGAAACGCCGCTATTGAGGCCGGAGCAAAAGAAGCTCATTTAGTAAAAGAACCTATTTTAGCCGCTTTGGGAGCCGGTATCCCCATCAATTCCCATTCTGGAAATATGATTATTAACATCGGAGGCGGGACATCTGAAGTAGCAGTCGTGTCTCTTGGAGGAATAGTTTCTTGGGCTTCTTTAAGAATCGCCGGAAATAAATTTGACCAAGCAATTCAAGAATACATAAGAAAAAAATATTCTCTATACATAGGAGAACAAACCGCTGAGAATGCCAAAATGGCTATAAGTTCAGCAACCACAACTCGAACGAAAAAAGAATATCAGATTAGGGGTAGGGACAGCGCAACAGGACTTCCTCGTGATTTAGTTATCAATTCCAATGAGATGGCTGAGGCTTTGCATATGCATTTGGTGGAAATCGCAGCTGCCGTTCAAAAAGTTTTTAATGAAACACCCCCAGAACTAGTGGCTGATATTATGGAAAAAGGAATAGTAATATCGGGTGGAGGAGCTCAAATAGAAAATTTGCCGATGTTTTTCAAAAAAACTTTAGGAGTTAATGCTTATGTTGCTCAAGAACCTCTTTTTTGTGTTGCCAAAGGAACCGGACTTATTCTCAATCATTTGGATATTTATAAGAGAACTCTATTGAATAAGAAGTAATACGGTTAATCGTAAAATAAACCAATTCGTTATTGGTTATCAAGACGGACAACTAAATAATTACAATTAACCAATAGCGTGTTACTTTTGTGATTTCTCATTTATTCATCACTCATGATCTACGGACACGATAGTTTGGTTAAAGATTTTAAAAATCTCATCGATCAAAAGCGATTGTTTCACGCCTATGTTTTTTTCGGTGAACCTCAAGTGGGGAAATTTCTATTTGCTAAAAGTTTAGCTAATTATATAGAGAGGGGAGTGTTTGAAGAGCCTAAAACAATTCTTCAGGAGAATTTAATAATAGATTTTTCCAATGCAAGCGATACTAATGAAGTTGGCAACAAAGAGAGTGTTGGGATTAATACAATTAGAAATATAGAACATTTTTTGTATAGAACATCAGCTACATCCCCTTATAGAAGTGTGATAGTTAATGATGCCGAATGGCTGACTAATGAGGCTCAAAACGCTCTTTTGAAGATCCTTGAAGAACCGCCTCAAAAAGGAGTCCTTATTCTTATAGCTAGAGACAGAACTACATTTTTACCTACGATTTTATCAAGGGTTTTACCTGTTTATTTCAAGTCTTTGTCGGATAAGCAAATACTTGACTTTCTTCTAAAATATGGTAAAATTGAGGACGATAAAGCTAAACAGATAGCTAGTGTGTCTTTTGGACGAATTGGGAGGGCTTTAAATCTAATAAAAGGAGAAAAAGCTCGCCTCGATATTGATAAAACCATAAAACAAGCGCTTGCTCCCAGAGCGACAAAGTATCAGCTTGAAAAAGCTGTTGAGGATATTCTCAAAATTATTGACAAAAATCCTCTGGCCTTGGAAGTTTTTTTTGAAGAAATAATTTTGCGCTTAAGATCAAAGGTCGTCCATACCTCAACTGCTTTGTCAAAAATTAACGAGGAAATAAAAAATATAGAGTCATTAACGGTTAATAAGAGACTTCATATAAAAAATATACTATGGACGACAAAATCTATTTTATCGGATTAATAATTTTAGGAGGCATTGGAATTATAATGGGGCTTTCAGTGATAAGCGGAGCCGGTTTTAGCAATCCATTTGCCAGCGGTTCTGAGGGATTGTTTGCCTCGGCATTTGCCGCGGTTGAAACAAGTTGGGTTTCTTCAGTGGGTCAATTTCTAATCACTTTCGATGATTTTAAGAATTCACATCAGGAAATTTTAGATGAAAAGACATCATTAAAAGTTTTTGATGTGGATGGATTCTTACAAAAAAATGTAATGTGGGTGGCTACCGACAATGGTCTTTTCTTGAGTCGTGACGGCGGACTTACGTGGAATCGTTTTGTCAGCTCTAATAATGAGATAGACGCTGATACCATGGTTTTTAAAGTTATTCCCGCTTCTTCAAACGGAGAAGATTTCTTTATCTCGGTATTTAACGGAAACGTTGGAACGGTTTACAGAACTTATGATTATTTTTTCCATTTGGAAAAATTGATGGATTTTGATAATGAAGGAGCTTATGACATATATCGACAAGGAAATTATCTCTATTTTGGTATGTCAACCGGACAGATTATTCGTTATAACTTATCAACCAGAGAATCTAAGGTTATAAATGTGCTTACTTCGCCGGTATTAAAAATAGATTATTCAAAAGACGGAAATTTCTACCTTCTTTTAAGAAATGGATCTCTTATGAAGGGCGCAACTTTAGCTTCAAAATTTGAAAAAGTCAAAATTCCGGGAGATTGGTTTTTTGGAAGTTCTCCCATCAAAAACGTGGTTTTTGACAATGGTGTTATTTATATCCTTACCAAGGATGGAGTTTTTGTTAGTTATGATAGTGGTATTAAATTTGAACTGCTTAAACATATCCCAATTCTCAAAAAGAAAGTTGATGTTTTGGGAGTAAATAATGGAGCCATTTACGTTGTTTCTGATAAAAAGATGTATATCAGTCATGATGGAGGAGATGAGTGGTCCATCATTTATCTTTCCAACGAATTCAAAGCTTCAAGCATATACTTTGTAAAAAATAGAATAATCGTTTCAATGTAGAAAATTATCAATCAAAAACCGGCCTTAGGCCGGTTTTTGATTGATGTTTACACAGTTCTTTTTTTGTGTAAACATAAATTCAGAACACGGAGGTTGTTATGGATCCACTGGTGGAGTTGAGGGTAAAGTCTGAAGCTTTGGGAAGAGTATCACCTCAATACTTTTTTTACCCGGAAACATTTCCAATAACCCTAAACCCTCCCAATATGGGTTATCAACAAATGATTTCAAATGTTACGCTTGATTGTATCGGTTTGGATTTTAGCCCGGATAAAATTTTGGGAAGAAGCTTTCGTTCCGTTTGTAGAAAGCCAATACTTGCACAAATCGTTCTTGTAAGATGTGTTGGTTGTGACATTACCAAAAGACAGTTGATTAGGGATGTTAGGGCCATAAATCCAAAATACAGACTTCCAAAAGCATGGCATGCCTTGTTGTTTGCCGGACTTTATCCGGATGAACAACGCAAAAGACCAATCGTTTTTTTCCATAAACCCATTGAGTTTGAGGGTGAAAGATCTATCATTGTTCTTGAGGGGGGTATTGAGTGGAGACATATTATCCTAGAGTCCATTGGTGATTATAGAACTCTGTTTGATAAGTGTTACAATTTTGCTTTTGTCGTTGAAGAATAAAGTATGTTTTATGAGCTGATTAGATAATCGGCTCTTTTTTGATTTAAAACCTTTAAATTGATAGAATACTAATCATCAAATAATAACTACTGTTTTTATGGATATAAAAAAAGATTTGGAAACAAAATTAGCTGAAATAAACAAGTTTTTTAAGGACGAAACGGCTCCTATTCGTGGTTCGCGACCGACACCGGCATTGGTGGAGGATATTCAAGTTGAGTATTATGGTCAGAAACTTCCGATAAAACAATTAGGCTCAATTATGGTAGTTCTTCCCAGAGAAATTCAAATTAATGTTTGGGATGCTAATGCCGTTAATCCTATAGTTAAAGAAGTTTCTGAGCGTCTCAATGTCAACGCGGCTAATGACGGAAATACAATTCATATCAATTTGCCGTCTTTAACTCAGGAAAGAAAAAATGAAATTTCCAAATTAATTCGTACAAAAGCGGAGGAAGTTAGGATTAAATCAAGAACTGCCAGAGATGAAATAAAAAAACATTTGGGAGAAATAGAAAAATCCGGAGAAATAACCGAAGATGATAAATTTCAATTAGAAGAAGACATTCAAAAATTAATGGACAAGTTTAATGAAGAGGTGGAAAATGTGGTAAATAAGAAATACAGCGAGATTAACGAATGAATAATCCAGGCACTTCTTCTCTTTGAAATTCTTAATTTGTAGATAAAATTTTTATGATAATTAATATACTTATTTTTATTCTTGTTTTGGCAGTGGTTGTTATTG
>DAOOCG010000003.1:0-21237 GCA_035408245.1 Minisyncoccota bacterium
AAATTTTGACTTTTAAACAGTCAAAGCTTCACTACTGGCACTCAAATATTACTAACTAAGAGGTCTTGCCTCTAAAACATCCTCTTCAACTCTTTGATTATTCCTTTTAAAGAAGATCCAATAAAGAAGAGAGATGACGAGAATTACCAGAAGCAAATCAAATATCCAATTTCCCAATAGATTTCCAAATGCTTCCAAAACAGTAGCACCTAAAGCTTTCCCGGAACCAACGACGGCTGAAAGATAAGCGCTGACTGATTGAAATCTTCCTTTTTCGTCGTTGAAATTAAGAACTGCGCTAAAGATAAGCGTTTCTCCCGCTTGAACTGAGTTTGATGTTATTCCATCTATACTGATAGCCGATTGAAAATCAACTGGTAACGCCCCAAGATTGTAAGACAATCCATTGGCATCACGATTGAAAAACGGATAATTTGTTGAAACAAATTCAGTTCCTGGGGGCAAGATAACTTTAAGAAAAACGTTGGATAAATTGTAATTACAACCATTGCGATAAGTTACCGTAAGAGTAAATCTTTCACCGGGACTAAGTTGGGAAACATTCAATGACGGAACTATAACCACACAAGAAAGTCCAGTTCCCCCGGAAGTAACGGTTCTGACAATAATTTGTTGGGTCGGGATTGGAGTGTAATAAGGAATGATCACTCCACTGCCGGAAGTTCTGAATGTCAAAATTGATCCATAACCAGTGCCATAACTATTTCGCGCAGAAGCTCTGAAATAATAAGTTGTGTTTGGTAAAAGAGAATTTGCAGCAGAAGAGATGTTAAGATATGACGCTCCGCTTCCAATTGATTGATCGATGGTTCTATTGCCCAAAGACGCAGTTATTCCATACTCAAACCATCCGGTTGTGTAGTAATTATTTGGATAAACTTGTCCGTTTAATTGAGCGGAATTTTGACCAACTGAAGTGGCTGGATTAGTAACAACAAAAGGAACATTGCCTTCTTGATTATTACCAAGATTAATACTCAAGATTTGACCGTAAGCGGTGCCATTATTATTTCTGGCGGCAGCTCTATAGTAAACAGTTCCTTGATTTAAACTATAAGAAGTTTGATTGTAATTTTGATCATAGTTTCCATCTCCTATAAATTGAGAGTTAGTGGTGTTATACAAATTACCGTAACTATAACCATACTCAAACCAAGCATAGGTGTCAGATCCGTTATTGGGATTAACAGATCCGTAGAATACGACTGAATTATTTCCATTATTGGTAGCGCTTATTGTCCTAACATAAGGAGTATCGCCATCATCATTACCATTAGTGCTGAAGTTTAAGATTTGACCATAAGAAGTTCCGCCGTTGTTTTGACCAACAATTCGGAAATAATAAGTTCTGTTTTGAGAAAGTCCTGAAATATAAGATGAAACATTAAAACTTCCATTTCCCGAACCGGCGCTTTGATAACTGGTTGAATTGCCCAAGTTATGACTGGTGCCATATTCAAACCAATAAGTTGAACTGCAACTGTTGGGATTAATAGTTCCATTTAATTGAGCGGAGCTTTCATAAACACTGTTAGCGCTTCTAGTTTGAACGTAAGGAGCACTACAATCATCTCCTCCTCCCCCATCTTGAGTGACAAAACTTAAGATTGAACCATAAGTTGTGCCGTAAGAATTTTGGGCAACTACACGGAAATAATAAGTAGTATTTGATGTTAAATTGCCTATGGATGAATAAACATTAATTGAATTATTGCCCGAACCGGCACTTTGAGAATTAGTGTTGTTGGAAACATTTTGATTGGTTCCGTATTCAAACCAATAAGTAGCAGAATAACCGTTGGGATTAACTAAACCGTTTAATGTAGCTGAAGTTTGGGTTATGCCCGTAGCTGAATTGGTTTGAACGATGGGCGCATCGCCACTTCCTCCACCAGTATTAGTGGTAAAGCTTAAAATAGAACCTTGGGTAGTCCCGGCATCATTCCGAGCCACGAGCCTGAAGTAATAAGTAGTATTGGATGTAAGTCCGCTCAAAAAAGCATTCACCGGACTAACAGCAAAACTTTGAGAATTAGTGGTATTGGAAACATTTTGGTTAGTTCCATATTCAAACCAATAATAAGTGGAACAGCCATTGGGATTTACAGAACCATTAACTTGAGCCGAAGTTTGAGTAATATTAGTGGCCGATTGAGTAGTTACATAAGGAGCAGTCTGACAAGTTTGAGGAGGAACTCCAGTAGTGGTAAAACTCAAAATTGAACCATGTGAAGTGCCATGTGTATTTTGAGCAACTACACGGAAATAATAAGTGGTATTAGCAGAAAGTCCGGAAATAGCAGACGAAACTTGAATTGAGCTATCGCCCGATCCGGCTGATTGACCGCCAGTTGAATTACTAAGAGTTTGTGACAAACCATATTCAAACCAATAGGTGGTCGCGTATAAATTAGGATCAACGGAACCGTTTAAAGTAGCTGAAGTTTGAGTTACGCCTGTAGCCGAATTTGTCTGAACAGTCGGAGCATCTCCTTGAGGAGGAGTATTGGTAACATTAACAGTTATACTATCGGAAGCTTGCCCGGAATTATTGGTACAGACAATTGAAAAAGTAGCAGTGCTGTATAAAGCCGAACTGACGTCTGAGCCATTGAGTTGACCGTTAGTTGAAAAACCTGGTCCTTGAGTTGCGTGACACTCAGTAGCATTGTTTGAATTCCAAGATAAAGTTGTTGAGTTTCCACTTGTTACTGAATTTGGATTAGCAGAGAGATTAACAGTGGGATTAGCAACACTCCCAACATTTACAGTTATGCTATCAGAAGCTTGCCCGGAATTATTGGTACAGACAATTGAAAAAGTAGCAGTGCTGTATAAAGCCGAACTGACGTCTGAGCCATTGAGTTGACCGTTAGTTGAAAAACCTGGTCCTTGAGTTGCGTGACACTCAGTAGCATTGTTTGAATTCCAAGATAAAGTTGTTGAGTTTCCACTTGTTACTGAATTTGGATTAGCAGAGAGATTAACAGTGGGATTAGCAACACTCCCAACATTTACAGTTATGCTATCAGAAGCTTGCCCAGAGCTATTAGTGCAGACAATTGAAAAAGTAGCAGTGTTGTATAAAGCCGAACTGACATCCGAACCATTAAGTTGACCGTTAGTTGAAAAACCCGGTCCTTGAGTTGCATAACATTCGGTGGCGTTGTTAGAAGTCCAGGATAAAATTGTTGAGTTTCCACTTGTTACTGAAGTCGGATTAGCAGAGAGATTAACAGTGGGATTTTGAGGAATAGTTGTAACATAAACAGTGTAATTAGCCTGAATATTCCCCCCGGGTCCAATACAACGAATTGAGAAGGTTGTAGTTCCAGCTAAAGCTGAAACAGGATCAGAACCTGAAGTTGCTCCATTGGTATCAAATCCGGCACCAGCCAAAACATCACAACGAGTTGCATTGGTAGAATTCCATTTCATTGTTACCACAGTTCCTTTAGGAACTTGGGTTACGGTTTGACCATTATATTCTGCCCACAAATTTGCGGTTGGTTGCTGAACAGGAATAGTGGTTACACTAACTTGAGTTCCACAAGTTTTTTGATTGTTTTGATTATCTTTAACGGTAACTGTCGGAGAGAATGTTTTAGGAACGCTTGAAGTATAAGTATGTGAAATATTATGTTCAGAAATATAACCGCTTTCTTGTCCGTCTCCATAAACGTAATTATAGGTATAGCCTCCACTTCCACCTTCGGCAAATACGGACAACGCAGTAGTTAAAGGACTGTTTCCGGAATTTGGATTAGCGCTCAAAGAACAAGTTATTGGAGGAACAATTCCCGATCCTTGGGCAGTATGACGAACAACGAGAAAGTTTTGAACCCCACCAGCCACTTCTCCAATTCCATATTCATGCGGGCCTGTTGGAAAATTAATAGAATATCCGGGAGCGGCATTAATAGTAACAGAGAGATTTATAGGGGAAGCATTTTGAGCCCAGAGTTTTCCAGTTGCTGTAACAGTTGATCCGCTTCCAGAAAAAGTTATTGATGTTCTGGTATAGTGAGCGGTTACATTAGAAGTATTGTGATAAAAAAATTCAAAACTGATTATATCGCCGGGTTTTACGTTAGAAACACTCGGACCCCAACAAGTGGTGCATCCGGGATTAGCGGTATAACTTGAAACCTCAAGCAAAGGATAATCATCCGGATCAGTATTGAAAGTTGCTTGACCGCTGGCAGCAAAAGCTCCCGAAACGGCAAAAACAGCCGATGTTATTACGACCGCTGATATAATAAACTTTTTGAAAAATGAAGTATTCATGCTTATTTTTTTATCTTACACAATGGCTGAATTTTATCATATTTAATTGACTATGTCAATGATTTGCTTTTAGCCATTTTATCGCCCTCAAATTGAATTAAGACCGATAAAATGACGGAGTCCTTTCCCACTGAGGGTCCGGACTCCAAAAAGTTGAAAACAGAAAAGAAGAAACGGATTAGTTAGGTTGCTTTGGGGGTCTATCGGAACCCCCTCCACCACCGCCGGCCACCGCAGCAGCCACACCCACAACAATGGCTCCCACAATCCAACGCCAAGCGTTAGACTTAACGGTTACGGTGGCTTCCTCAACCACATAACCGCCTTCACCTTGGCATTGAACATTGAACGTTTGGAGCCCCTTATCCCTCAACACGGTCTTGAACCGACCGTTTGGGTGGCCCCGAGTATTGAATCCCGGGCCAGTGAGGGCGTCGCATCTGTCCGCGTTTGTGGACTCCCAAACGAGGACAACCTCGCTTCCCTTTTTCACCTCACTCACCTCTTCCCCCTTCTGGAGGATAGTGAGAGTGACTTGAGGAGCCTGCGGCTTCTTGGTCTCAGGAGTGGGTGTTGGTGTTGGCGCTGACGGAGGAAGTGTCACCACTTCCTTTGGGGGTGGCGCACAATCTCTCTGCCCAATCAGAATCGGGTGATCCGGTAGTTCATTCGTGCAGTACCGGACATATAATGCTTCGCCCGTTTCCTTATCAATGACGACGGACGTCCCAATTTGCATTTTACATTCGGAAATCGTTCCGGATTTTGACGACATCCGGACAACTTGATTTTGAGTAAGTGTCAAAAGACACCTATTATTCCAATCCATATCCTTTTCGGTGTCGACCGGATTTACTCCCAATCGGCACACAGGAACATCATTCGCCCATCCCCACGCGGATTGGAATGTAAATAGTACAAACATAATCAACACGAAACGAACTGCATCTTTGAACATCTTAGCCTCCTTTTGGCTTTTTGGTTAAGTAGTTAGCCTGTTTTCAACTGGGAATTTGCTGTTTATAAAATAGCATAATAAATGCCACTTGTCAATCATTCCCCAAAAAATCGAAGGGGTGTCTTTGTTATGACTTAATTGTGCGCATATTAAAAAATGCAAAAAACAGCAAAAAAACCCGCGTCATTTCTACACAAATAACCTCTTGTAAGCTATCCGACGATCGTCGGATAGCTTACAATTGAGTTTTGGATAAAATAAAAAATAAATACTTACATCATCCACTAATCACTATTCACTGACCACTATTTACCAACCACTAATAACTGATCACTTATCACTAAACACTAATCCCTATTTACTAATTACTAGTTATTGGTTATTAGTTATTGATTAATAACTAATTACTGATTGCTGATTGCTGATTACTATTTATTATTCCCTAATTACTATTTGCTAGTTACTAATCACTGCCCACTATTCATCAATCTTTTATCAAAGGCACGAATGAAAATCCATAAAACTCTTTTTGTTCAAATTCATTTTTCCCGATTTTATCAAGAACGATTATGCTTTCTTTAACCGGGGCAACGATTCGTCCGCCGATAATTAATTGTTGTTTCCAAGCATCAGGAATCACATCGGCAGTTGCAGCAGCGATTATTTTATCGTAAGGAGCTTCTTCCTCAAAACCCCTTGCTCCATCTCCCAATAAAATCTTCACTAGTCCTTTTTCAACAAAGTCATATTTTGAAATATTTTTTTCTGCTAATTCTTTTAATTCTAAAATTCTTTCGATCGCCACTAATCCGTAACGTCCATCCTTGTCTTCTTGAACACCATTTTCATGTTCTATTAACTTTGCTATCAGAGCTGTCTGCCATCCAGATCCTGCCCCAATTTCAAGAACTTTATCTCCCGCTTTTAAATCCAGTAATTCAAGCATAAAAGCAACTGTGAGCGGCTGAGAAATAGTTTGTCCAAATCCTATAGGCAGAGGTTGATTAAAATAAGAGTTATCTTTCATATCCTCTGAAACAAAATCTCTCCTATCAATTTGATCAAATGCTTTGATCAGGGGTTGAGATTTTAAATAACCAAGATCTACCAGTTCTTCTATTAAGTCTTTATTGGAGTAAAACATAGGCAGAAAAATTAAAACGGAACATTACTATTATAACAGATATCCACTTAAATTATTTAATTGGACTGTTATAATAGTTTATATAACATAGGATATGAAAAAGTTGGTTGAAAAAAGAGAAAGTGCTATAAAATTAAGAGAATCCGGTTATTCTTTAACCGAGATTGTTAATAAATTAAAAGTATCAAAAAGTTCCGCTTCATCATGGGTTAGTGATATTAAACTTTCTCAAAAGGCAAAAAATCGGCTACTTACTAAAATTAAATTGGGACAGTTTATATCAGCTGAAAGAAAAAAGAATAAAACAAAGTCCATTATAGACAATTACTTTTTGACCGCTACAAAAGAACAACAAAATTACAAATTATCTCATCTTGATAAAAAAATAATGTGTTCGATAATGTATTGGTGCGAAGGGGCAAAAAGTTTAATGTCGGGAGTTCAGTTTATTAACTCTGATCCTAGTATTGTAAAAGCTTTTGTAAACCTACTCGCTGATTCATTTGGTGCTGACAGAAAAAGATTCAAAGTTTGTGTTCATATACATTCCTATCACAATTCAGAAGAAATAATAAATTTTTGGTCAAATGAAATAAATCTACCAAAAGAACAATTTTTGAAACCTTATAGAAAAAATAACTCTGGACAAAATATTCACAAAGACTACAAAGGATGCGTTTCAGTCAGATACAATGACGTATCAATATCC
Organism: Minisyncoccota bacterium; assembly: GCA_035408245.1. Lineage (GTDB taxonomy): Bacteria > Patescibacteriota > Minisyncoccia > UBA6257 > JAGOQP01 > DAOOCG01. Next base: position 7,120 of record DAOOCG010000003.1, read on the forward strand.
AGACAACTTTTGACAACTGCTAGGGCTTTTCTGCTAAAATATTGATAGACTTAATAACTGGGCTTGTAGGCTTAACGGTAAACTGCCTCTCTCCAAAAGAGGATTTCTCCGTTCGAATCGGAGCGAGCCCGCAATAAAAAATCCCGCCTTAGGCGGGATTTTTTGTCTATCTATATCTTAGTTTCAGTATGTTTTGTGTGAGTTCGGCACCATTTACAATGTTTCTTTATTTCCAACTTCCCTTCTGAAGTTTTTTTATTTTTGTGAGTATAGTAATTAAACCGTTTGCAGACGGCACATCTCATTCTTATTAGATTTTCTTTAAATTTTGACTTTGCCATAAAATTAAATACCAGTAACTAATTATCAGGTATTAGGGTGAGAATACACAAATATCCGATAAAAATCAAGGCTCTCTCATAAAACATTGACAAGACTAATTATTAAGATTAGTCTGCATTCAGTTCTTGGATACATTCAACTCCGAGGGCTTTAGGGGCGAATTGCGACAAGGGCCAAACACAAAGCTTTGGTCGGGAACGCAGCACGAAGGCGATACGCTTAGGCGGAAAATGCCTTCACGCTTCTGAAGTCCTCTTTTTTGTTGATTTATTCTATTATTTTTTGTATCTTATTAATTATGGGCAGGTAGTCTCGTAGGGGCCGAGGGCGGTCTGTAAAACCGTTGGCCTATGTGCCCGCGTGAGTTCGACTCTCACCCTGCCCACCAAGTTATAATTCTAAACAGCCACCTTAGCTCAGTTGGTAGAGCAACGCTTTTGTAAAGCGAAGGTCCCCGGTCCGAATCCGGGAGGTGGCTCTTTTAAATAAATAAAATAAAAAATCCGCTTTCGAGCGGTTTTTTATAAACTGAGCCAATGGCCGGATTTGGACCGGCGACCTACTCCTTACCATGGAGTTGCTCTACCAGCTGAGCTACATTGGCAAATAATTAATTTTTAATTTCCATCTCAGTATCGTCTTCTTTCTTTTTTTCTTCTTGGTCAAGTTCATTAAATATACTCTGACCAGATGATTCGTTTCCTTTTTTTCTTTTTATTGTTTCCAGGTGTTTTGTAACATAATTATCAATTTTCATAATAAAAAGTTTTGTTTTTCTAAGCCACTTAGAAAGAATGTCAACAAATTTTTTATCCAACACATCAATCCATTGTGCTTTAATGAGTCTGCGTTTAGCAGCCTTCGGTTCTTGAGATTCTGTCACATCTGAAACACAAGGAAGCTTGCGCATAAAAAGATAGACCACAATGGCAAGACTTACAAAAAACACTATTTCTAAAACAAAGAAAGACATTTTGAATTGAAAAAAATTAGAAACCCCAAATAATAGACCCTAAAAACAGATTAACGCTTCTCATTATAGCACCTGGATTAATACTTATCATCTTTTAGAGTTCGTAACGACAAAATCTCTCCAGCTTACAATTCTCTCCTGTTCTGGCAATTAACTGAGTGATAACATCTCCGATTGTTATAGATTCATCTTTAATAGACGGCTGAGTGAGAATTTCCATCGTGTCTAAAGGATTTGAAAATGCGATATGCATTGCTATTTCATGAGCTACTGATTTAAAAATATCGGTTTTGGCGACAAAATCAGTCTCACATCTAAGTTCAACGAGCACGCCTATTCTATCGTTGTGAATATAAGAATCCAAAACACCAGCGCCGGTTTTTCGCTCAGCTCTTTTTTGAGCCTTGGCGGCACCACTGGCAAATATAATTTCTTTGGCTTTTTCCAAATCACCCCGAGCTTCTTCTAACGCTTTTTTACAATCCATAACACCCGCTCCGGTTTCCTCGCGAAGTTTTAATAAAGAATTATCCATAATTATTTTTGAATTTTACTAATAAGAGAATTAGTGATCAACTCAATAGAAGCTTTGGTGTGATCATTGGCAGGAATAAAATAATTAAATTCTTGAGGATCATCATCATTGTCTATGATTCCGATCACCTGCATTTTTTGCAAACGAGCTTCATGAACGGCTGTTTTGTGCCCTTTTGAAGATCCATCAATAACAAAAACAATATCAGGAAGCTTAATCATATTCTCCAAACCGGTAAACATTATTTCCATTTTTTCTACTTCTCGAGAAATGAGGAGTTTTTCTTTCTTCGTATATCCTTCAAACCTTCCTTGTTCTAAATCAGCCTTTCTTTTTCTAAAATAATCAATTCGCTTTCCAATAACTCCAAAGTTCGTAAGAAGACCGCCGATCCATCTATTTACAACATAAAGAGAATTACCAAAGGATTCGGATAATTTTATAATTGATTCTCTGGCTGCCGGCTGAATACCAACAACTAAGATTGTTTTCTTTTCAGCGAGTGCGTTTTTAATAAAACCAGCAACAATATCAATTGCCTTATAAGTTTTGACTAAATCAATAACAGCCACGCCATTGCGTGAACCATAGATATAATCGTCAAACTTGGGGTTCTTTCTGGCATTCTTATGACCATAAAAAACACCAGCTTTGGCCATTTCGGTTAATTGAGATTCATCAACAGCAGAATCGGATAACATACTTTGAATATCGATAGTGCTTGATTGCTGCTTCTTTTCTTCGTGTATATCACTCATTGTATTTCTCGCGCCTCACCGCGAGTGGGTCCTGTTTTGTCGTCCTTTGGGTAAAAACGACAGGACTATTCCCTTGTCAAAACAAGGTTTAGTTAATTTTTAATATCTCGCTTCTTAAAAAACGAGCCCCAAAGCTCGTTCTTAATATAACCGAAAATAATAAGCAAATCAAGATAAGATGAAAAAAGATTGATAATTGGTTGTTTTTTATTATTACTTTCTGCTCTGCCTCCATTCTTCTATCTTTTTATGATCGCCCGAAAGAAGAACTTTGGGTGTTTTCCATATTTTTTTTCCAACCTTAAATTCCTCCGGTCTTGTATAGGTTGGATAACTTCCTTTTATTCCCTCTAAAGATTCTTGTTTTCCAAGAACACCGGGAATAAACCGAGAAACAGAATCCACCACAATCATCGCAGGAATTTCTCCACCGGATAAAACAAAATTTCCTACCGATATTTCTTCATCAGCAATATATTGAGCCACCCTCTCATCAACACCTTCATAGCGACCGCAAATTAAAATTAGATTGTTATATTTTGAAAGACGTTTTGCCTCTTGCTCGGTAAATAACTTTCCGCGAGTACTAAAAAGAATAACTCTTGTTTTTTTGTTTTTAACTTTAGCCATACCTACTGGTAGGCAAGACTTTAGACTTTTGACTGCTTTGTATATCGGATCCACTTTTAAAACCATTCCCGCTCCCCCGCCAAAAGGACGATCGTCCACTTTTTTATGCTTGTCAGTTGCCCATTTTCTGATATTATGAATTTTAATTGAAATTTTTTTATTTTTCACAGCCCTGCCCAAAATAGACGAATTAAAATATTCGCCAAATGATTCTGGAATAACCGATAAAATATGAAAGGTCATGGATGGGTGGATAGTGGTTAGTGGTTAGAGATAAGTGGTTAGGATCTTCATCATTGTTTTATTTAGTCTAACAGAAAACCGCCCTGGCGCAATGCCGAGGCGGTTTTTGTTTTAAAACTACAAATCTTTGAGATCCTCCATCGCTTGATCAACTTGCGATGAATGTCCTCCACTTCCTCCTTCTGGCTCAAGAATCTTGAGATTAACGCGAGCATTGTTCTTAAGACCCACTATCCTCAAAAGTGACCTAATGGATTTAGCGGTAGATCCTTTACGACCCACTACTTGCCCCATATCATCTTTGTGGACTTGAAGAGTCAACAACACTCCCATCTCATCGATTTTCCTTTCTACTTTTACATCATCAGGATTATCGACAATCGATTTAACGACAAACTCAAGAAAATTTATATCTCGTGACGAATCCATGAGAGAATTATCTGGGATTACTTATCAATACAAACTCGACCTTTAAACGCTAACTGAATTATTCTTGAATATTTTCTGCCGGTGCTTCAACCTTAGCTTCACTTTTTACGGGTTCAGCTTTGGGTTCTTGTTTTGATTTTTTATGAAGAGGGATTTTAGATCCTGTGATAACTTTCGCATCTATCAAAATGTTATGAATTGTATCGGTAGGTTGCGCTCCATTAGCTATCCATTGTTTGGCACGCTCAGAATTTATCTGAAACTTATTGGTATGAGCATTATACCAACCTAAATCATCTACAAATTTGCCGACTAATTTTGATCGCTTGGGAAGCACCACTATACGATAACTTATCTGTTTTTTCTTTCCGACTGGACGAAGTTTTATTGCAAGCATTTTGGATTTTTCTATGACTATTAAAGTTTATGGATTTTAGCTAAAAAAGCTCTTAATGTCAAACGTTAAATAGTGATTGGTAAACAGTGATTAGTGATTAGTGGATAATTTCAGCTAATTACTCATTTATTATTTAAAAATAAACCCATCACTAAACACTTATCTCTAATCACTAACTACTATCTTACGTGCTGGGCGGCATCCTCTAATTTTAAAGATAGAAGCTTTGATCCGCCCCCATCATCCATAGTGATTCCATAAAGAATATTAGCAGCCTCCATCGCAACTCGATTGTGAGTGACTATAATAAACTGAGTTTCGCCTGAAAAGTTTTTTACCAAATCGGCGAATCTCTTTGAATTTTTTTCATCCAAAGCAGAATCAGCCTCGTCTAAAACCAAAAATGGAGGCGGACTAACGGAAATCAGAGAAAAAAGAGCTGCTAAAGAAACTAAACTTTTTTCTCCTCCAGAGAGCATCTCGAGACTGGTGATTTTCTTTTGAGGAATAGATACTTCCAGATCAAGCCCGGCAAGAGATTCATCACTATCCTTTTCTTTGATATCTGCCAAATTGGCTACCCCCTCAGATTGAACCTCTTCAACAACAGTTTCAGCAACCGCTTCTTTTTTAATTATTTTCAATTTTGCTGAACCGCCGCCGAACATTAAGCGGAAAAAATTATTAAATGAATCATTCACTTTTTTGAAGGAAGCTTGAAAGTCTCTGGTTATGCGCTCGTTTAGCTCTTTAACTAATTTATTCAAATCCTCAATTGCTTGAGCCAAATCTTTGGATTCTTTGGTCAAAAAAGCGTGATGAATTTCAACTTCTTGAGCTTCTTTTATTAACGATTCATCTATTTCTCCGATACTAGCCAATTCTCCCCGCAATCGGAAGATTTTACGTTCCATGTCCGTTATTTCACTGTCGTCAAATTGTTTGTCAAAACCAGTACTCAACGCAATATCCTCAAACTGTTTGAAATGGCCCCCAAAAGAACGGATTTGATTGCTTAACTCTTCAATACGATATGCTATTTTTTCTTCCTCAAAAATAATTTTGTTTTTTTGATCTTCAAGTTGTTTTATTTGAGAACGTATATGCTCAAGATTTGTAAACTTTTCTTTGAAATTTTTGTTAAAATCTTCAACATTCTTTGAGATATCTCTTTCAACGGATTCTATCTTCTCAATATCTTTTTCAATACCCTTAAGAAGTTCATCAATATTCTGCTTTTTAACAGAAAGTTCTTTATCATCTACGATACTGACAGGTTTAGCGGGATTAATGGCTTTAGCGATTAGATTTAGAATATCTTTTATCTTGCGCTGCAAAACACCAACATCAGAAAGAGTAAGCGCTTCCTCCAAATGAACACGCACATCAACAAGAGCTTTATGAGCTTCTTGAGCAGTTGCCGACTGAACAATTGTCGTTTTTTGCATCTGATCAAGCTGAGCTTCTATTTTATAAACCTCTTTTTCAAGAGCCGATTTTTTTATAAAAAGATCTCTTTTTTCTTTTTGTAAATTTTCCGTTTTTTGAGAAGAAAGTGAGGTATTTTCAAGATGTTCCAGTTCTTTTTCTATTTCTTTTTCTTTTTGAAGGAGTTCTCTTAATTCTTTTTCAATCGAAGGAAGCGTTTCTTTCGCTTTAATTTTAGTCTCATGCAATGTTTTTATTTTGAAGGCATAAAAATCGTTTTCAAAATTTTTAAGTTCCTGCTCTATTTCAAAACGTTTTTCCCATTTTATAGTCTGGCGCTTGAGCATTCTTAATCGAGGCGCCACTTCTTGAATCATTGCTTCAACCTTTTCCAAATTTATAGAGGTATTTTTTAATTTCCTTTGAGACTCCAATTTTTTGAGCTGAAATTCACGCAAACCCAAAATTTCCTGAACCATCATCATTCTTTCTGATGGAAGAGCTCTAACAAATATGTCGTTGGATCCCTGACCTATAATTGTAAGACCTTTGCTACCTAATTTTATCTTCGCAAAAAAATCTATTATATCCTTAAGACGAACTTCGGTGTCATTGATGAAATATTGAGAAACGCCATTACGGCTTATTTTTCTGCTAACAACCACCTCTTTAAAATCCACCGGAAGTTTTCCCGATGAATTATCAAAAACAAGACTAACTTGAGCCATAGACATTTTTGCTTTTTTGGCTGTGCCGGAGAAAATCAAATCTTCTATTTTATCCCCTCTTAGATTTTTTGCTTCACGCTCCCCCAAAAGCCACCTAATAGCATCAATGACATTTGATTTTCCAGATCCATTAGGACCAACGATTGCTACAATACCCGCCGGAAATTCAAAGACGGTTTTTTGAGCAAACGATTTAAACCCGTTAATTTCAAGACGTTTTAAGAACATGAATCGCTTTCTTGGCCGCATCCAGCTCAGCTTCTTGTTTTGACAATCCTGAGCCATCAGCTATTTTATTTTCATTCAAAAACACTCCGACTACGAATATCTTTTTATGATCTGGTCCGTATTCATCCAACACCTTGTAAGAAGGCGTTATCTTGAATTTTTCTTGGGCAATTTCCTGAAAAAGACTCTTTGAATCTTTGTCTAAATTTTTTTGGACTATTTCATCAACATCTACAAGAACATTTTTCAAAATAAAATCTTTAGCAACGTCATAACCTTTATCCAAATAAATGGCTCCGATAAGAGCTTCACAGGCATTGGCCAGAATAACATCGCGAGCTTTTCCGGTATCTCGAGCTTCTCCCTTGGACATAATAATAAATTCTTCTATCCCAAGAGATTTGGCGACTTTGGAAAGCGCTTGATAATTTACAAGAGCCGCTCTTATGCTGGTAAGCCGGCCTTCTTCATATTGTTTATAGGTACTAAAAAGATAATCGGTAATAACAAGTTCCAAAACAGCATCACCTAAAAATTCCAATCTTTCGTTGTGAGGCAAATTCCATTCAGGGTTTTCGTTTAAGTATGAGCGATGAGTAAGAGCTTCTCGCAACAAATTAGTGTTTGAAAAACTGATATTAAGTTTTTTTTCTATTGAGGAAAGATCGTGTGTCATTTATCGTTATTTGTTTCTTTGGTAGACGGCTCAACCTGTTCTAATTGTTTATAGACGGTTCCTAAAACTCCATTGATAAATTTCCCTGAATTAGCTCCCCCGTAATTCTTTGCCAGCTCTATTGATTCATTAATGGCAACTTTGTGAGGAACTTCATTGTGATCAGCATATAAAAGTTCATAAACTCCTATGCGCAAAACATTGCGATCAATAAGAGCTATTTGATCAAATGGCCACTCAACGGCTGATTTTGAAATAATTTCATCTATACCCGAAAGGTTTTCAATGACCCCTTTAACTATTTTCCAAACAAATTCCGGTTCATTAATACCCGGTCCGAATTCGTCCATATTTCTCTGAACGATTTTCACCAAATCTTGTTGTTTATTGCCAAAATCCCACTCATAAAGAGATTGGAGAACTATAGAACGAGCAAGATGTCTGGTAGCCATCTAAATTAAGTTAAAAGTTAAAAGTCAAAAGTTAAAAATCAGAATTCAAGAAAGAAAAGGGGTTTAGGCCTTTTTATTTTTTGGTTTCTTTCCGCAATTCCCACAAGCTCTATGAGAAAGCATCGGATGTTTGCATTCTGGGCAAACGGCTATATTTTGTGGCTTAAGAGCATGATGAGATCGCCTTTTACCGGTCTTGGAACGAGTATGATGTTTTGTAGGTACTCCACCCATAGTAATTAGTGATTAGTAATAAGTGATTAGTAATTAGTGGATAAAAATCAATTCAAAAAATAATCTCTAGCCACTAGCCACAACTCACTAATTGATTCTATTTAGTTTCTTAATGAAAGTCAAACGATGGATTGGGCTTGGTCCGTGCTTTTTTATGGCACAAATATGATTCTTTGTTCCATAACCCTTATTTTCATCAAATCCATAGAGAGGATGTTTCTTATGGAATTTAACCATCTCTTTATCACGAGTAACCTTTGCAACGATAGAAGCCAAGGATACTACGGGTACAGTTTCATCAGCTTTAGGAAAACTCTTGAAAGAGAAACCTGTTTTTATTTTTATACCCGCATCAGTCACTATGCTGGCTAACCCGATTTTATTCTTCTTAATTAATTTACCCAATGCTATTTGAGCCGCCTTATTGGAAGCTTGAGATATGTTTATCTTGTCTATTATTTTGGGGCTAATCGCTGACGTGGCATAAGAAACTTTGTTTTTCTTAATCCACAAAAACCATTCATTTCTTTGTTTTTCAGTTAATTTTTTTGAATCAGCCAGATGATTTAAAACTTTTAATTTGTCTATTTTCTGCTGGTAATTTTTCTTCAAAATATTATTGTTTTTTTCCGATAAGCAAACCGCACCGACAAAAACTCTCCCAGCTAATGGTCCCCGTCCAACCTCATCTATGCCAATTATGTATTTAGGAGATTTTTTTATCACTTTTAGAGTCAAATTCGCTTAATTATTCCAAAGTATTCCTACAATCTATCACAAAACACTTAAAGCCACATCTTTTTCCAAATCGTCAAGTTGTATCAGAATTAGGATAGATTATAATAATTGGGATTTGATTTTCTCTCAACACTCACCCACTAATTACTGACTACTATTTTCTAACCCATGGATTTTGTTCACCTCCACAATCACAGTCATTATTCTCTATTAGACGGACTCGCCAAAATAGAAGATATGATCGCTCGAACTAAAGAATTAGGGATGAATTCTATTGCCCTAACTGATCATGGAAATCTTTATGGCGCAATAGAGTTTTATAAGGAAGCTAAGAAACAAGGAATAAAACCAATTTTGGGAGTAGAAGCATATCTTGCTCCAAAAAGCCGGCTCATAAAAAATACTGTGGATTCTGATAAATATTACCACATTACTTTATTGGCCAAAGATAATGCCGGTTGGAAAAATTTAATTCAATTAGTGACCAAAGCTAATCTTGAAGGATTTTATTATAAACCCAGAATAGACAAGGAAATTTTAGAACTTCACAAAGAAGGTTTGGTTGTTCTTTCCGGGTGTCCATCGGGTGAAATACCCCGTTTGATTTTAAGAAATCAAATTGATGAAGCCTATAAAATGGCTGATTATTATAAATCTATTTTCGGCGATGATTTTTACATAGAAATATGGCAACAACCTAAAATAAAAGATCTTCATAAGGCTCTCCCCTATTTAATTGATTTAGCAAAAGAAAAAAACATTCCTTTGGTCGCTACTCAGGATATGCACTATCTCAGAAAAGAGGATGCTTTCTATCACGATGTTCTTCTAGCTGTTCAAACAGGAAATAAAATCGGAGATGATGACAGATTTACTCTCAAAGCGGGAGAATTTCATATGCGATCAAAGGAAGAAATGGAACAGGTTTTTAAAGAAACCCCAGAGGCGCTTTCAAACACGGTTGTTATTGCAGATAAGTGTAATGTTGAAATTCAACTTGGTGTTACTTTACTTCCAAAATTTCCGGTTCCCCAGGGAGAAACCGGTTTTTCATATCTTGAAAAATTAGTTTGGCAAAGAACACACGAAAGATATCCCGTTGTCACTCCAGAAATAGAAGAAAGAATTAAATATGAACTCGGTGTGATAGAAAAAACCGAATTCGCCGATTATTTTCTTATTGTTCAAGATTTTATAAACTGGGCAAAAGACAGAAAAATCGTTGTCGGTCCGGGACGTGGTTCGGCAGCCGGATCGGCCGTTTCATATGTATTGCGCATAACTGATGTTGATCCTCTAAAATATAACTTACTTTTTGAAAGATTTTTAAATCCAGAACGCATAGAAATGCCTGATATTGATATGGATTTTACCGATATTCGAAGAGATGAGGTGATGGGATATTTAAGAGAAAAATATGGGGAAAATAATGTTGCTCATATTATTACTTTTGGAACTATGGCTTCCAGAGCGGCAATACGCGATGCCGGAAGAGCTTTGGGATTTTCTTATGGAGTTTGTGATCAAATAGCCAAACTTATTCCATTTAACGCCGATCTTAAAGAATCTCTTGAAATGGTCCCCGAGTTAAAAGAGCAATATGACTCAAACCCGGAAACTCGCCGACTCATTGATACAGCTCAACATCTTGAGGGTGTTGCCCGTCATGCTTCGGTTCATGCTTGCGGAACTGTTATAGCTGAAAAACCTTTAACAGAATATATGCCTCTTCAATACGCCCCCCAAGATCCAAGCACTATAATTACTCAATTTGAAATGGGCGCTATTCAATCACTTGGTCTTCTTAAGATGGACTTGCTCGGATTAAAAAATCTGACAGTTATTGAAAACACTATTAGATTAGTAAAAGATAGCCAGGGAGTAGATTTGGATATTTCCAAAATTCCTCTAGACGATGAAAAAGTTTTCGCTTTACTTCAAACAGCTAACACAACCGGGGTTTTTCAATTAGAATCTAGTGGAATGAGAAGATACTTAAAAGATTTAAAACCCAATGTTTTGGAAGATATAATTGCTATGTGTGCCCTTTATCGTCCTGGTCCTCTTTCGGCAGGATTTGTGGATATGTTTGTCAGAAGAAAAAATGGATCGGAAAAAGTTACATATGATCATCCAGATATTGAAGCTATTTTGAAAACAACTTACGGAGTAACCGTCTATCAAGAGCAAGTTATGGAAATATCAAGAAAGCTGGCTGGTTTTACTGGCGGTCAAGCGGATACACTAAGAAAAGCTATCGGAAAGAAAAATGCTGTGTTATTGGCCAAGATGGAATCTGAGTTTATTAGCGGATGCAAAAAGAATAATGTCGATGAAAAAATAGCTAAAAAGATATGGAATGATTGGCAGGGATTTGCCGAGTATGCCTTCAATAAATCTCACTCGGCTTGTTATGGAATTATTGCTTATCAGACAGCTTATTTAAAAGCACACTTTCCCATTGAATTCACAACCTCTCTTCTTAACAACGACTCGGGTGATGTTGAAAGAATGGCCTTTTTAATTTCAGAGTCCAAAAAAATGGGTATCCAGGTCTTACCACCAGATATAAATCAAAGTTATTCAACATTTTCACCAGAAGGCACGAGTATAAGATTCGGATTAAGCGCCATCAAAAATGTGGGATCTAATATAGTGGATGCTGTTATAAGCGAAAGACAAAAAAATGGGCCGTTTAAAAATCTTTCGGACTTTATAGCTCGAATAACCCACAAAGATCTTAATAAAAAATCGATGGAAAGCCTAACAAAATCAGGTGTGTTTGACAGCTTAGCTATTGACCGTGGGGTTATTTTGGCAAACATTGATAAAATATTGGCTTGTTCTTCACAAATAAAAAAGACATTTTCTTCATCCCAAAATGGCCTGTTTTCCCAAGATTCGGCAGGATACACCTTCTCTCTAAACAATACTTCGCAAGCAACAGAAGACGAAAAATTGGGATGGGAAAAAGAATTGCTCGGTTTTTATATATCAGATCATCCTCTTAAAAAATATAAAGATTTTTTTATCCAAAAAAAGGTGGTTCCGATAAAATCAATTCTTGATCGATCAGCAAAATCATCCGTGGGAGGATCGTATAGAATTGCCGGAGTTATTACCGCCGTAAAGAAAATAATCACTAAAACTAAAAAACCCATAGCGTTTGTAAAAATAGAAGATTTAAGCGATACTATGGAAATAGTCGTTTTTTCGGAGGTACTTGAGCGAAAACCTGAAGTCTGGGAACCTCAAAACATAATTATTGTTCAGGGAAAAATGTCGCTTAGGGACAATGAACCGAAAATAATAGCAGATGAAGTAATAAAGATAAGTTAAAAATCTAAAGTTAAAATGAAAAAAACAGAAGACAATCAAATTGATAAAATCAGGCATTCTTTGTCCCATCTTTTAGCTATGGCTGTTTTAGAAAAATGGCCGAAAACAAAATTAGCCATCGGTCCCGTTATAGAAAACGGATTTTATTATGATTTTGATTTTATTTCTCCTATTTCCGATAAGGATTTAGAGTGGCTTGAAGGAAAAATGAGAGGATTAATAAGACAAAATTTGTCTTATAACAAAAAAATAATAACTCCAACTCAAGCAAAAAAGATGTTTGCCAAAGATCCTTATAAATTAGAATTGGTTTTGGAATTAATAAAGAAAAAATCCCCTTTGAGTGTTTATGAGACTTCTCTTCCAAATAAGTCCAATTTATTATTCACAGATTTATGTTCTGGGCCTCATATAAAAAACACCAAAGAAATAGCCATTGATGCTTTTAAACTAACGACACTGGCTGGAGCTTATTGGAGAGGAAGTGAAAAAAATAAAATGCTTACCCGAATTTATGGAGTAGCTTTTGAAACAAAAAAGGATCTTGATGAATATCTCAACAAACAAGCTGAAGCGGAAAAAAGAGATCACAGAAAATTAGGCAAAGATTTGGATCTTTTTCACATAGATGACTTGGTCGGTCTTGGACTTCCTCTTTGGCATCCAAAAGGAGCTTTGTTGTGGAGAATAATTGAAGAATTTTGGTATAAAAAACATCTTGAAAACGGTTACGAACTTGTCAGATCCCCACACATAGGAAATAAAAACCTTTGGCAAACATCCGGTCATTGGGGATTTTATAACAAATCAATGTATCCCCCATTGGAAGCCGGGCAAACTTTAGAAGAAAAACAACAGAACAAAAAAACGGAAAATTCAGAAGAATACCTTTTAAAACCCATGAATTGTCCGTTTCATGTCCAGATTTATAAAAGCCAACCAAGATCTTATAGAGAACTTCCTCTCAGATGGGCTGAATGCGGAACCGTTTATAGATTTGAAAAGCGCGGAGAACTTTCGGGATTAACCAGGGTAAGAGGATTTACTCAAGATGATGCTCACATTATTTGCAGAAAAGATCAGGTAGAAGAAGAACTAAAAAGAGTTATAGATTTTATACTTTTTATGTATCAATCTTTTGGATTTAACCCAAAAGACGTCAGTGTTTATTTATCTTTGCGAGATCCGAAAGATAAAAAGAAATATGCCGGAAATGATGCGGGGTGGAAATTTACCGAAGATGTTTTGCGCAAGGTAGCAAAAGAAAAAAAGTTAGATTTTAAAGAGGAATTAGGAGAGGCCGCTTTCTATGGACCAAAGCTTGATTTCAAAATAAAGGATGCCATTGGCAGAGAATGGCAATGTTCAACGCTTCAATTTGATTTTAATCTTCCTGAAAGATTTGAGATGAGTTACATAAACAATAACGGACAAAAAGAAAGTCCTTATATGCTTCATAGAGCTTTATTTGGATCTTATGAAAGATTTATTGGTCTTCTTATTGAACATTACGCCGGAGCTTTTCCTGTTTGGCTTTCACCGATTCAAGTCGGGATAATACCGGTTTCCGATAAGCATTTGGATTATGCCGAAAAAATTTATGATAAACTAAAAACATCCGGGATAAGACTGGAAATGTCGGATGCTAATGAAACTCTCGGAAAGAGAATAAGAGAATCGGAAATGAAAAAGATCCCCTACTTGCTTATTGCCGGGGACAAAGAAAAGGACAACCAATCCGTGAGCGTGAGAAGTTATAAAAAAGGACAGATTGGAGAAATGAAACTGGATAAATTTATTGAAGATGTTCTCAAAGAAATTGATAACAGAAAATAAAAAATAAAATCCGCTTATAAGGCGGATTTGTTTTAAACAATAATGATGTTCTTGGGAATCTTTCTCCAGAAGAAAACCGGTCTATCTCCTCCTCTACGTCGAATCATCATCCTATCTCCTCTTATTTGACAGACATAGAAAATTTCATCTCT
>DAOOCG010000003.1:21337-29369 GCA_035408245.1 Minisyncoccota bacterium
AAGTCCGATTTGGCAGTGGATATAGCCAAATACATTAATGCCAATTCCAAAAAATTAAAAACTAAAGGAGCAGAAATAATCTCAGCTGATTCAAGACAAGTTTATAAAGGATTTGATCTTACATCCGGCAAAGTGCCCAAGGATAAAACTATAAATAATAAATCACAAATAACAGACTATTATTACAAAGGGATACAACATCACCTTTTGGATGTGGCCTCGCCCCAAAAAATATTTTCAGTTGCCCGATATCAAAAGTTAGCCTTGGATGTTATTAAACGAATAGAAGGAAAGGATAAAATGGCCATATTATGTGGAGGAACAGGATTATATGTAGATTCCATCCTTTATGGGACAAATTTTCCCGCAATAAAACCTAACGCACAATTGAGGAAAAAACTTGAGAGACTTTCAAATCAAGAACTTTTTGAAAAATTAAAAAAACTTGATCCCAAGAGAGCTTTGATTATTGATAAAAATAACAGCCGCCGATTGATAAGAGCACTTGAAATTGTTTTATCAACGGGAAAACCAATCCCATCAATTAGTAAAAATAAAATATTTGATGTTTTGATTTTTGGTATAGATTTGCCAAAAGAGAAGTTAATAATAAGAATAAAACAAAGAATTTTAAAAAGAATAAAACAAGGAATGATTTTAGAAATAAAAAAAGCCCACAATCAGAGACTTTCTTGGAAAAGACTTGAGAGTTTTGGATTAGAATTTAAATGGATATCCAGATATTTACAAAAATCCATCAGTGAAAAAGAAATGATTGACGGACTTTTTGTTGAAACGGTTAAATACGCCAAAAGACAAATGACTTGGTTTAAGAGAAATAAAGATATATTTTGGTTAAACAAAACAAAACCGTCCGTTTGGAAACGGACGGTTTATGATTTTTTTATTAATTCCCTTTAGGAGAAAACATTTTTATGAGAAATCCCTTTATTTCCCGTTTGTATTCCTCCTGCTCAAAAGATTGAATTATTCTGCTACCTGAAATTTCTTCTTCTATTTTCTTCATTAATTGGTCAATAAAGATACTTCCTGTTTGACGTTCGGTCATGCTGGGAAAATCGGAAATCACCACTCCCCGGTTTTGAGCAAGGTTCCAAATATGATCATGTAATATCTTCAATCCTTCTTGAATACTAGCGCCTCCACTTCTTGAAAGAATTGCTTGATTTACAATACTATGAGCAATTGCATCAATGGGCGTTGGTTTTTCCGTTTCTGTTTCTCCCGGAAATGAGGCGGGACGAGAAAATACTTTTGAAGAAATGTATCTCCAGATTATTTTAAGTCTTTGGACAGAGGGCGGAGTACCCAACTCTCCTGAACTAATATTTTCAAGTTTGATTTTTAAATCAATAATTTTGTTTTGCACCCAAGCATGGATATCATCGTAAGAAATATTGGTTCCTAATTGCATTATAATATCCTCTATGTGTCTTGTTTTAATCGGCTCCTGTTCATTAAAACTTGTTTCATTTCTTATGGCTAATTCAACCTCGGACAAGATGACTTGAGCAATTGCATCAATTTTCCTTTCATTCTCAGGTGTTATGTTTTGAGACTTTTTTTGTTCTGATTTGGTTTCTTCTTTTTTTACGGTAGCCTCTCCTCTCACCGACCTGCCATATCCCCGATCACGAGCTTCACCTATTGGGGATTGAGGCGATCCAGTTTCTTGAGTTGAATCACCATATAAAAATCTTCTATGTCTTTCTTCTGGAGTCATATTTTTGGGGGTCATATTTTGAATATTTAATTATATGTTTTTTTATTGTAGCAAATTACTTCCAAAGTTAGCTAATCATCTTTTTAAACAATTCTCTGACTACTGCTGGATTAGCTTTCCCTTTTGTTTTGGCCATTACTTGACCAATTAGGAATTGTAAGGCATTTTCCTTACCGCTCTTGTAATCATACCATACTTTATCGTTTACGTCAATAACTTCTTTGACCACGCTTTCTAACTCATTTTCACTTGATACTTGTAAAAGACCCTCTTGTTGAACGATCTCTTCCGGGGAAACCCCCTCATCAAATGAACGAGCTAGGATATCTTTAGCAACCCGACTGGATATTTTTTCATCTCCAATCAAAGAAACTATTTGAGCTATATGCAATGGAACTAATTTTGATTGCGAAATTGTCATTCCTCTATCCGCCTCAAGACCCCTAACATCAGAACTTAAATAATTGTAAACCATTTCAGGATTAGCTGATTTTGAAATGGATTTAAGTTCAGACACGGCATTTTCAAAAAATTCAGCTAATTCCGGATTTCTGACAAGTATTTCTACTTGGGATTCCGATAGATTATATTCGGATGAAAAACGCTCTCTTTTCTGATTGGGTAATTCCGGTAAATCAGCTTTAATCCGATTAATATATTCATCATCAAAAGTCATGGGCGGGAGATCGGGTTCGGGAAAATAACGGTAGTCATGAGCTCCTTCTTTTGATCTTTGAGAAACTGTTTTTTGTTTAGATTCATCCCAACCCCGAGTTTCTTGTTTTATTTTTTCTCCATCAAGGATAGCTTTTTCCTGACGTTCTATTTCATAAGCTATGGAAGACCCCACAGCTTTAAATGAATTTAGATTTTTGACTTCAACTTTTGTACCAAGACTTTCTCCCTCCTTGGCAATTGAAGTGTTAGCCTCAATTCTTAATTGACCCTTATCCATATCAGCCGATGATACCCCAATTGTTCTTAATATGAGTTGGAATTCCTGAGCAAATTCAACAACATCTTGAGCGCTATTAAAATCCGGTTCAGTAACAAGTTCCATCAAAGGCACCCCAGCCCGATTAAAATCAACTAAGCTATGTTTACCATCAATTGAATGGGAAAGGCTGCCGGTATCTTCTTCTAAATGAATACGGGTAATACGAATTTTTTTACCATTTGATGGCAATATCATCCATCCTTCTTCACATAAAGGTTTATCGTACTGACTTATTTGATAAGCCTTAGGAAGATCCGGGTAAAAATAATTTTTTCTATCAAACTTAGAAAATCTGTTTATTCTGCAGTTTAGAGCTAATCCGGTTTTAATAACAAAATCAACCGCTTTTTTATTAGCTTTTGGAAGTGTTCCTGGGTGTCCTAGGCAAATTGGACAGACGTTGGTGTTTGGATTTATTTCACTTGGATCATTAGCACAATCACAAAACATTTTTGTTTGTGTTGCTAGTTCGGAGTGAATCTCAAGACCGATGGTGGGTTTATACATGGTTAGTCGAAAGTTAAAAGTCAAAAGTTAAAAGTTGGTGATTACTTAAAAGTCTAAAGTTGAAAGTCAAAAGTTAAGGGTTAAAAGTCAAAAGTTAAAAATTGGTGATTACTTAAAAGTCTAAAGTTGAAAGCCAAAAGTTAAGGGTTAAAAGTCAAAAGTTAAAAATTGGTGATTACTTAAAAGTCGAAAGTTGATGGTTAAAAGTTAAAATTCTAAAGTAGAGAGTCTAATTATAGATAAATTGACGGACTATCACAAATATTCGGCTAAAACCAACTTTAACGATTCTAACACTTTCTCTGAAGAATCGTTGCCATTAATTACTTTAAATCCCTCAAAATGGGGTCCGATAGAAAGATATTCGTTGCGTATCTTTTGAAGATTTTGAATATTTTCAAAAATTGTTTTCTTGGCACCTCTCTGACTTATCCGAGAAATGGCAATTTCCGGATCGGTATCAAAAAATATAATAAAAGCGGGCATAATCATATCCTCACCAATAACATCTTTATGATTGTTCCAAAGAGTTTTCCAATGAATTCCAGAGGCACTTCCATAAGCCAAAGTGGAAAGAAAGAATCTGTCACAAAAAACTATTTTTTCCTTTTTTAAAGCTGGGGAAATAACTTGTTTGATGTGATCTTTCCTATCAAGAATACAAAGCAGTTGAAGATCATTGGGGGTTATGTTTTTTACCTCTCCTCTTACAATTTCGTCTATTTTTTTTGACCACTCACCCTGATTAGTTGGTTCAAAAGTAAACAAAACATTGGAATTTTTTTTCCGTTCAAAATAGTCCTTAAGAAGATTCACGATAGAGGTTTTTCCGGACCCATCTATACCCTCAAAAACAATGAAATTCTTATTTATTTTTTCATTCAAAAGACCAGCCATTTGAATTAATTTTACCCCAAAAAATCCTTGGTGTAAAAAGTTTACATTTTAAAATATTTGTGATAAAAATGAAACAGCATATCGGGGAGGAAACATGAGTTTTCTAGCCTATTTCTTAATAGCCTTGGTTTATGTCTGTATTGGGATAGTCACATACGCAAATCTTTTTTGTAAAACAGGTAAGGATGAAGCAACAAGCAGCTCTGTTTTGCGTTGGATTTTTATTCTTATACTTCCTATTCTTCTTTTTATTATCTTTATTATTGCTTTAGTTGTTTGGTTATCTGATATATTTTGTGGAAGATAAAATAAAAAAACAATAACTCCCATAGTATTTGGGAGATTTTTTATAAAACAAAACAGTCCCCCGTAGGGGGACTGTTTTGTTTTATTCTATTTCTATTCCCATTGATCGAGCGGTTCCTTCAATAATTTTCATTGCCGCCTCTATTGAGTTGGCATTGAGATCTTTTATTTTCTTTTCGGCAATCTCTTTGACCTGAGCCTTGGTTATCTTGCCAACTTTATTTCTTAACGGATCACCCGCTCCCTTGGTTATTCCGGCGGCTTTTCTGAGCAAGTCAGAAGCTGGAGGGGTTTTTAAGACAAATTCAAAAGATCTATCTTCATATATTGTAATAACTGCCGGCACAATGCTTCCTGTCATATCTTTTGTTGCCTCATTGAATTGTTGGCAAAATTGTCCCAAGTTGATTCCATGAGGTCCCAGAGCCGTTCCTACCGGAGGCGCTGGAGTTGCTTTTCCGGCTTCCAATTGAAGTTTTAGGGTTGTTTTTATTGCTTTAGCCATAATATTAATAAAATTCTAAATTCTAATATCTAAATCTTTTGCACCTGCAATGAATCAATCTCGACCTCCGTTTCTCTTCCAAAGACAGGAACTGAAGCTTTGATGTGACCGCGTTCCTCGTCTACTTCTATTATTTTTCCTTCGTAATCTTTGAATGGACCGTCAATTATTTTTATCAGATCTCCAACAGAATAATCAATGGTAAACTTGGTATCTTTCTCGCTTTCCATTCGAGAAGTCAGATATTCAACCTCGTCTCTTGAAAGAGGGGTTGGTTTGGTTGAATCTGGACCAACAAATCCCATAACCCGAGGAGTATTTCTAACTACATACCAAGAATCCTCGCTCATAATCATATCAACCAGAACATATCCAGGATAAATCTTTTCTTCGTTTATTTTCCTCTTGCCGTTTTTTATTTTTATCTTCTTTTCTTTAGGAACGACAACATCAAAAATTTTATCATTCATACCAAGCGATTCAACACGCTGTTTCAAATAACGAGCAACCGCATCCTCATATCCCGAATAAGTATGGACAGCAAACCAACGTCTCTGATCTTTTTCTGATTCAGGCACACTAAGACCGGCTTTTTTATCTTGTGATTTTTTTTCTTCAGCCATAATTTATAAAATAATTTGACTAAGTAAATATGAGAAAAACATATCCAACAGACCTAAAAATATGGACACAACTAAGGAAAAACCAACCACAATTAAAGTCAGGTTGATGGTTTCACTCCTAGTCGGCCAGTTAACTCTCCTTAATTCATTATAAGATTCTATGAAATATGCTTTTATTTTTTGTACCATTGTTATTTTATTTCTACCTCTTAAAAAAAGCCCGAGGGCTTCAACCCTCATATCTTATCGGGAAAGAACTTATATGTCAAGATTTTTAACCATTGATGCTCGACTTAATATAAAATGCTTGCGAGGCTCAACTTTTTCTCCCATAAGAATATCAAAAAGACGATCCGCCGCTTGAGCGTCTTCAATAGCTACTTGTTTTAGCATCCTGGTTTCCGGATTCATAGTCGTTTCCCAGAGCTGGCTGGGATTCATTTCTCCCAAACCTTTATAACGCTGTATTGAAACCCCTTTTGTTTTTTCTTCATCACTCTGTTCAATGACTTGTTCATCAACGACCTCTACTTCCTTTTCTTTGACCGAAGCTTTCTTTTTGGCGGCTTTATTAGCTTGAAAACGAGAAACTATATTATCTCTTTCTTGGTCTGAAAATGCGTAGGCAAATTCTCTGCCAGCCTGAACTCTAAACAAGGGCGGTTGAGCAATATAAAGATAACCGCGTTCAATAACTTCTTTAAAATATCTGTAAAACATCGTCAAAAGAAGCGTTCTAATATGAGCTCCGTCAATATCGGCATCGGTCATAATGATAACTTTGTGATAGCGAATTTTATCGGCGCTGAAATCACTGCCAATTGCCGTTCCCATAGCAATAACTAAAGATTTAATTTCATTGTTGGCCAACATCTTATCTAATCGAGCTTTTTCAACATTCAAAATCTTTCCTCTAAGGGGCAATATGGCTTGAGTACGCCTGTCTCTGCCCTGCTTTCCAGAACCTCCGGCGCTGTCTCCCTCCACAATAAAGATCTCCGATTCGGCAGGATCTTTGGAGGTGCAGTCGGCGAGTTTCCCAGGTAAAGTTAAACCATCCAACGGGCCCTTGCGTAAAACCGTATCCTTAGCAGCTTTGGCGGCTTTACGAGCCTTTTGAGCCAAAAGACATTTACCCACTATAACTTTGGCTTCGCCTGAATATTTTTGTAAAAATTCTTTAAGAGCTTCAGCAACAACATTTTCAACGGCTGTTCTGGCTGGAGGGTTTCCTAAACGAGCCTTAGTTTGTCCTTCAAATTGAGGTTCTCTAATTTTTATAGAAAGGATAGCAACCAAACCTTCTCTAACATCATCTCCGGTAAAGTTTTCTTCTTTTTCTTTTATGTAGCCGCTTTCTCTAGCATAATCATTCAAGGCGCGAGTCAAAGCCGAACGAAATCCGGTAAGATGCATTCCTCCATCAGTTGTATAAATATTATTGGCGAAACTCAATTCCTGAGTGTCAGAATCATCATTGTAAACAAAAGATGCTTCAACAAGAATTCCCTCATATTCCTTATTAACGTAAAAAGGAATCTCCTGAATTTGATTATCGTACTCATTAATATAAGAAAGGAAGGACAAAATGCCGCCCTCAAAACAAAAAGCGTTATAGACCGGCACATCTCCTCTTTGATCAACAACTTCTATTTTTACACCCTTAACCAAAAAGGCTTGCTGACGCAAATGTTCAATGATTTTTTTCCAATCAAACTCTATTGTATTAAAAATTTCTAAATCCGGTTGAAAAGTAATTGTCGTTCCAGTGTCCTGAGTCTTGCCTATTTTTTTAACATTAAATTGAGGAACTCCCTTTTTGTATTCCTGCACCCAAACTCCCCCATCTTTATGAACTTCGGCTTTCATCCAAATTGAGAGAGCATTAACAACAGAAACACCCACACCATGAAGACCACCCGAAACTTTATAAGAATCCCCACCAAATTTTCCTCCAGCATGAAGTGTGCAAAGAGCAGTTTCCAAAGCTGATTTTTTGGTTTTGGGATGAATATCAACTGGAATTCCACGACCATCATCAACTACGGAAATTTTATTGTCTTTAAGAAGCTCTACTCTGATGTTGTGTGCAAAACCACCCATTGCTTCATCAATGGAATTATCAACAATTTCCCAAATAAGATGGTGCAAACCGTCAGGACCAGTTGATCCAATATACATTCCGGGACGCTTTCTGACCGGCTCTAAGCCCTCAAGAACATATATATCTTTGGCGCTGTAAGAAGACACGGCTTGTTTATTTTTTTCGTCGTTTTTTGCCATACAAGAATATCAAATTAGTTAGATTTTAAGCACTAAAAAGGGGTTACAGGACCCCCAACCTGACTGGATCATTGTAGCATATTTTGAACCCAAAAACAACTTAAAAACACTCACAAAAATCGTAAAAATATCTAAAATTTAACGCACCACAAATACCTCTAAAATTATCT
>DAOOCG010000004.1:0-26595 GCA_035408245.1 Minisyncoccota bacterium
TATTATTAGCATTAGCCCTAGACCAAGAACTCCAGGATAGAAAGGAGGGTAATAATGAAAAGAAATAACATTTTTCAACAAACTTAGTGGTACACACATAACCCCAAACTCCATATTGTAAAATTCAATTGCGATCCTATAATGAAGCTTAGATGGGGAAATATTTGTATAAAAATAAAAAACACTCAAATGATTAATAAAACAAATTATAAATTTGAAAATGATAATTATGCAGAATTTAAAAATAAATCTATAAAAAACAACGACTTAGTTATTTATTTTGAAGATTCTGAATATGAAGCTAGTATAAATAATTTTTTAACGGAATTAAATCAATCAGATATTAATAATTATAATATTAGCATCGCAAAATATGATTTAAATGAACAACCTAAGGCTTGTATTCCATCTTACCCCATAGAAGAACTGGTTAGTCTTGTGGGCCCGATTACAATTTTTATAGCCAAAAGCATAGCTGTCGGAATATTAGCAGAAACAGGCAGAGATTTTTACAATAGAATAAAAAAAATCATAAATGAAATCAAAGAAAAAAAGCTCAAAAAAAATGAAACAAAATTTAGCATCAGATTGTTGATTGTCCACAAAAATCACTTGGTAGTATTCAACCTCTATTCATACTGGACAGAAGAAGAACAAAAGACTGCAATGGAGGAGATAATTAATTTTCTTAAATACGAGATGTGTGACTCAGAACCAGAACAAGGTTGTGGCTTGTTTGGCGTTGAACATCAACAAGAAATTTTCCCCTTATTTGATACCAAAAGAGGAAAATGGATTATTATTTAATATAATCTGCAAATAAATTAGCTTTAATATAAAAAATATTTATGATCGAAGAAAATGAATTTCCAGAATTAGAAGGTTGGGACGAAATTATTAAGAAAGCGGATTCTGATACGCTCAACAAAAATCAGGCTGGGGCTACAGTTAGAGCTGCAAAAAATATAACTCTTAGTCTAGCTAATTTAAGACTAGCAATAAATTCTTTACAACCAGTTATTCATAGAACAGGAACTTTTATTAGTGGATCTGCAACACAAATATCCGAGAATATTAATCAAATTTCACGAAAACTTGAGGATTCCCTAAATGATCTTAGCAAACAAATATCTAATTTTTCTGAAGAGACAAGCGAGTTAACAAAAAAAGCAAATAAATTTATTAAGTGGTATACATTTTTAACTGCCATCATTGCTTTAGCAACATTAGTTAACATTGTCCCCGTTATTATCTCTATATTTAAATAGATTTAAAACCCTTTAGGGGATAACTAGACGCCCATATCATCATTAATCATACTGGTCATTCATGCTTATTTTACCTAACTCAAACAACCTTTGTGCTTCATGAATCAATGGTTTTGAGTTAGCGATCGTTAGGGTCACAAATAATTTAAAACCACTCCATTAGAACAAGGAGTGGTTTTAAATTAGTGATCTTCTAGGGGAATTAAATAGAGATGGGTCGGAAACTCAATGGTTTCCAGTTGCCTCGCCATAGCGGGGTGGATAAGAAAAAGCCCGAAGGGCGTCAAGAAACCGATCACGTGTCGCCTAAAGCTTTAGCGGTGGCGCAAGGTGTCTTGGGAGGAACGAAGTGACGACGTGAGATAGCAAGGCGTCCCGATGACCTGCCTGCCGGCAGGCAGGGGTCACCACAAATAAAATACCCCACCTTATTTGGGGTGTTTTATTTGATTGATTTGAATATATTTGATAAAACTAATTCAGTACAAGGAGAAGTTAAATGGAAAAGGCTCTAAAAGATATGACTAATAAAGAATTAGTTGATGAACTCATTAATCTGACAAGATTGATTATTGTTGGTTCCAAACTTAAATCTGTTCCGTCTATTATTCGTGATAGAGATAATATCCGTAATGAAATTCTAAGCCGAATGGTTAAGCCTACTTAATTAGTATTTTTAAATAAATCTTGCATTTACTCATAAACCGCTTTGGCGGTATTTTTGCAGTTTGATTTTGATAATCCTCTTTGATACGCTTGCCATCAGTACTCAATGGGAGGGGTTGTGAGTATCCTTGGATCTGGTTCCAACGTGTCAGTTAGACACATTAAAACATATGAAGATCTTTCCGGCATTATTAGGGCTTGCAGGATGTTGGGGAAAAAAATAATCCTCACATCAGGAACTTTTGATCTTCTGCATATAGGTCATGGACGTTATTTTGAGAGCGCTCGCAAATCAGCCGGAGTTGATCCTGATAATATTGTGCTTGTTGTTGGAGTTGATAGTGATGCCAAAGTAAGAAGCCGTAAGGGTCCCAATCGCCCGATTGTTCCCGAAGATGAACGGGTTGAAATGCTTTGTCATATTCGTCACGTAGACATTGTTTTTATCAAGGGTGAAAAAGATCTTCATTGGCAACTTATTAAAACAGTCAGACCCGATGTTTTGATTATTTCCGAACGGAGCAAATACAACGACGATGAATTGGAACAACTGAAGGAATTTTGCGGAAGCGTTGTTGTTTTGGAATCTCAAGCAGTTACTTCAACAAGTGCCAAAATTAGACGATTGCTCGTGGGTGTGGCCGAAGATGTTAAGAAAAAAATTGATGTCGTTGAAAGAACAATGTCTGAAGAATTTAATCGCTTTCGTCAGATTGTTGACGAGCTTCTTGGTGGAGGGGAAAAATGAAAATCCCAAGAATAATTTTGGCTTATGTTCCGGTTGTTCATAGAGGATATATTGGTCTTTTTCATTCTCACATCAATGACGGAACAGTCGCATATGTTATGGGAGAGGATCTAATCAGTGAACTTGATTATTCAAGAAAAGAAATTAGAGCTATTGCTCCGCATCAAGCGGCTGCTTGCTTAAGATCTTTATTGCCCAGTATGCATATTGGCGTTATGGATGCAGAAGATTTAACAAGACTATCTGATATGATAAGTGTTGTGTTTATGCCGGACGAAGATATTTCCAGGGTTATTACTAAGAAATATTTTTCCGGCAAGGATGTGATATTTGAAAAAGTTTTCTTGCGATGGGACAGAGATTACACATTAAAGGAAAACGAGATTCAACCTGATAGGATTGTGGAATGCAATGAATTTGTTCGGGAAGTAATGAGGCTTGCTTATGAAGAAAGTCAAAGAAGTTCCGATTGGTGGAGGCAAATTGGGGCCATCGCTGTTGTGGATGGGGAGGTTGATCTAATTGCTCATAATAGACATTTGCCATCTCCTCACTCTCCGTATATTTTTGGCGATCCGCGCAATACATTTAAAAAGGGTATTCATATTGAACTATCCACAGCTATTCACGCTGAAGCGGCGATTATAGCCGAGGCCGCCAGAATGGGCAGACCTCTTTATGGAGCTAGCTTGTTCGTTACAACCTTTCCTTGTCCGCCATGTGCAAAACTTATTGCGTGTAGCGGAATCAAAAAATTGTATTTTAGAGAAGGATATTCAATGTTAGATGCATTGGAAATCCTCAAATCCCACGGTGTTGAAATCATCTGGGTAAAATAAAATCCCGTCAATCAATAACGGGATATTTTTATTTCTTTTTTCTTCCGCCAATGCGAAATCTAATGGGTTCAAAATTTTCTACACTTGTTTCAAAGGGTTCAATAATATGAAGGTGCATATGCGACACCGTAGCTCCATTGGTTTGAATATCTCCGAATTTCATACAAATTGCTCCGCCTTTCATAAAAAATTCTCTTTGAGCATAGGCAAGTAATTGGAATAATTCAGCCCCTTCTTCCGGTTGAAGATCGCTTAAATCTTCAACGTGTCTCATAAGAATAAGAAGAAGGTGTGTTTTTGCTTGGGCATAAGGCCACTGATTTCTTGTCAGAAGCCAATATTTCCCTTGTTTGATAATGGGTTCTTTATGCTCCTTGAGTAAGTTATCAACACAAAATGGACATTCGCCCCGTTGTCGGATTCTCTCCATAACCCTCAATTGTTCCTCGGTTCTGGCATGATCCAAATTGACAGCCGTCTTTGTAGAGGGACGATTTTTCAGATACACCTTAAATTCAAATGCATATTGATCTTCCGGTCCACCGGGTTGGCAATGAACTTCGGATTTCAAAATCCATTCCGATTCATCAAATGCAAAAAACGAATCTCCTTCACAATCAATATAAATCTCAGTCAGAAGAATTTTATCCGCATAGGGGAGAGCTTGTTTATAAATCTCTCCTCCGCCAATGATAAAAATTTCCGATTCATCTTTGGCCAACAAGATTGCTTCCTCAAGAGATCGGGCGACTTGGCAATCGGGATAATTTGTATTTCGAGTAACTACAATTGTTCGTCTTCCAGTAAGTGGATGTCCGAGCTTCCTAAGGATTGATTCGTGAGTTTTACGTCCAACAATCACGCAATGACCTCTGGTCGTTTCTTGGAAATGAATCATATCGCTTTTAATTCTCCAGGGTATCTCTCCTTTATTTCCAATAACTTTATTTTTAGATCGGGCGACTATGATTGTAATCATACCGGCGTCCAGATCTTTCTGCGTTCAAGTTGAGGATAATAATCTTCCACAACAAAATCACTCTGCTTGAAAGAATTCAAATGAATGGGGTATGGATTCATCTTTACCGTTGGAAATGGCATGGACTTTGTTGCCAACATATCCTCCACATCCTGAATCTGATTAACATAAATATGGGCGTCCGATATTGTGTATACCAATTCGTTTGGAGTACAGCCGGTAATTTTTGCCAGCATCATCAAGAAAGCTGCGTATTGGATCATGTTGGCAGCCAGCCCGACTGGAACGTCGGCACTTCGTTGAAAATGATGAAGCGTCATTCGTCTTGCCTCATCAATTAGAACATGCATCCATCCATGACAGGGAGCGACAACAACTTTCTGTTGTTTGCCCTTTCCTCTCCCGATGTATTGGGGTATCCACGGCGTGACAAAATGGGTTCTTAGATGTGGAAGTTCGGTAATTTGCTCAACCAAATGTCTAATTTGATCAAAGGTTATTCCCGCTTCGGCCGTCGGGAAAGATTTCCATGCGGGGCCATAAGAACCCGGACCAAGATCTCCTTCTGATAATCCTCTTTTGGCGCATTTTTCCGGTGTTACCCACAACTTCCACCATCTGCAGCCGTATCTTTCAAGTTGTTGTTGGGTATGAACTCCGGCAAGAAAGGCAAATAATTCTCCAAGCGCCTGAGAAAAAACAGAAGCGTCAAATTTATCTTTCCTCAAAGGAGGAGTAACAAGATCTCTTTCGGTAATTATTGGAAAACCATTTCTCAAATCAAAACGCATTTGGTGTCCAACAACCCTCAAAGCCGGTTCTCCCTGCTGAGAATCTACCTTAATTCCTTCTTCCAAGATCCGCTTTAACAAATCTTTGTATTGTGAATCAATGTGACGTCTTTCAAATGTAGTGTATTCAAGCATACACACCTCCGTTGTTTTGGTGCTGATAGTAACATACCATCGCTCTACAACATGTCAATAAAATGTTGACGGGGATGTGTTTTTGAAGCATGATTAGCCATAATGGGTCAATAAGACCCCTTTTATATGAAATCAACAAAACAATCATTATTTTACCGGCTTATGGAAATGGTGCCCGCGACTCTGACGTGGGTTACTGTCATATTAATGTTTGTTTTTTCATCCACTCTTCCTATTGCTGTGGCTGTATTTATTATATTTTTTGACACCTATTGGTTGTTAAAAACGATCTATTTATCCCTGCATCTAAGAAATAGTTTTAATGTTCTAAAAAAGAACATGAAAATTGATTGGAAAAATAAACTTGAAAGTGATCCAAAAACTTCTTCAAAATGGAAAAATGTTTGGCATTTAATTGTTTTACCGATGTACGATGAACCTTATGAAGTGGTTAAAGAAACTTTTGATGGGTTGGTAAAATCCAATTATCCGTTGGATAAATTTATTGTGGCTCTGGCTATTGAGGAAAGAGCCGGACAAAAAGCTCTAAACGTAGCTGAAAAAATTTCAAACGAGTATGGTAATAAGTTTTTCAAGTTCGCTTTTACTACTCATCCGAAAAATTTACCCGATGAAATACCAGGGAAGGGATCAAATCAAGCCCATTCGGTTTTAGAAGTTAAAAAAAATATAATAGACCCCTTAAATATTCCTTACGAAGACATATTAGTCTCGGTTTTTGATGTTGATACCCAGGTATTTGAAAATTATTTTGGTATTTTAACACACACTTTTTTAACCGCCGAACATCCCCAACATTCAAGTTATCAACCAGTGCCTTTGTTTCTTAACAATGTTTATCAGGCGCCGTCTTTGGCGAGAATAATAGGTTTTTCCTCAACTTTTTGGCACTTAATGCAGCAATCTCGAGCCGAAAAATTAACTACGTTTTCATCGCATACTGTTCCATTTAAAGCTCTTGTTGAAGTGGGTTTTTGGCAGAAAGATATTGTTTCGGAAGATTCAAGAATTTTCTGGCAATTTTACGCTCATTTTAACGGTGATTGGCGTGCGATACCTTTGTTTTATTCGGTTTCAATGGATGCTAATGCCGCCCCGACTTTTTGGAGAACGATGTTGAATCTTTATAAACAACAAAGACGTTGGGCTTGGGGAAGTGAAAACTGCGCTTTTATTTTCAGTAAGTTTAAGGGTAATAAAAAGATATCTTTTGGAAAAAAATTATTTTGGAGCTTTCATCTTTTGGAGGGCTATCATTCTTGGGCAACTAGCTCTCTTATAATATTTGCTTTGGGTTGGTTGCCGATATTTTTGGGTGGGCAGGCTTTTCAAGCGACTTTGTTGGCTTATAATCTTCCGTTAATAACCAGATGGATTATGAATTTGGCGTCGCTTGGTATTATCAGCTCGGCAATTTTATCAATGGCGCTTTTACCGCCCAAACCGGCCGGCTTTAATAAAATGAATAACGTCTGGTATTTTGTTTCTTGGATATTGATGCCTTTTACTCTCATATTATTCGGTTCTATTCCGGCTATTGAAGCTCAAACCAGATTAGCTTTATCTGGAAAATTCAGATTAGGTTTTTGGGTAACTCCCAAACATAGGCAAAAATAGTGGTTAGTGATTAGTGAATAGTGATTAGCGTTCAATAATTTTTTAATCAAGAAGTGCCAAAAACAGAGTATTATTATTTTATTTTATTATTATGAAAATTTTAGCTATTGAAACCCCGCAGAATACGCTGTGAGCGTATCGCGGGGCAAGAAGTGCTTAAATTATTTATTATTTTTCAAAAAAGTTTTTTATTTTAAACAATGATTATCTTAGCAATAGAGACGAGTTGTGACCCCGCAAAATTATTTCTTAATTAGCGGGGCGAGAAGTGCTAAAAACAAAATATTATTATTTTATTGTATTATCATGAAAATTTTAGCTATTGAAACAAGTTGTGATGAGACGGCTGTTGCGTTGGTTGAAGCAAGCGGAGAATTAAT
This sequence comes from Minisyncoccota bacterium, assembly GCA_035408245.1. Classification (GTDB taxonomy): domain Bacteria; phylum Patescibacteriota; class Minisyncoccia; order UBA6257; family JAGOQP01; genus DAOOCG01. Next base: position 7,445 of record DAOOCG010000004.1, read on the forward strand.
CAATCCGTCATTTAAAATTATAAAGAGCGAAGTCGCTTCTCAAATTAAATTACACGCCAAATATGGAGGTGTAGTTCCTAATTTGGCCAAGAGGGAACATATAAAAAATTTACCAATACTACTGGAAAAAATTTCCAGAGATTACAAATCTAAAACTCTAAATCCTAAATCCAAAAATCCTAAACTAATCACTAATTACTCGCCACTAATCACTGATATAGATGCCATTGCCGTAACCGTTGGACCTGGTTTGGAGCCGGCTTTATGGGTGGGTGTGGAATTTGCCAGACAACTTTCAAAAGAATGGAAAAAACCGTTAATTGGAGTAAATCACATGGAGGGACACCTTTACAGTTTTTTGTTAAAACAAAAAACTGTAAGCACCAAACTAAAAACTCTAAACTCTAAAAAAATATCAAATATCAAAAACAAATCTTTAGATATTAGAGATTGGGATTTGAGATTTCCCATGATTGCCTTAGTGGTTAGTGGTGGGCATACGATTTTAGTTTTATTAAAAAGTCTTAAGGAATATAAAAAATTGGGAGAAACATTGGATGATGCGGTGGGGGAATCATTTGATAAAGTGGCTCGGCTTTTGGATTTGCCCTATCCGGGGGGCCCCGAATTGGAAAAAATAGCAAAAAAAGGGGATCCAAAATCAGTGCCGTTTCCTTCTCCGATGATTAATCAAAAAAACTACAATTTCAGTTATTCCGGACTTAAAACTTCGGTGCTCTATTATATGCGCAACAAAAGTTCACAAATGCTCACTAATGACGCAAATAATGTGAATAAAAAAATGTGGAAGTCGGGACAATTTGATTTTTCCGAGAAAGAAAAAGCCAATAGTGCCGCCTCGTTTCAATTTGCCGCTTTTAACCCTTTGGTTAAAAAAGCGATTCGCGCCGCTCAAGAATTTGGCGCAAAAACAATCGTGATTGGCGGTGGGGTAGCGGCTAATAAAAACTTAGCCAAACTTCTTAAATTAGAAATTAAAAATTCAAAATTAAAAATTAATTTAATTGTTCCACCGATAAAATATTGCATGGATAATGCGGTAATGATTGCGGTAGCAACCTACATAAATAAATTCAGAAATAAAAAATATCCCATTAAAGCAGATGGAAATTTAAATCTGTAGAAAATCGGGTGCGTTATCAAATTAATAATTAACAATAAGTAATTAATAACTAGTAATTAGTAACTAATAATTAGTAACTAGCAAATAGTAATTAGGAACTAGCAATTAGTAATTAGGGCAGGGATTTTTTTAGTTTATAAACATTATTTCTGTTGTGATTTCTTTTGCTCTAAGGTGTTGGAAGTGATAGATTTAAAATAATGATCGCGTTTTTGAAAAGAATTGATTGGCAACTAATGTTGGCTGTAGCGTTACTTTCTGGAGCTGGAATGATCAGCTTGTTAAGTTCGCAGAGAGAAATGTTGTATAAGCAGATCAGCTGGTTTGGAATAAGTATTTTAGTAGCTTTAATTTTAGCAGTCCTGGATCTTAGATCTTTTTTTAGTCATAAAGCAATTTTGCGATGGCTTTATTTATTTATTTGCGGACTTCTTGGTTTTGCCTATCTTTTTGCTCCCAGTATTAAGGGTAATCGATCTTGGATTTTTTTGGGCTCTTTTCAAATTCAGCCGAGTGAATTTGCCAAAGTCATTCTTATTTTGATATTGGCTTACTTTTTTTCCAAAGCTCATATTGGAATTGGGCGTTGGAGTATAGTTTTGAAATCATTTTTATATTTTGTTCCGCTCGGACTTCTTATTGCCGCTTTACCGGATATGGGTTCGGCAATGGTTCTCTTTTGTTTGTGGTTTGGTTTAGTTTTGGTTTCGGGGATGCCTATTAAAAAAATTATCATTTCATTTTTGATTGGTTTAGTGGCTCTTGTGGTTGTTTGGGTATTTATTTTAAAACCTTACCAAAAAGATAGGGTTATGGGGGCTATTTTCCCCGAGCGTGATCCTATGGGTGTTAATTATCACGTTATTCAATCAAAAATTGCTATAGGTTCTGGGGGTATTTTTGGAAAAGGTTTTGGTCAGGGAACTCAAATTCAACTTGGATTTTTACCGGAAGCCCAAACGGATTTTATTTTTGCGGCCATTGCCGAAGAGGGGGGATTTTTAGCTATCTTGCTTTTAGTTGGATCATTTGGGTGGATGGTTATTAGAATACTTAAAATAGGAATTATGATAGACGGAAATATTTATAAATACATCTGTCTGGGCACGGCGATACTTTTTATCGTTCAATTTGTTTTTAATATCGGATCAAACATAGGATTAATACCGGTAATTGGAGTAACCCTTCCTTTTGTGAGTTATGGAGGATCAAGTTTGCTTGCTAATATGCTGCTTATTGGTATTATACAATCCGCGTGGATCAGGAGAAGCTAATTTAAAATACTTGTTATGTCGTCCCGATTTATTATCAGTTACATTCTTTTTATAGTTGTTGTTAGTGTTGGTTTTTGGTTTGCTGGAAATACATTGGCTCCAATAGGAAGTCAGGCAACAATTTCTCAATTTAAAATAACTTCAGGAGAGAGCGTTTTTAGCATTGCACAAAATCTTCGTAAACAAAATTTAATTTCATCCCGAACGATATTTGTGACTTATTCAATATTTTCGGGTAGTTACAACGATTTCAAACCCGGGATTTACGGACTTAAAACTCCTTTAAGCGTAAAATCTCTCATAGCGATTCTAACCTCCGGTCCTCAAGATGTTAGCGTGGTAATAATTCCAGGTATGACGCTTAAGGAAATAGACAAAACACTTTCAGATAATGGAATTTGTGAAAAAGGATCCATAGAGTCTTTTAATCCAACAATTATTAAAAGCACTTATTCTTTTTTGGAAGGGGTAAAAAATCTTGAAGGATTTTTAATGCCGGATACTTATCGTTTTCAACCCGGTAGCGACACTATTCAAGTCGTTTCTATAATTTTGGAAAACTTTTCCAAAAAATTAAACGATTCAAAAATATCTCCAAAAAATATTTACAAAGCTGTAATCACAGCTTCTTTAATTGAAAAAGAAGTTATTACCAAAGAAGACAAAAAACTGGTTGCCGGAATTATTCAAAAACGTATCTCTATCGGAATGCCGCTTCAAATTGATGCGTCTGTGATTTATGCCGTATGCAACGGGACCTTTCTCTTGTGTGACAAAGAATTGGGAAAGAAAGACTTTTCTTTTGATTCCCCATACAATACTTATCTCTACAAAGGATTGCCCCCAGCACCCATATCTAATCCGACTTTAGATTCCATTAGTGCAGCCATCAATCCTCAAAAATCAAATTATCTTTATTATTTATCCGATCCAAAAACCAGTAAGACTATTTTTAGCGCAACGCTTGAGGAACATTCTAAAAATAGGGCAAAATATCTGGGTCTTTAGTATTTATCCTAAATCGTAGTAATATAATTTGTATATGGAGAAAGTTTTATCACAAAACAAGCAAGAAAGATCTTCTGAAAATAGAGAATGGTCTCCAGAAACTCAAAAAATTATCACTAGTTTTAGAGGATTTGTTGGAGAGCTAATGCCTTTTATAGACGGTGACTTTATTGAATCGGCAGATCCTAAAGAACTTCTTGTTCTTGTTGAACAATATATTAACGGATCTGTTGCTGTGGGCAAAAAAGAAAAACACCCCGATATTCAACATGAAACAATAAGAGGGGATTTTATTGATATGATGAGGCGTTACGGATTTGATAAAAAAACTTACGAGAATTTGGGCGTTAATGATATTGAAACGAATCCGTCTGTTAGAAATGATTACATTCAATTTTTGCTTTTTAAGATGCCTTCTGAGTTGTATAACGACTGGAATCAATGGATACGAAGCGGAAAACGGACGTATAAAGATCTTGAAGAAGCGGTGTTATATCGTTCCAATCACACCCCGTTAGTTCTTGGATTTCATACGGATAAAGAAAGATTAAGCGGATCCATAATTCCCCAAAAATCATCTGATATATTTATAGATCCTCAAACGGGCGAGAAGCGCATGGACTCATCGGCAAAATCCTGGTTTGTAACCGATCATACTAAATTATATTCCGATAAAAATCCTCAAGCAGTTTATTTTGTGGAAGGAAGTGTCTATCTGGATGATGAGGGTATCGGTCGGAATTACGATCCTCAAAGAACCGCTCATTATTCCAGTTCTGCTTTGCCGATTTTATTTTCTATACCCATAAATGACGAGACTCGCCAAGTTTTTGGCTTTGGATTGGAGTCATACCACTAAGCACTTGATTTATTAAATGATTGGTGTTATTGTAAGAGCAACTTTATAAACCGACACTTCGGACTTTTTGGCTACGTCGTATTAAGACAAAGGTTCAACACACCAGTGCTTATTACTAACTAAATAAAAAAGAGATCGCATAATCCTCTGAAGGATAAAAGGAGGAGTGCTTTTTTTACGTATTAGTAACCCACACCATATGGCGACACATCATCTTGAGGTAAAAACTTTCTCAAAGCATCCGGGCGATTTTGTCGAGATGCCTTATTTGGGAGAGATCCAATTCAATTCATGGAATTGGTTTGTGAAAAAAGGAATTAAAGAACTCTTTAAAGAAATATCTCCTATCAAAGATTACACCGGTAAGGAGTATGAAATATATTTTGAAGAATACAACTTTGATGAGCCGAAATTCACCGAAGAGGAATCATGGCAGCGCGGATCCACTTATGAAGCGGCGCTCAGAGCCAAAGTCAGATTAGTTAATTTAAATACTAAAAAAGAAATAGTTCAGGAGGTTTATTTGGGAGATTATCCCATCATATCTCATCGGGGAACATTCATAATCAATGGGGTGGAAAGAGTTGTTGTTTCCCAATTTATCAGATCGGCAGGTGTATATTTTACCGCCAGAGCCATTAAAGGGAGAAAATACTTTGGAGCCAAGATTATTCCCGATAGAGGAAGTTGGATGGAATTTGAAACCGAAATAGATGGATCAATTGGAGTAAAAATAGACAAACATAGAAAAGTTCCCGTTACCGACTTACTCAGAATTTTTGGACTTGAGACTAACGATGACATTTTGAAGGTTTTTGCTCAGTCCGATGTGGGAGAAATAAAACATATTCAGGCGACTCTTAAAAAAGACATCTCCCAAGACGTGTCATCTTCTTATATAGAAATTTATAAAAGGCTTCGTCCTGGAGATTTAGCTACTCCGGAAAATGCCAAGAGTTTGATTGATGGAATGTTCAAGCGTTTGGACAGATTTTCTCTTTCTGAAGTGGGAAGATTTAAAATGAATCAGCGTTTGGAAGTAGATCCTAAAGATAAGATTGATACTCAATTAGTTCGTTTGGAAGATTTAGTTTTAATCGTTAAAGAAATTATCCGTTTGAATAATGACGAACAAGCCGAACCGGATGATATAGATTCTCTTTCTAACAGGCGTGTCAGGTCAGTTGGGGAACTTTTGCAATCCAGAATGAGAGTTGGTTTTGCTCGTATGAGAAGAATCATTCAGGACAGGATGTCCACCCTTGAATCAACAGAAATTGGTCCGATGCAACTTATTAATCCTAAACCGCTTTCTTCAGTAGCGCGGGAATTTTTGGTGTCTTCTCAGCTTTCGCAATTTATGGATCAGGTTAATCCTTTAGCTGAACTTTCTCATAAGCGCCGCTTGTCGGCTATGGGTCCAGGAGGTTTAACTCGTGAAAGAGCGGGTTTTGAAGTTCGTGACGTTCACGAATCTCATTATGGAAGAATTTGTCCAATTGAAACTCCAGAAGGTCAGAACATCGGTCTTATTAGTCATCTCTCAACATTTGCCAGAGTGAATGATTATGGATTTATTGAAACTCCTTATGCCAAAGTTAAAAATGGAAAAGTTACCAATGAAATAATCTGGTTGGATGCTAGTACGGAAAAGAAATACAAAATTGCCGAAGGAGGAATAAAATTGGATAAAAATAATAACATCGTTGACGATATTGTTGAGGCTCGTATTAATGGAGAACCGGGAGTTCGTCCTAAAGAAGAGGTTGATTTAATGGATGTTTCTAATAATCAAGTTATAGGAGTCTCAGCCGCATTAATTCCGTTTTTGGAACATGATGATGCTAACCGTGCTCTTATGGGTTCAAACATGCAAAGACAGGCAGTTCCTTCTGTTAGAGCCGAAGCTCCGTTGGTTGGTACTGGCGCTGAGGAATTTGTTGCCAAAGATTCCGGAAGAGTTTTATTGAGCGAAGAAGATGGCGAAGTTATTAAAGCCGATGCGGCTCATATCGTAATTAAAGATAAAAAAGGTCAGACTCATACACATGAATTGGCCAAGTTTAGACGATCTAATCAATACACCGGAATTAACTTAAAAACCGCCGTTACTGTGGGACAAAAAGTTAAACGGGGAGATATAATTGCCGATGGTCCCGCAACCGATCAGGGTGTATTGGCACTTGGGCAAAACTTGTTAGTCGCCTTCATCCCTTATTTTGGAGGAAACTTTGAAGACGCTATCGTGTTATCAGAAAGAGTTGCCCAACAAGATCGCTTCACTTCCATATATATAGAGGACTTTTATTGTGATGTTAGAGATACAAAACTTGGTCCTGAAGTTACTACTTCGGATATTCCCAATGTTTCGGAAGAAAAACTTCGTAATTTGGATGAAGAAGGAATTGTCAGAATCGGCGCGGAGGTCAGAGCCGGAGACATATTAGTCGGAAAGATTTCACCAAAAGGTGAAACAGAACTTACTGCCGAAGAGAAACTTTTAAGATCAATTTTTGGAGAGAAGGCTCGCGACGTCAAAGATTCTTCTCTTTATTTGCCACACGGAAAATCAGGACGTGTAATTGGAATAAAAATATTTTCCAGAGAAAGAGGGGATAAATTAGATCCGGGAATAATCAAGCGTATTCAAGTTGAAGTCGCTCAGTTGCGTAAAGTTCGCGCCGGCGACAAACTTGCCGGACGTCATGGTAATAAAGGTGTTATCTCAATGGTTGTTCCGGTTGAAGATATGCCCTATCTGGAAGATGGCAGACCGGTTGATATAGTTCTTAACCCATTAGGTGTGGCATCTCGTATGAACCTCGGACAGATTTTGGAAACTCATTTGGGATTAGCGGCTCATACTTTGGGTTATCGAGCGGTTACTCCAGTATTCTGCGGAGCAGATGAAGAGGATATTGCTCAAGAACTTAAAAAAGCCGGATTTCCGGAAAATGGAAAAATGATTGCTCACGATGGACGCACTGGAAAAGCTTATGATATGCCGGTAACAATCGGATACATTTATATGCTTAAACTTAACCACTTAGTGGAGGACAAAATTCATATGCGTTCAATTGGTCCTTACTCTTTGGTTACTCAACAACCTCTTGGAGGAAAAGCTCAATTTGGAGGACAGCGTTTTGGAGAAATGGAAGTCTGGGCTTTGGAAGGACATGGAGCCGCTTACACTCTTCAGGAAATGCTCACTATTAAATCTGATGATGTGCTTGGACGTGCAGCGACATTTGAAGCGATTGTTAAGGGAGAAGAAATTAAAATGTCCAACAGTCCTTCAGCCTTCAGTGTACTTACCAACGAAATAAACGCGTTAGGAATCAAAGTCGAACCGGCAAAGAAAGAAGATTTGTCCGAAAGTGATTTATAAAAATCTTTTATTCTTGATTATTAATCTTTAAGTATCTAAATTATGTCTAACTACGATTTCGATTATTTGAGACTCAAAGTTCCTTCTCCTGAGGAAACATTAGCTACCTCCTATGGGGAAATAACCAAGCCGGAAACGATTAACTATCGCACTCAACGTCCCGAAAAAGACGGTCTCTTTTCGGAAAGAATTTTTGGTCCGACTAAAGACTACAAATGTTACTGTGGAAAATTTAAAGGTATTCGCTACAAAGGAACCATTTGCGATAAATGCGGAGTTGAAGTTACCCGAGCAATCGTCAGGCGCGAGAGGATGGGTCATATAAAATTGGCCGCCCCCGTGGCTCATATCTGGTTTTTAAAAACCGGCAATTCAAAATTGGGAATTTTCTTTGATACTCCCGCTCACAAACTTGAAAAAGTCGTTTATTATGCGGCTTATATAATCACCACTCTTAACGATGATAAAAAGAAAGAAGCTCTTGAAAGTTTAGCTTCCGAGTACAAATCCAAGAAACATGATTTTAAAAATGAAGACAAACAACTTAAAGCCATAGAAGAGGCGCATCAAAAAGCCAAAGACTTTGTCTCATCCCTTAAGGTTGGATCGGTTATCAGCGAAGCTGAATACTTTGAGTTTTCCAGAAAATTCGGAGATGTTTTTGAAGCCGGTACCGGAGCCGAATCATTGCGTAAAATTTTGGAAAAAATCCAAATAAAAAAAGAAATAACCGAGACAGAAAAAGCTTTGGATAATATCACAAAGAAACACGATACAACTTATGAGAAGAAGCTTTTACACAAACTGAGAGTTTTATTTGCTTTTCAGAAAAACGGTCTTCGTCCCGAGTGGATGATTATGACAATTTTGCCGGTTATACCTCCAGATCTTAGACCTATGGTGGCTCTTGATGGAGGACGTTATGCCAGCTCTGATCTTAACGATCTTTATAGACGCGTGATTAACCGCAACAATAGACTTCAAAAACTTATTGAATTAAGAGCTCCTGAAATTATAATCACCAACGAAAAAAGAATGTTGCAAGAAGCAGTGGATGCTTTGATTGATAACACCGCTCGTCTTGGACGACAGCAAGTTTCCAGTCAGAATAGACCGTTAAAATCATTAGCCGATATTCTTAAAGGAAAGCAGGGACGTTTTAGACAAAATCTTTTGGGTAAACGTGTTGATTACTCGGGACGTTCCGTTATTGTGGTGGGACCGGATCTTAAACTTAATGAATGCGGTATTCCCAAGAAAATGGCGTTGGAACTTTTTAAGCCATTTGTTATAAAAGAAATTTTAGAAAGAGGAATGGCGCACAACATCAAAAATGCCAGTCGTCTTATTGAACAGGGTATTCCTGAAGTTTGGGAAATTTTGGAAGAAGTGATCGCTAATAAAGCCGTTCTTCTTAACCGTGCTCCAACTCTTCACCGATTAAGTATTCAGGCATTCAAACCGGTTCTTATTGAAGATTTGGCTATTCGTATTCCACCTATGGTTTGTAGCGCTTTTAACGCTGACTTTGACGGTGACCAAATGGCCGTTCACTTGCCGCTTTCCAAAGAGGCGCAAGATGAAGCTTGGAACAGAATGCTTTCTTCAAAAAACATCATAAAACCCGCTAACGGTGATCCGATAGCTACACCATCCCAAGATATGGTGCTTGGATGTTATTACTTAACAAAAACCATAGAAACTAAAGATGAAAAAGACATCAAATCATTTTCTTCTATTAATGAAGTTTTGATGTCTTATGAATTCGGCTTCATCAAAATCAATGAGGCTATTAGAGTTGGTTCGGGTAAAAGCGAAGTAACCAGCGTCGGAAGACTGATTTTCAATTCTATCTTGCCTCCGGAATTTGGATATGTGAACGCGGTTATGGACAAGAAAGCTCTTAGTAATCTTATTGCTCGTTATATTGATCAGTTTGGATCCGAAGCGGCTTGGGAATTTTTGGATAAAGTTAAAACATTAGGTTTCAAAGCGGCCGCTACATCGGGAATGACTTGGAGCATTTTTGATCTTCATGTTCCTGAGGAAAAGAAAGCTTTGGTTACAAAAGCATACAAAGAGATTGAAGAAATTACCAAACAATATGAAAACGGATTTTTAGATAGTGAAGAAAAAAAATCCAGATCTATTCGTGTTTGGAATAAAGTTAAAGAGGAAGTTTCCAAATTGGTTCCTAAAGCTTTGGCTGTGCCGGGAAATCCTATATTTGATATTATTGATTCCAAAGCTCGCGGATCATGGGAACAAGCCGTTCAAACAACCGGTATGAAAGGTTTGGTCTCAAATCCTCAAGGAGAGGTTATTGAACTGCCAGTTATTTCTTCCTACAAAGACGGTCTCTCGGTTTTGGAATTCTTCATCAACTCTCATGGAGCCAGAAAAGGTTTAACTGATACCGCTTTAAAAACCGCTCAAGCCGGATATTTAACCCGACGTTTAGTGGATGTGGCTCAAGACTTAATTGTTAACGTTGATGATTGTAAAACTAAAGAAGGAATAATTATTGAAAGATCTGTCGGTGATGCATACGGATATAATCTTTCACACAGAGTGTTTGGGCGTATTTTGTCAGCCGATGTTAAAGAGGGCAACAAAATAATCGCTCGCTCTGGGGAAGTTGTTGATAGAGAATTAGCGGAAAAAATTTCCAAATCATCGGTTCAAACTGTCAGTGTTAGATCTCCTATTACTTGTAAAGCTCTTTATGGATTGTGCGCCAAATGTTACGGAATGGATTTGGGAAAATTGGATGGCATCAAGCAGGGAGAAGCTGTTGGTATAGTGGCCGCTCAAAGTATCGGTGAACCGGGAACTCAGTTAACTTTAAGAACTTTTCACGTAGGAGGTGTGGCTCAACAAGATATAACTTCCGGTCTGCCTCGTATTGAAGAAGTTTTTGAAGCTCGCCCGCCAAAAGGACGCGCTGCTCTTGCTCACGAAGATGGAATAATTCAAGATATTGAAGAAAAAGGTCCGTTCCGTGTTCTTAGAATAAAACCTCTTAAGAGAGCTGCCGAAAAAACAAAAGTAAAAATTGAAGAATACTCCGCTCCTCGCAATGTTGCTCTTTTTGTTGGAGCCGGAGATAAGGTTAAAAAAGGACAACAATTATTTGAAGGAAGTGTTGATATAAAAGAATTATTCTTGTTAAAAGGAGCGGAAGAAGCTCAAAAATATATCATCAACGAAGTTCAGAAAATATATGTTTCCAATGGTAACGTTATTAATGATAAACACGTTGAAATAATCGTTCGTCAGATGTTTGCTCGAGTTTCAATTAAAGAACCGGGAGACAGTACGTTGGTTCCGGGTCAGGTATTGGAAAAATCTAGATTCTTGGAAATTAATCGTCGTCTTAAATCGCGCGGTAAAATTCCGGCTAAAGCTAAGCAGTTGTTAATGGGTATTACTCGCGTTTCTCTTTCTACCGAAAGTTTCTTGTCCGCAGCGTCTTTCCAGGAAACTGCCAGAGTTTTGGTTAATGCGGCCACCGAATGCAAAATAGACAAACTTCGCGGGCTTAAAGAAAATGTTATTATTGGACGACTTATCCCAGCCGGTACCGGATATAGACCTAAAAATATTCCAGCTACCGATAATGCCTCACAAGAGAGTGATGAATAAAGAGGCTTGAAAAGGGGTATCCTGTGTGATATTGTATAGAAACTTTTACTCCTATATTTGTTGTCTCAATTATCAAATCGGGATGTCAAAAGGGTAATAGATTAGATTATTAAAAAATAAAGATTCATAATCTGTTTATCGGATTAAATAATGCATGAGTGAAGACAAAAAAACAAAAGAATACGAAATCACATTTTGGCTTAAGGATGAAGCCGGGATTGATAAAATGAAGTCAATTTTAAACAATCATGGGATTACCCCTGCTTTCGTTTCTGAACTTAAGCGTGTCAATTTAGCTTACCCAATCAAAAAAGAAACATCAGCTTTTTTGGGAAATATGAATTTTATAACCGATTCAGAAAAAATTCAGGAGGCTTCCAAAGAACTTAGGGTTGATGGAGAGCTTTTGAGATTTATGGTTTCCAAAGATCCAGCTAAACCTCAGCCCATGCAAGAAAGAGAGGGGAGGGAAATGCGTCGTCCGGTTCAGGAACAAAAAGTGGAAAAAACAGAGCCTAAATCTTCTGATATGGTAACTAATGAAGAATTAGAAAAGAAGTTGGAGGAAATATTGAAGTAATAAAATACCGATATACGAATGAGTACGAATGATACGAACAAATACAAATCAGTATCCATTAGTATTATTAGTAATAATTAGTATATTAGTATCTTTATATTATGAATCTAAATAAAGTATTTATCATCGGGAGAATAACGTCGGACATTGTTCTAAAAGCGACTCCATCTGGTCAAGCGGTTACTTCATTTGGGGTGGCGACTAACAGGGTTTGGACCGATAAATCTGGTCAAAAACAAGAAGAAGCTGAATTCCACAACGTAGTAGTTTGGGGCAGACAAGCTGAGTTGGCAAGCCAGTTTCTCTCAAAAGGAAGTCTTGTGATGATAGAGGGTAGGCTTAGAACAAGAAGTTGGCAGGATTCAAATAATCAGACAAGAAAAGTTACTGAAATAATCTGTGAACGCATGCAGTTTGGGCCGCGTCCTCAAGGATCATCGCCTCGTCCAGCCGCAACAGCACCCAAGAGTCGTTCTAATGAAGCAACCGAAAGTTTTGATGAAACACTAACCGAAGAGTTACCAGAAATATCCGTTGATGGTTCTCTTGAATCTGAAATTAAACCGGAAGATCTTCCATTTTAAACAATGAAAAAAGAAGTATTAAAGCAGTGTTATTTCTGCTCACAAAATTTAAAAGACATAGATTACAAAGAAATTGGTTTATTAAGGCGTTTTATTTCCTCTCAAGGGAAAATTATTGATCCTCAACATACCAATACTTGTGCAACTCATCAGCGAAAAATAGCTAGAGCTGTTAAGCGCGCCAGAAATCTTGGTTTAATGTCGGCTGTCAAAAAATAAACAGGAACACAATTGTTTATGTTTTCTATTGATACTGCGATTTTTAATTGGTTATTTTTATTCGGTCATAAGATAAATGCCGATTGGCTTTTTATTTTTTTGGGTAAATATCTCCCTTATTTGATGGTGGTTGTTTTTATTTGGTTTTTGTATAAAGAAGTTAATCTAAAAAATAAAATTTTTATCGCCGGATTTTTGGTTTTGATTGAATTATTGTCCAGAGGAATTATTACTCAGGTTATTCGTTTTATTTATCACAGAGATCGTCCATTCATTGCTCTTGATATAAATCCGATGTTTGGTGGTATGACAACCGGTTCATTTCCTTCGGGACATGCCGTTTTCTTCTTTTCATTAGCTCTTGTTTCTTTTCTTATAAACAGAAAATGGGGATGGATAATGACCACAATGGCTTTCTTAGTTTCTATTTCTCGAGTTATAGCCGGGGTTCATTGGCCTTCCGATATCATAGCTGGTGCGGTTATTGCCCTTTTGATTTTCTGGGGTGTTTATCTGATGTTTCCCAAAGATAAATTTTTCCCCAAAGAGGAAATGGAAGAAAATAAAAATTCACAATAAAATATCCCACCTAAGGTGGGATATTTTATTTGTGCTCGGGGCGGGGGTTTCACGTCGCTCATTTCTCTCCCTCAAACCTCTACCTGCGGCAGACAGGCCTCGGTTTGAGTAATTCCGCCACGGAAACCCTCTGGTTTCCGGCCCTTCCTGACTCAACCCCCCACACAAACAAAAATAAAAAATATAATACAAGATTATATTTTTTGTTTTGTGCTCGGGGCGGGGGTCGAACCCGCATGACCTTGCGGCCACAGGATTTTAAGTCCTGCGCGTCTACCAGTTCCGCCACCCGAGCAATTTTTGTTGATGATACCTTGTTTTTCCGATATAATCAAATCATCATGTTCAGTAGCGGAGCTTTTATAACCTCATGGCAGATCAAAAATAAATAAAAGTTCACTATCGGATTACCCAGTTGAGAATTTCAATTCGCCTATGGCGTTAAGAAGTTTCTCAACATAATAATTATTAAATTAAACCAAAGAATTTTTTAGTTGAGAAACTATTGAAATTCTTCTACTGGGATGGCTCGGATAATCGCGATTTGTAACCAAAAAGGGGGAGTCGGAAAAACTACCACCGCCATAAATCTTGGCGCCTATTTGGCTGCACTTGGAAAAAAAGTATTGGTTGTTGATTTTGATCCTCAAGCCAATGCTTCTTCGGGATTGGGTGTTTCACCTCGTTTTTTGAAAGAGAGTGTTTATCACGCTTTATTTGGATATGTTGAAGATCATAAAGTTATAAAACAGGTTGCGATTAATAACCTTCATCTAATGCCGGCCAGTCCTGATTTGGCGGGAGCTTTGGTTGAATTGATTGAAATTCCCGATCGTGAATATGTTCTAAAAAAACTTCTTAATAGAGTTCGTCATAATTACAACTATATTCTTATAGATTTGCCGCCGAGCTTAAGTCTTCTTACTGTTAACGGACTGGTTGCCGCTGATGAAGTTCTCATCCCCATTCAAGCGGAATATTATAGTTTGGAAGGATTAGGGCAACTTCTTGAGACGATAGAGTTGATTAATAAAAATCTTCTAACCAGCATTAAAATTACCGGAGCTGTTCTTACGATGTTTAATAAACGCGAAACTCTCAGTCGTGATGTTGCCAGGGAAGTGCGCCGTCATTTTCCCCATTATGTTTTTGAAATTGAAATTCCAAGAGCTATATCTCTTGCTGAGAGCCCCAGTTTTTCAAAACCGGTTATTTTATATGATCCGGGATCTCCCGGGGCAAGAGCTTATGAGTTATTGGCCAGAGAACTTATTAAGCAAGAAGAACCGTTTAACTCTCTGTTGAACACCGGATTTGGAAGTGTTAACTTATAAAAATCTCAATATCCAAACTCTAATTTCTAAATAATATTGAATATTAAAATTAAAAATCCAAAATGAATATTCGTTTGTAACATTTATATTTATCGTTTAGTATTTGTTTAGGATTTAGATATTATAATTTAGAATTTTATATGTTAGGCAAAGGACTAGAATCTCTTATACCCAAAAAGAACAATCAAGGTGGTGATCAATCATCCCGAAGTTTTGGTAATCAAAATCATCAGCACCAGAATCAACCCTCGCACCATCAAGTTAATCAAGAGCCGGTTAATATTGTTAAGGAGGATATTTTTATGACGGACAAGGATATTGATAACATTCCAACCGTTTCTGGACCAATATTTCACATTGAGGTGGAGAAAGTTATTCTCAACCCATACCAACCAAGAAAAGAATTTGATGAGGAGGCTTTGCGGGAACTGGCATCTTCCATTAGGGAGTTTGGAATACTTCAACCCTTGGTTGTTTCCAAAATTGAAGAGGAAACGGAAATTGGGACTAAAGTGACTTACCAATTAATAGCCGGACAAAGACGTCTTATGGCGTCAAAACTTTTGGGGTTAAGAACCGTCCCTGTTATTATCAGAAATTCTCTTAAAAAAACCGAAGCATTGGAAATGGCGATTGTTGAAAACATTCAAAGAGCCGATCTTAATATCATAGAAACCGCTCGGGCTTATTCCAGGCTTTCGGATGAGTTTGGTTTAACTCAAAGGGAAATTGCCGCCAGACTTGGTAAAAGCAGAGAAATGATAGCTAATGCCTTACGTCTTTTGGCTTTACCTAGTGAAGTTCAGCAAGCCGTTTCTCACGGTCAAATTAATGAATCTCAAGCGAGATTACTTTTGCAAATTGAAGACCCCCAGCAACAACTTCAACTTTTTAATAAAATTATCACAGAAAATCTTTCTGTGCGTGATTTAAAAAAGCACATCTTAGGAGCTTCTTCTAAGAGCGGATCTTCTTTATCAGATCAGGAAAAACCGCTAACTGCTGAAGATATTGAATTTAAGAGTTTTGAAAAAGATCTGTCCGAATTTTTGGGAGCTCCGGTTAAAATGGAATTTTCTCGTTCGGGTGGAAAAATTGTTATTCATTTTTATTCTCCAGAAGAAGCCCGGGGAATTGTTCATAAGATGCGAAAAGAAGAGAATAATGAATGGTGAGTGATAATAACACAAAAGATTAATCTCTAATCCCCAATCTCTAATCTCTAACTAATAACCAATAACCAATAATTCAATAACATAATAATCCAATAACCCAATAACTCTGTATTTTTTTATTCCACCATCTTGTAGCCTATCTCTTTAATTCCATCAATTTTTTTGATCTTAAGCATCAAAGTTTCCGCCTTTTCTTTATTATCCGTTCCGACAACAAGTTTAATAAACGGATACTTTCCGTTTAAAAAAGTTTCAAGCTTCATTACCGGCAAGTGATTACGGGATACGATTGAGGTTATGTCTTTAATAAGTCCAATGCGCGCTTTACAGGCAATTTTATATTCCGTCTTTTTTGGAATTGGATTTGATTTTTTTAATGAATTTTTTATTTTTTTCTTAGCATAGTGAGTCTTTACCAAATTTAACCAGTTCTCAGAAGGCTTCTTTCCCTTTTGGGTTAATATTTCAACAATATCGCCCGATTGAAGAGGGTTGTCTAGGGGAACTATCTTTCCGTTGATCTTTGCTCCGACACATGAATCGCCAACCAAACTGTGAATGTGATAAGCAAAATCTATTGAGGTGGATCCCAAAGGAAGATCAACAACCTTTCCTTTTGGAGTGAGGACAAAAATTCTATCGGAAAAAAAATCTACTTTAAGAGCTTCAACAAACTCTTTTGATCCGGGAAATTGATTTTGCCAGGCTTTAAGCTGACGAATCCAAATGTTTTCTTTGGTGTCGGCAGCGGCGATTTTTCCACCGTTGAATTCCGGCGATCCTTTTTTTGATTGATAAAACCAATGAGCGGCTGATCCATGTTCCGCTTGCTCGTGCATATCGGCTGTGCGAATTTGAAACTCAGTCGGACGATCGCCCACGCAAAATACGGTGGTGTGAAGACTTTGATAACCATTAGGTTTGGGTAGGGCGATATAATCTTTAATGCGCCCAGGAAGAGGCGGCCATAATTGATGAATTACTCCCAAAGTCAAATAACATTCTTCAACCGTGTTGACTATAATTCTAATAGCAACAAGATCGTATATATTTTCAAGATTCATTTCGTATCTTAGAAGTTTTTTGTAAAGACTATAAAATCTTTTAGCTCGGTAATTTATTGAAACGGGTTTTATCCCGACTTTGGAAAATTGAGCGCTGACAACAGGCTCTACTCCTTTAAGATAACGCATCCGTTCTTCATAGGTTTCTTTTACTTGTTCTATTAACCATTTGTATTTATCAGAATGTATGTAGGGGAAGGCTAAATCCTCAAGTTCTCCCGCAACACTTTGCATTCCAAGACGATAGGCGATGGGAGCATATATTTCTGCAGTTTCAATGGCTATTCTTTTTTGTTTGGGCGCCGGTATAAAAGAAAGAGTTTTCATATTATGCAAACGATCGGAGAGTTTTATAAAAATAACCCTCAAATCTTTGCTGATCGCCAAAATCATCTTTCTAAGTGATTCAAAAGCAGTTTCTTCTTCATGATATTTTAAGGATCCTAATTTTGTTACACCCTCAATAAGAAAAGTAATTTCTTCTCCAAATTCTTTTTTTATTGTTTCTGGATCAACTTCACAATCTTCTATCGTGTCGTGTAACAATCCGGCGGCTATGGATTGATGATCAAGGCGCCAAACGGCCAGCCGATGAGCCGTTTCAAATAAATGAGAAAAGTAATTATCCCCACTAGCTCTTTTTTGGTTTTTATGAACTGTTTTGGCAAATAAAAAAGCCCGCGAGATAGTGTCTGCTCCTTGTTGGTCGGAAGGGAAATTTTTATTATATTCTTTAAGCAGTTTTTCTAAGGTCATGTGGATAGTGATCAGTGGTCAATGATTAGTGGTCAGTGTTTGGTGCTTAGTGATTAGTATAGAGAAAAACCAACTCACTTCAATACTTGACAGAATAAACAATAATAGTCTATAAAGTAACCAGCACGTAACAGGAGGAAAACGAAATGAACTGGGTGACTATGTTGCTATGGGCTCTTGGGATTTATCTTTACCTTCTTTTGGGAACAATCATCGGTGCTTATTCCTGGAGAATTTATCAGAGGAATAGGGGAAATTGGGACTATCCTTTTTCCGAAATCATCTTTTGGCCATTCAGTTATCTAATTAAGAGTGACCAAACTTTTATCAGGGAAAAATATTGGAGTAAGGATGGGTATATATTAAGATCTTCGATTTATTGGATGCTCCGATTAATCTGGAACGCATTTTGGTGGATTGTAATTGCTTTAAGTGCCATTCTTGGAGTTCTTGGTGTTAATATTATTTTCCGTTCACTTACTTATCCTTTCAAAAAGGTGATCACATCTATCACCGGGCCGTCCTAATGGCGGCATTTTTTTATTTTATAATTTAACAAAACCGCTATTAAGCGGTTTGTTTTTTTGATCTCTTTTTTGATTTTTTATCCCCTGTTTCTTTGGGTTTGTTTTTCCATTGTTGGTAGAGTTCATTTAATTCTTCCTGAGTTTCCGGTTTTTTATTGAGAATTAGATTACAATCTGGCCACCTGGTGCAAGCCCAAAATGGCTTTCCCCGTCCTCGTCCCTTCTTTTCAACAACATCACCGGGGTTGTTTTTTCTTTCATCGGTGTCTAAACATAAAGGGCATTTAAAACCGGTTTTATTCCAAATTCGGGAAATGCCTTTGCAGGTGGGGTAGTCAACACATCCTAAGAAATATCCAAACCTTCCTCTTTTCACTTTCATCGGTTTTTTGCAAATAGGGCAGTGTTCGTCTTTTGTTTTTTCCTCCAATTCTTTTATCTTAGCCGCTTCTTCGGGCATGGGTAGTGTAACTTTGGCGCCTTCCGGGCAAGCTAAAAATTTTCCCATTCGGCCAAATTTTATAAGCATTGGCTTTCCACAATGAGGGCAAGGAGTTTCTGAAACTTGAATATTTTTTTCAACCTCAGCCTCTTTTGATTCCAAGTGTTGTTTAAAAGGAGTATAAAATTCTCCACAAACTTTAGTCCATTCAATTTTACCATTGGCTATTTCATCCAACTCTTCCTCTATATGGGCAGTGAAATTTAAATCAACTATTTCAGGGAAATGTTCCACCAACATATCATTGACCATAAATCCTATTTCTGTCGGATGATATTTTTTTTCTATTTTTTCCACATAACCGCGTTCTTGGATGGTGGAAAGGGTAGGTGCATACGTGGATGGGCGTCCAATCCCGTAAGACTCAAGAGTTTTTACTAAACTTGCATCGGTATATCTGGCCGGAGGCTCCGTGAAGTGTTGCAGGGGATTTATTTCTTTTGCATTGATCGGATCTTTTATAGAAAGAATGGGCAAATTATTTTCACCTTCTTCTTCCCCGTTTTCATCCTT
>DAOOCG010000005.1:0-25295 GCA_035408245.1 Minisyncoccota bacterium
TTGGAGGAGTATTAAAGAGTCTAAAGTCCAAAGTCTAAAGTCGAAAATCAAAAGTCTAAAGTTGAAAGTCGAAAGTCCAAAGTCTAAAGTCGAAAGTTGAAAATCAAAAATTGCCCCAAATGGGAGCGGTTTTTGTTTTTGCGTTTTTGAGTAAAAAAGTATAGAATTCAATTATACTTTTTACTTTTGAATATTTTTTTCATGAATCAATTTGTCCAATTGCGTAAAAATTTTTTAGATTTTTTTAAAAAGAGAGGACACACAATAATTCCTTCCTCATCTTTGATTCCCGATGATCCGTCGGTGCTTTTGACAACTGCCGGTATGCAACAGTTTAAACGTTACTACACTGGAGAGCTTAATCCGGTTTCAGATTTTAAATCAGCCAGAACAACTTCGGTTCAAAAATGTTTTAGAACATCGGACATAGAAGAAGTGGGTGACGACACTCATCTTACTTTGTTTGAGATGCTTGGGAATTTTTCTTTTGGACCGATAGAAAATGATGATCCAAACAACACTGAAGGGAAAGGAGGATATTTTAAAAGATCAGCTATAGTTTGGGCGTATGAATTTATTACTAACATATTGGAAATCGAATCAGATAGATTGTATGTGACTGTTTTTGAAGGAGATGAAGAAAATAAAATTCCTAAAGACGAGGAATCTTATGCTATTTGGTACAAAGAGATCGGAATTCCAAAAGACAGAATATTTTACGGCAAAAAAGAGGATAACTTCTGGGGTCCAACGGGTAACGAAGGTCCTTGCGGTCCAACCAGTGAAATTTATATTGCCTCAAGCGAAGAAGAGGCAAAGAAAGGAAATGGTGTTGAAATATGGAATTTAGTGTTCAACCAATTTTATAAAACAAGAGAGGGTGAATATAAGAAGGTGGAGAATCCCGGAATAGATACGGGAATGGGATATGAAAGACTTTTAACTAAAATTGAGGGGGTAGCGAATGTTTTCGAAACAAGTGCATTTGCTCCTATTATTTCAAAAATAAAAGAGTTGGTTTCCCAACTTTCTGAACGTGAGGCAAGGATTTTAACCGATCATATTCGCTCATCATCTTTTTTGATAGCCGATGGAGTTAGACCGTCTAACAAGGGAGCGGGGTATGTTCTAAGAAGATTGTTAAGAAGAATAATCGCCATATCAATAAAAAATGATATTCATACCGATTTATTTGTGGAAGTTTATCCGGTAGTGGAAGATATTTTTGGTGACATTTACAAAGAAATAAAAAATAAAAAAGAAATCATTGAAGTTTGGAGCGAGGAAAAGAGTAAGTTTGAAAGCGCCATTATTCAAGGAATTAAAAAAATTGAAGAGTTAAATATTTCCAATGTGGAATTAACCGGTGCTATCGCCTTTGATATTTACCAGTCTTACGGACTTCCTAAGGAAATTGCTCTTGAATTTGCCAAGAAAAAATCTAAATCAATTGATTTAGAATATGAAGAAAAAGAGAGGGCACATCAAGACATATCTCGAGCTGGAGCGGAAAAGAAATTCGGCGGTCATGGATTAGTATTGGATACGGGGGAGCTTAAAGCTGGAAGCGAAGAAGAGCTTAATAAAGTTATTCGCATGCATACAGCCACTCATTTATTACAATGGGGACTTAGGCAAATTTTAGGGGATTCTGTTCATCAGATGGGATCTGATATAAATCCGGAGCGTTTGCGTTTTGATTTTAATTTTGAGCGCAAACTTGATTCAAAAGAAATAGAAAGAATTGAAGAACTGGTTAATGAACAAATCAAAAAAGATCTTCCCGTTTATTATGAAGAAATGTCCAAAGATGAAGCGGCAAATTTGGGAGCGCTGGCTTTCTTTAAAGAAAAATATCCCGATATTGTTAAGGTATATTTTATAGGTTCAAAAGAGAGTGGGGGAATTATCAGCAAGGAACTTTGTGGAGGACCCCATGTGAATTCAATAGGTGAGATTAAGGGGGTAAAAATTATTAAAGAAGAGTCGGTAGGAAAAGGAATCAGGCGTGTTCGCGCCGTTGTAATTGACTAATGTTTTTTAAAAAAAAATTAAAACAAATACGCGAATTTTTTTCAAAACAATTTTGTAAACAACGTTGGCTTCTTGTGGTTTTTTCTCCTGAAGGACTTGAACTGCGGCCCATTATTTATTATCCAACTGATGGAACATTCAAGGAGATGACTCCTTTTATGTTTAAAAACATTTTTGAAAAGAATTTTAGTTCCAGGAAGATCATAAAGATATTAGGCAAGACGATTTTTTTTCCGTTCAAGTTTAATATTACAGTTGTAGCCTCTAAGGAGGTTTGCGCATCCACTTATTTTGTTTTTCCGTTTACTCGCCAATCTTCAAATACGATTATTGAAAAGAATGATGTTATGGCGGCGTTTTCACAGCATCTTTGGAAATATTTGGATGTTCATAAAAAAGCATTTGCTAAACACAATGATTACGATGATTTGGGTGTTTTGTTGGTGGCCAATCAAGTAATTCGGATAACGGTTGATGATGTTCCCTTAAAAAATCCAGAAACTCTTTTTGAAAAGAAAGGAAAGAAAATATCTTTTGGAATGATACAAACATTTTTGCATAGACCTTTGTTTGTTGCACTTACCAAAACCTTTTCTAAACGAGCAACTTTCAAACATTTTCATGAATATGGTTTTACCCTTCCTTTATTCGGATTGATTTCATTATTTGGAGATAAAAAAAATACTTCCAACAAACATTGTATTGTCGCCAGAGTTGAAGATTCTGATACCTTGGTTTACGCCTTTGATGGAAATCATTTTGCTTATTTTGACTCTTTTGCTTTTGGAGAAAAATATTTATACGAAGCCGTTCATCATGTTATGGGTGTTAACTTCTCTTCTTATAAAGAGATAATCAACAGTATCGTTATGGGAAAAACTTCTTTGGTTGTGGCGAAAAAATTCGTTTCCATTATGGATAAAGAATTATCCCGTCTTTCACATGGATTACAATCGTTTAAAAAGGATATAAGAGCGACCTCGGCGCTTTTAAGTATGCCCGGTAGCGCTTCTTTTTTGGCTCTCAATAAAAAATTTGCATCTATGCTTATTTCGGCCGACAAGTTTGAATGCGGTTCGGCAAAAGTGAGCCAACTGTCTGTTTCTGATCAACTTAAAGCGGATATAATTTGTATGATAGGTCTTGATAGGACCGATTCAATTAATACTTTAGCGACGCGACAAATTAGATGGCTCATTCCCCACAATATGAATGTTAAATAAGGGGTGAGGAAAATAATTGTAAATTGAGGGAGTGTTTTTGTTTGATTTTTTTCAAACAATAACATCATATTGTTGATGATGAATAAATAGGCTATAATTATTAAAAATATTCATTAATTTTTATATTACAAATGTCAGATAAAAAGAGAGAGAAAAAAATCGTGAAAGTCGTTGATATTGTTCCTTCTGCATCTCACGCGGCAAAAATAAGAAGAATGCGCGATAACGAAGAAAATGATTTTGATAATTTTGATTCTGTTAAAGAAACGGATCAGCCTATAATTTTTAAACGTGATAAAAATGATCCTTTTCGCATGGATGCCGAGCCGCCCAAAGAAGAAAAAGAAACCAAAACCTCAAAACGTCATTCACAAAAATGGGTTGTTTGGACAACGATAGTTGTCGCTTTTCTTGTTCTTGTTTATTTGGCAATTTCTATTTTTCCCCGAGTTGACGTGCTAATAGTGACCAATAAAAAAGAATGGAATAATGAGGGTAGTATTATTGTTAATAAAAACATCGGTCAATTAGACGTTAATTCCATGCAGGTTCCGGGGGAGATTGTTGAAAAAATAGTTAATCGTGTTCTTAAATTTGAACCGACCGGTAAGAAATATCTGGAACGAAAAGCTTCCGGTCAAATAGTTATTTATAATGCTTTCAGTTCGGCTCCCCAAAAGTTGGTGGCCACAACTCGTTTTGAAACTCCTGATGGAAAATTTTACAGAATTCCAGAATCAATAGAAATACCGGGAGCAAAAATTGAAGGAGGAAAAATTACCCCATCCTCAATACCTGTTGAAGTTTTTGCCGATAAAGCCGGACCCAGTTATAACAGCGGAGCCATAGAAAAATTAACTATTCCGGGATTTAAAAACACATCCAAATACGAAGGGTTCTATGCTTCAGCTTCTAACGGGTTTAGCGGCGGATTTATAGGAGAAGGATTATATCCGACCAATGAAGATATAAAGAAAGCAAAAGAACAAGCTCAAATTGATCTTCAAGATGCTCTTTCCGCTTCTTTAATTTCACAAATTAAAGAAGACACCACTTATATAAAAGATTCGGTATTGGCAACAACGACAAAATTGTCAGTCAGTTCCAATGTGGGAGCGGATAATAAATTTTCCGTTGTGGCCGAAGGAAAGGTTATGGTAATGACTTTTAGGGAAACAGATATTTTGGAACTTTTAAAACAAAAAGCCAAAAAAGATAATTTGATACCTTCAGAGTATGAAGAGAAATCAAAAGATCTTTCCTATAATAAACCTCAAGTTGATTGGAAGCTTGGAAAGATGGTTCTCCCGATTGTTTATAAAGCTGTTTTTGTAAAACCATTTGATGTTAATCAACTCAAGAATGAGATTATGGGAAAATCAGATCTTGATTTGCGCAAATATATAGCTGATAAGTATAGCGAAAGCATCAATAAACTCACCGCTCGATTCTGGCCTTTTTATGTAGGCAGTGTTCCAAATAACGCAAACAAGATAAACATAACAATTGAATAGTCGGGTCGCTTTTATTTTGTAATGTTTGGTTTATATACAGCTGGTTTTTTATATGTACTATTACGTATATATAATAAAAGATCTGCATAACAATTCTATCTATATAGGCAGAACCAACAATCTTGTCAGAAGATTATGGGAGCATAATAATAGAAAATCAAAATATACTAAAAGGAGTATTTGGAAATTAATATATTTTGAAGGATATCTGAGCGAATTTAGTGCCAAAAACAGAGAAATAAAATTGAAACAATATGGAAGAGTTTACTCACAACTTAAGAGAAGAATATTTAACGATATTGGTAAATAAATATCACTAGCTTGACCCCGTACCTTTTATCAACTTGAAGTTAGCCCATTTTTTATGTTGTTAGAAAAAGACAAAAAAATAATTAAATATTTTTATTAATTTGTTACAAATTCATTTTCAAATTGTTGATAAAAGGTGCGGGGTTGACTTTTTCTTATTTTTTTCTTATCATACAAAACACTGATGGCAAATGAACCCAAGGAAAAGCTTATAAATGGCATCGTTACCGAAGCATTACCGGCAACGACTTTTAGAGTTGAAATTGACGGTCAAATAGTGCTTTGCCATCTATCGGGTAAAATGAGAATTCATTACATCAAAGTAATGCCCGGTGACAGAGTGATGGTGCGTTTGAGTCCCGATAAATCTCGGGGCATTGTTATGAAAAGGCTATAATTATGAAAGTAAGAGCATCTGTAAAAAAAATTTGCAAGCATTGCAAAACCGTTCGTAGAGAAGGACGTGTTTTTGTTATTTGTAAGAACCCGAAACATAAACAAAGACAAGGATAACACACAAACAACACGCCTTCGTTCGCCAATTGGCAAACTACGGCAACACAAATGTGTCTACACGAATAACTAATAACTAATTACTAATTACTAATCATGAGACTTTTAGGTGTTAATCTGCCGGATAATAAAAGAATTGATATCGCTTTGCGGTATTTTTACGGTATTGGACCGGGATTGGCCGTTGTTGTTTTAAAACACACAAAAATTGATTCTTCCAAGAGAACAAAAGATTTAACTCCGGATGAACTCAATAAACTTAAAGATTTTATAGAAAAGAATTACAAAATTGAGGGTGAGCTTCGCCAGGTGGTAAGATCAAACATATCTCTTTTAAAAGATACAGGTTCTTATCGAGGAGCCAGACATTCAAGAAAATTACCCGTAAGAGGTCAGCGCACCAGAACTAATTCGCGCACAGTCAGGGGCAATACTCGTAAAACTGCCGGAAGCGGAAAGAGAAAAGTAGATTTGAAATAATAAATAATTATGGGAAAGAAAAAAGTTGTTCAAAAATCAGGAGATGCTAACGTAGAAGATAAAGTCAAAGTTCAAGGGGCAACCAGCTCTAAGAAAATTGACAATGGTTTTGTCTATGTTAACGCAACTTATAACAATACCGTTATTACCGTTACTGATAATAATGGTAACGTAGTGGCTTGGTCATCGGCTGGAGCTTTAGGTTTTTCTGGTCCCAAAAAGGCCACACCATTTGCCGCTTCTAAAATCGTGGCTGTTCTTGCTGAAAAGATGAAAAAATCCGGTCCGTTTAATTTAAATATTATTGTCAAAGGAGTTGGTAGTGGAAGAGATTCTGCCGTTAGAACTTTTGCCGCTCAAGGTTTTAATATATTAACAGTCAAGGACGCAACTCCCATTCCGCATAACGGTCCAAGACCTCCTAAGGTAAGAAGAGTCTAATTAAACAACAACAGCATGCATTTACTTAGAGCAAAAGAAAAAAAAGAAAGAGCATTAGGAACAAGTCTTAATCTTAAGGCTTTTCGTTCCAATACCCCAAAAAGCGCTATGGTGCGCCGACCCAATCGTCCGGGAGTTCATGGAGCGAGGATGTCGCGTGGCGGATCCGAATTCAAGCAGCAACTTATGGAAAAACAGAAGGTTCGTTTGAGTTATGGTCTTAATGAAACTCAAATGAAAAAATTAATTTCCAATGCATTGGCAAAAAAGAAAACAGCTTCAGTGACTGATCTTATTACAAGACAACTTGAAACAAGATTGGATAATGTATTTTACAGATTGGGATTCGCGCCTTCACGCATTATGGCAAGACAGTTTGTCAGTCATGGTCATGTTATAATGAATGGAAGGAAAGTTAATGTTCCTTCATGCGTTGTTAAGGTGGGGGATATAATAGCAGTTAAAGAATCTAGCAAAACAATACCGGTGTTTAAAGATCTCCCGAATACTTTGAAAGGGGAAAATCCTGAAAACTGGCTTTCTCGCAATATGCAAAAATTAGAGGGGACCATAAAAAGTCTTCCGGAGGGAGTTGAGGTTCCGTTCAATATAAACTTAGTTATTGATTACTATTCAAGGTAAAAATTAAGCAGTCATCCGCTTAAAGCGGAAAAAATATTTATGGAATATACGTTTTTAAGCAAGAACGTCGCAATAAAAAAAGTGTCGGAAGATAAGGATAAAGGTGTTTTTGAAATCACCGGTCTTTATACGGGGTATGGTGTAACTTTAGGAAATGCTCTAAGAAGAGTTTTGTTAGCATCTCTTCCCGGATCAGCTATTACCCAAGTTAAAATAAAAGGAGTTAAACATGAATTTTCCACAATCAATGATATTTTGGAAGATGTTGTAGAAATCACTCTTAATTTAAAGAAAATTCGTTTTGCTTTTTTTGCCGATGAATCACAAACAATAACTTTAAAAAAGAAGGGGGAGGGAATAGTTACTGCCGGAGACATTAAAGGTAATGCTGATGTTCAAGTAGTCAATCCTGATCTTCATATTTGCACTATTACTTCAAAGAGTGGAGAGATTGATATGGAAATCACCGTAGAAAAAGGTTTGGGATATTCTCCGGTTGAGTATCGCAAACAAGAGAAACTTCCCATTGGAACGATTGCCATTGATGCTATCTTTACGCCCGTGACAAATGTTAATTTTGAAGTTGAAAATATGCGCGTTGGTGATCGCACCGACTACAATAAATTGCGTCTTACTATTGAAACTGATGCGACAGTAAGTCCGTCACGAGCTCTTCATAAAGCCGCTAATATTCTAAAAGATCACATTGATATAGTATCCAACATAGAAGTAAATGAAGAGTTTGAATCTGTCAAAAAGACATCTGTTAAAGAGAAGAAATCAACCAAGAAATCCAAATAAAACATAGCGATATATCGGTATTTTTCATTATGCAACATCGAAAAAAAGGAAGAAAATTTCATAGAGAGAAAGGACAACGAGTAGCCTTCTTTAAAAGTTTAATGGCTAATTTGATTTTAAAAGGAAAAATTGAAACAACCGATACTCGAGCCAAAGAAATAAAGAGCCGTGTGGAAAAAATGGTTACTCTTGCCAAAAAACAAAACTTGGCTTCAATGAGATTGCTGGTTTCAAGGCTTCCTAAGAAAGCGGCTTTAAAACTTTACAACGATATTGCTCCAAAATATTTGGAACGCAAGGGGGGATACACAAAAATTACCAAAACCGCCAAAAAAAGAATCGGTGATTCTTCAAAAGTGAGTATTATAGAGTTTGTATAATATTTTTTAAAATAATTTGAAATAATGGCACTTTTTTCAAAAATAAAAAAAATCCTTGAGTCTCAGGATGCATGTGTTATTTCTAAAAAAGATAAACCGGAATACGTTGTTCTTCGCTGGGATTCTTTTGAAAAGATGAGGAATGCAAAAAATGATCTGGCAAAATTGCAATCACAAGTTGAAGCTGAGCTCAAAGAAGAGGATTATGAAGTTGAAAACATTGACATTAACAAGATTCCTGTTTAATATACAATCTATATAATTTTTATTATTAGTAATTAAAATAAACTAAATCGTATGGCAGAAAAAGCAAAATTCGAGCGCAGTAAGCCTCACGTGAATGTTGGAACTATCGGTCACGTCGATCATGGTAAAACCACTCTTACAGCGGCTATTATGAATGTGCTCAAGCTTAAGGGTCTTATCAGTAAAGCGGAAGCCGTTGATCAGATTGACAATGCTCCCGAGGAAAAAGCTCGCGGAATAACCATAGCTTTGCATCATTCGGAATATCAATCCGAAAAGCGTCATTACGCTCACATTGATGCTCCTGGACACGCCGATTACATTAAAAACATGATTACCGGTGCGGCTCAGATGGATGGTGCTATTCTTGTGGTTGCGGCTACAGATGGTCCGATGCCTCAAACAAGAGAACACGTTCTTTTGGCTCGCCAGGTTGGAGTGCCTCGTTTGGTTGTTTTTCTTAACAAAGTTGATCAAGTTAGTGATCCTGAACTTATTGATTTGGTTGAATCAGAAGTTAGAGAATTGCTCAAAAAATATGAATTCCCGGGAGATGAAGTTCCTGTGATTAGAGGATCTGCTTTAAAAGCTTCAGAAGCCAAAACATTAGATGATCCAGCTGTTAAACCAATTGAAGATTTGATTAAAGCTTTGGATGAATATATTCCAGAACCAGTTCGTGAAACAGATAAGCCTTTTCTTATGCCTATTGAGGACATTTTCTCAATTGAGGGAAGAGGAACTGTTGTTACCGGAAAAGTTTCCAGAGGAACCGTTAAAGTCAATGACGAAATTGAAATTGTCGGTCTTCGCCCAACTTCAAAAACTGTTGTAACCGGAATTGAAATGTTCCAAAAAGTTTTGGATGAGGGACAAGCTGGAGATAACGTCGGTATTCTTTTGCGCGGACTTAAAAAAGAAGATGTGGAACGCGGACAGGTTATTGCTAAACCGGGATCCATTACTCCTCATACCGATTTTGAAGCTGAAGTTTATATTTTGACCAAAGAAGAGGGTGGACGTCACACTCCATTCTTCAAGGGTTATAAGCCACAGTTTTATTTGAGAACTACTGATGTTACTGGAGAAGTTGAACTTCCGGCTGGAGTTGAAATGGTAATGCCTGGAGACAAAATAACCTTCGTAGTCAAACTTATTTCTCCTGTTGCTTTGGAGGAAAAACAAAAGTTTGCTATTCGTGAAGGAGGAAAAACTGTTGGTGCGGGAATTATTACCAAGATAACCAAATAATAATCGATATTCGTTTGAATCAAGTACACTACAATGGCTGTTAAAAAGAATGAAACAAAAAACCGAATACGATTGAAGATAAAATCCTATGACCATCGTTTGATTGACACGTCAACCAAACAAATCATAGATACGGCAGTGCGTAATGGCGCAGAAGTATTAGGGCCCATTCCTTTGCCGACGGAGTTTCGCAAATACACCATCAACCGCTCAACATTTGTTCATAAAAATTCCAGAGAGCAGTTTGAAATGCGTCTTCATAAACGATTGATAGAAATTCTAAATCCGGGTCAGAAAATTGTTGAGTCTCTTTCAAATCTCAATCTGCCTTCGGGTGTAGATGTGGAAATAAAATTAGTCTAAAAATTAAAAAACACCCCGTTTCAAACGGGGCGTTTTTGTTGGTGCTGGTTTTTTTATTTGACTTTAACTGTTTATGTTGTTATTAATTTAATCAGAACACAGGGGGTGGAAAATGAAATATCTAGTGACTGTGAATGATTGCCCAAGTGATCCTTCTTTTATTTCCGAACTTACAAGATCAATTAAAGATGGAATTAGGATTAATCAAAAATCATTAAACGAATCAGATATAGATGTTCGTGTATCATGCAATCAAACCGATCGAGTTATAAATCCCATGTCATGTATTTTTATTTGTGTTTCGTCAATTGGTTTTGAGCTAACTTGGGAAGATAAGATTTTGATAGGTCAGGATATATCTTGTTTGCTCTATGAAAGAAATAAAAAAGATTCACTCGCTGTTGTTATTCACGTTTTCTAACCGCATTTAGCGGTTTTTTTGTAATAAATAAGTGTATTTACTTACGATAGCCAGAAATAATATGAATTGATACTAATTATTAGTATTTATTAGCATCATTAGTACAATTTGTATATTAGTATTATTTTTCTTGACTTATAAACAATTATTTTGTATAAACATTATCAGAAACTTGAGGAGGAAATATGAACCAGTCATGCGCCAAGTATTTTACTTTTGAATGGCAAAGTTTGTCGGGAGGAAAATATCAAATTGAAGTAAAAGACCCACAGACAGGTCAGGTAATTTTGACTATTGTCAGAAATACGATATTTGAAGCTATTGATTCGCTTGCTGAAGCGGGTTATAGAGTGGTTGGGGGTTGTGGTGGGTGCCGCGGATGTCATGGTTGTGGATGATGATTGAATGGGTAAAACAATGAAAAACCTAAACCAACTTGTTGTTGGTGAAAGAGTCATTGTTAGTATCGTTGGTTTAGAAGAGGATCATGAAGCCGAAATTACAGAAGTGGATGAAAATGAATCGGCGACTGTCTTTGTTACCGACGATCTTCGTTTTAGGGTTTTAAAGCCGGGAGATTTTGTGATGTTGGGATTGTCAGAACTTCCCAACAAAGTTCATTAACAGCTTTCTATAAAAGAGGCTGTTTTTTTGACTTATTGAGCTAAACAAGTTATTAATATATTCAGCAACTTGAGAGAGGAAAGTATGCCAAAAAAAATGTTTGATTGGTTTTTTGGGATCGGATTTATTCTGGTTATTGTATCATTTGTATTTGACAACACGATCGGGTTTTCATACTGGAAACTTTTGTTTATTATTGGTTCTGTTCTTGTTGCTACCGGAGTTATTTTTGAGATTAAGAATTGTCCAAAAGGAGCAAAAAACGATCTTTCTAAAATAAATGAAATTATCAAACGAGTTGAAAATCTTTGTTTTAGAAAGAATAGAATTAGAAAGTTGTCGGGAATTGAATACCAGAGAACTGCTGAAGATTGGATAGCTTTAATTATCAGACAGGCTTGTGCGAATAAGTATATGGAATTTCCGGTAAATCGGGATCAGTTTTGTCAGATGATGTTAGAAGTTGCCGCATTGGCGGTGATGGCTATTGAGCATATGGAAAGGAATGCAAAAAGAGGAAATTTTCCGACCAGAGATAGAAAAACAGCCAATGATTTAGTAGCTGGAATCGGATTAATTATGGCTCAATCCATATCTTCTCCATTTGACCAGATAAATTTTGAACACTCTATGTTTCGTCTTAAACAAGCGATTTCTCAGTCTATTGAGTTATCTCATACCAAAGATTTAAAACCGCAAATATTGTAGATAGATACTTTCTTAACGATTCTCCATATCAGGTCTTTTAGACCTGTTTTTGTTGGATATAAATTTAGGTTAAAAGACCGCTTTGGCGACTTTTGGGTTGACATTAATGGTTGTTTTTGCTACATTTATTCGTACTTACACCATAGGTTAAGAATATTAAGTGGCCGAGGAGTAAGGTCTTGGGCTTTTTTGTGTCTATATTATTATGCCATTTATTATAGGAAAAAAAGTTAAAATGGATCAGATTTGGGATGAGAAAGGTAACGTAATTCCAGTGACCGTAGTTAACGCCGGTCCGGTTGTTGTTACTCAGATAAAAAATAAAGAAAAAGACGGTTACGAAGCTTTTCAAGTCGGTTATGATAATACCGCCAAGCATTTAACAAAAGCTCTTTCAGGACATCTTAAAGACCTTGGTAAATTCAGACATATCAGAGAATTTAAAAAAGAAAATGATCAAGATGAATATAGTGTTGGAAATTCAATTGACGTTTCTGCATTTGCTAAAGGTGATAAAGTAAAAGTTACCGGCTATGAAAAAGGACGCGGTTTTCAGGGCGTTGTTAAGCGTCATGGATTTCACGGCGGTCCCAAAACTCATGGACAGAAGAACAGGCTTAGAGCTCCAGGTTCTCTTGGAGCAACGGCTCCTCAGCGCGTTGTTAAGGGTAAAAAAATGGCAGGCCGAATGGGAAACGAAAGAGTTACACTTCGCAAGCTTGTTGTTGTTGATATAGATAAAGAAAAGAATTTAATGTTTATTAAAGGACCCGTTCCCGGGAATATTAAAAACATTCTTTTGATACAAAAATAAATTTTTATGATAAAGGTTCCTGTCTATAATTTGGATAAAAAAGAAGTTAACGCTATAGAAGTTCCCAGCGGTCTTTTTGGTGTTAAATGGAATGCTGATTTGGTTCATCAAGCATTGATTACTCAAAAAGCCAATAGCCGAAATGTTATCGCCCATGCCAAAGGTAGGGGAGAAGTCAGGGGGGGAGGAAAGAAACCATGGAAACAAAAAGGAACAGGTCGTTCCAGACATGGATCCATTCGTTCTCCATTGTGGAGCGGAGGAGGGATTACTTTTGGTCCAAATAAGGAGCGAATTTTTGAGCGTAAAATAAATAAAAAAATGAACCAGAAAGCCATCTTTTCATCGCTTTCTGATAAATTCAAGAAGAACAGAGTGATGGTTGTTGAAACTTTCTCTAAAACTATTTCAAAAACCAAGGATTTTGGAAAATTAGTAAAAAATATTTTAACTCCCAAAGAGACAACCACTTTTATATTTTCTGATAAAAACAAAAATTCATACAAGGGAGCGAGAAATATCTCAAAAGTTTTCCACCTCTCTCCCAAATCTCTCAATGTTTATGACATTACAAGGCCTAAAAAAATAATTATTGAAAAAGATGCGATTGATGAAATTATCGCTCACTATAAATTGGTAAAATAAACAGATTTATTATGGCTATTTTTGGAAAAAATAAAGATGAGAATAAAAAGAAAACAACAAAAGCAACCACTTCGGATGCTCCTC
The DNA here is from genome assembly GCA_035408245.1 of Minisyncoccota bacterium. Classification (GTDB taxonomy): domain Bacteria; phylum Patescibacteriota; class Minisyncoccia; order UBA6257; family JAGOQP01; genus DAOOCG01. The sequence goes on from DAOOCG010000005.1 coordinate 13,494, forward strand.
TTAAAACTGTTAAAAATTCCAACCATAAAGTTTTAGATTGGATAATTATCAAACCATTGGTTACAGAAAAATCAATGAGGTTAAGCGAGGACAAATCTTATGTTTTTGTCGTTGATCCGTCAGCCAATAAATCCGAAATAAGAAAACAAATAGAAAATCTTTACAATGTTGATGTTGTAAAAATAACTACTACCAGCTATAAAACCAAACCGCGTCACTTTAAAGGAGTGCGATCAAATCAGAAAAAATTTAAAAAAGCGACAATAACCGTAAAAGATGGACAGAAGATAGAATTGTTTAATAAATAAAACATAAATAGCGCACCTGAAAGAAACACTAATGTGTCTACACTAATTTAAAGAGAAACATGAAACAATATTCACCGACAACTCCATCACGAAGACATATGACCACTGTTGATTACAGTGTTATTACCCATAAAAAACCGGTTAAAGGATTGACTGTAAAAATAAAGAAAAATTCCGGACGCAATAATCAGGGACGCATTACAACCAGACATCAAGGTGGAGAGAATAAAAAACTTTACAGATTGGTTGATTTTAAACAACAAGAATTAAATATTCCGGCAAGAGTGGAGGGAATTGAATATGATCCTTTCCGCACAGCTTTCATTGCCAGAATCATTTATTCAAATGGAAAAAGGAGTTATGTTTTAGCCGTCAACAATCTAAAAGTTAACGATGTGATAATGACTGCCGAAAAAGCTCCGCTTAAAGACGGCAACAGAATGATGCTTAAAAATATTCCGGTGGGGTATATGGTTCACAATATTGAATTGACCCCCGGCAAAGGAGGACAAATAATTCGTTCTGCCGGTTCTTATGCTGAAATTATCGCTCAAGACGAGGGTTACACTTCTTTAAAGATGCCTTCTGGCGAAATTAGAAAAGTTTTATGGAACGGTTATGCTTCTTTGGGACAGTTGTCTAATATGGATTGGGGATTGGTAAATATAGGAAAAGCTGGTCGTTCACGTTGGATGGGTATTAGACCAACCGTCAGAGGATCTGCTATGAACCCCGTTGACCATCCTTATGGAGGAGGTGAAGGAAAAGCTCAGCGTGGAACCAAGAGACCCAAGACTCTTTGGGGTAAGGTTACTGGCGGACGAAAAACGAGAAATAAGAAAAAATATTCAAGTAAGCTTATAATTAAAAGAAGGAAATAATTATGTCACGAAGTTCTAAAAAAGGTCCGTATTTAGACCCAAAATTGATGAAAAAAGTGGCGGCTCAAAAAGCTGATGGCGGCCCTATTAAAACATGGGCTCGTGATTGTGATATTTCACCGGAAATGGTTGGTTATGTTTTCCAAGTTCATAACGGAAAAATTTTTATCGATGTTCGAATATCTGAAGAAATGATCGGCCACAAACTTGGAGAATTTTCATTAACTCGTAAGTTTGTAAAACATGGAGGAAAAATGCAGCGTGATCTTGAAAAGGGATCTGCTCCTGCCGCTCCATCATCCAAGAAATAACATACAAGGGGCGCATCTAAAAACAACACCGATGCGTTCGCACTAATTTAAAAAAATGGCAAAGGAAAATAATAAAAAACAAATAGCTTCAGTTGAAATCAAAACCGCATCGGCAACTTTGCGATATCTTAAAATTTCTCCCCGTAAAGTTCGTATTGTGGCAAATGTTTTGAAAAATCGCTCAATCAGCGAAGCAGAAGCTCAAATGATGCTTCATGACAGGCGTGCAGCTTTGCCAATACTTAAACTTTTGCGTTCCGCTATTGCCAATGCCAAAGCTAAAGGTTTGGATATAACTAAATTAGTAATAAAAGACATTCGGGTTGATCAAGGACCGATGCTTAAGCGTTGGATGCCAAGAGCTCAGGGACGGGCAACTCCGATCCATAAAACAACCAGTCATTTGGTGATTGTCTTGCAAGAAGGCTCAAAATCCGTACAATCAAGGTTCGTTACTGAAATAAAAAAAGTAAAGAAAGAGAAGAAAGGAGAACATACTCATTCCCATCAACATGAGCATGAGCATGAAAACGAATCAGAAGAAGCCAAAAAGAAAACGAAAGAAATAGAAGTAAAAGAAATCAAAAAAGAACCTAAAGCCAGTCAGGATAAAGGTTTCGTTCAAAAAGTATTTAGGAGAAAATCAATTTAATTATGGCACAGAAGATAAAACCGACATCAATAAGAATAGGAGTTATAAAAGATTGGGAATCAAAATGGTTACCCAAGCATTTTAAGTTTGGCGCGCTTCTTCAGGAAGATTATCTTATAAGAACTATAATTAATGAAAAAATAAGCAGCGCGGGAATTGATTCCATTCTTATAGAAAAAACTCCCAATGCATATCGCATAACAATTCGTGTTGCCAAACCCGGACTGGTTATCGGTCGCGGCGGAAAAGGAATTGAGGATCTCACAAAATTAATAGAGAAAAAACTCTCGGTAATTCGTAAAAATCGCAACAATAATGAAAAAAGCGCCTTGTCCCTTAATATAGAAGAAATCAAACGTTATGATGTTTCAGCTAAAGTGACCGCTCAGAGTATTGCTTGGGATTTGGAAAAGCGTATGCCTTATAGGAGAACCATAAAAAAATATTTGGAAAGATTGATGCAGAATAGAGATGTTAAAGGAGCTAAGATAAGAGTTTCCGGGCGTTTGGATGGAGCAGAAATTGCCCGAACCGAACGTTTGTCCACTGGAACATTACCTTTGCAAACTTTGCGTTCAAATATTGATTATGCCGAAGCAACTGCTTTTACCACATTCGGAACTATCGGTGTAAAAATATGGATAAATAAAGGAGAAATTTTTTCTAAACAACTGGTTAAATAATTTGGAATATGTTACAGCCTAAAAAAACAAAACATAGAAAATGGCAGAAGGGACGCTCTCGCAAGAGAAGTGTTGAGACACGCGGAATAACGCTGAATTTTGGCAGCCACGGATTACAAGCTCTTTCTATGGCTTATGTTGATTCTAAACAAATTGAAGCCGCCAGAAAGGCTATTTCTCATTTTACTAAACGTGGTGGTAAAGTTTGGATAAGAATATTCCCGGATAAACCGATTACTCAACGTCCTCCGGAACTTACTATGGGAGGAGGAAAGGGTGCGGTTGATCATTATGTTTTTCCAGTAAAACCGGGACGAATTCTTTTTGAAATTGATGGCGTTTCGGATATTATAGCAAAACAAGCTTTAAAAAGAGCCGGGCACAAGATGCCTGTTAAAACCAGAGTTATCACTAAATAAGAGATTATGAAAATAGATAAAGTTAAAGAATTTAAAGCAAAGACAAGAGAAGATTTGGATGTTTTGCGCACAACAATAAAAGAAAAGCTTGAAAGGCTGAGGTTTGATCTCAAATCAGGTAAAACCGCAGCAGTTAAAGAAATTAGAGATTTAAAAAAACAAATTGCCATAATTCTTACTCTTATAAATGAACATGACAGAAAAAATTCAACAAAATAAAAAAAGACAGCTATCGGGTATGGTGGTCTCCGACAAAATGGACAAAACTCGCGTTGTGGAGATTTCTCGTCTAAAGAAAAATACCCGCTACGAAAAGTATTTTAAAGTTTCCAAGCGATTTAAGGCGCATGATGAAAATAATCAATATCACATCGGAGACAAGGTTGTTATTCGGGAATGTAAACCCATGTCTAAAGATAAGCGCTGGGAAATCGTGGAATTAATAGCAAAAGCAAAAATAAAAGAATTAGTCGGAACAGATATTAGTGAAGAAATTAGCAGCTAAACAAATATGATACAAGAGAGGACTATATTAAAAGTAGCGGACAATTCTGGAGCGAAGACAATTCGCGTATTTAGAATACTCGGGGGAACCAAACACCGTTATGCACAAATCGGAGATGTTGTGGTGGCTTCCGTTCAAGTTGCTGAGCCGCGCAAACCAATTCAAAAAAAAGATGTTGTTAAAGCTGTTATTGTCAGACAACGTAATATTTGTCGTCGCAAAGACGGTTCTTATATCCGCTTTGATGAAAATGCCGCAGTCATTATTGATGTAAAAAAAGAACCCCGATCAACCAGAATATTCGGACCTATTCCAAGAGAAATAAAAGACAGGGGATATGAAAAAATAGCTACTATGGCTCAAGAAATTGTATAGAATAATACGAATAACACACAAAAGAAATTCAATGAATAAGATGAATATTAAAAAAGGCGATACTGTTAAAATAATAACAGGTAAGGACAAGGGAAAAACCGGGAAGGTTCTTAAAACAATTCCTTCAGCACGGCGTATTTTGGTTGAGGGAGTTAACCTTTATAAAAAACACGTTAAGCCAAAGAATCAAAATGAAAAAGGACAGGTTATTTCTGTTCCCAGATCATTAGATATATCTAATATTCAATTAGTTTGTCCTTCCTGTGGCAAGCCAACTAGAATTGGGCATGTTATTGAAAATGATTCCAAGTCAAGAATCTGTAAGAAATGTAAGTCAAGAATTTAAATCAAAAGGTATGACTCAAACATTAAAACAACAATACGAAAAGAAAATTACCGGAGAGCTTGAAAAAGAGCTTGGTATTTCCAATATCCACAGCGTGCCACGCGTATTAAAGGTTGTGGTTAATGTTGGTCTTGGCCGAGCCAGTCAACAAGCTAATTTTAACGACAAAATTTTACCGGAGGTTTCTAAAGAATTGGCTGCTATTTGTGGTCAAAAACCGGCTCCGCGTTCGGCAAAAAAATCAATTGCAGGATTTAAATTGAGAGAAGGACAAGTTGTTGGTATTACCGCAACATTACGCGGTCAAAGAATGTATGATTTTATTGATAAGGTAGCGAGAGTCGTTTATCCTCGTGTGAGAGATTTTAGGGGAATAGACTTGCAAAATGTTGACAAAAACGGTAATTTAAATCTTGGTTTTAAAGATCATTATGTGTTTGCGGAGACTGCTCAAGATACGTCAACTGTTGATTTTGGTCTTCAAATAACACTGGTCGTTAGAGCCTCAAAAAGAGATCACGCGATCGCACTTTTTAAGCATCTCGGATTTTTGTTTAAAAAGGCGGCAGAACCGAAAACTAAAGGTAAACGTAAATAATTAAAGTATGGCAAAGAAATCAGTTATTGCACGATCAGAAAAAAAACCGAAATTCTCAACCCGAATCGTCAGGCGCTGTTTTCGTTGTGGCCGCAAACATGGTTTTATGAGAGACTTTCAATTATGTCGTATATGCTTTAGAGAAATGGCTTCCAGAGGAGAAATTCCGGGAATTAGAAAATCATCTTGGTAAATTTATGTATACTAGATTACTCACACAAATAAAAAATTCTCAAAGTGTCAGTAAGGAAAGAATAAAATTTCCTTACTCAATAATGGATGAAAAAATTCTTGAGATTTTGCAAACCAGCCGATTTATTTCCAGTTTTGAGAAAAAAGGAAGAAATCCTAAAAAATATTTAGAGATTATTTTGGCTTATAAAAATGGAAAAGGATCCATTACCGGAGTTAAATTTGTCAGCACACCATCCCGCCATATTTACAGAAAATATACTCAGTTGAAAAAAGTTAAGCAGGGTTATGGTGTATCTATTATTTCAACATCCAGAGGAATTATGACTGATGCGCAGGCTCGAAAAGAAAAAGTCGGAGGAGAATTATTGTTTTATATTTGGTAGTAAAAAAATATGTCAAGACTTGGAAAACAACCGATCATTATCCCTCAAGGAGTTACAGTTAACCTTGGTGAGGATAATATAGTTTTTAACGGACCCAAAGGGTCAATTTCTGTTTTTCTTATAGATGGAGTTAATACCGAAATTTCTGATGGAATGATAAAACTGACTCCTTTAAATAATTTAACCCAAACAAGAATGAATTGGGGCACATTATGGTCCCACTGTGTTAATGCTATTGAAGGTATAACAAAAGGATTTACCAAAGTTTTGGAAATGGAGGGTATCGGATTTAAAGTTTCAATGGAGGGAAATGTTTTGGTATTTAAAGTCGGATTTTCTCATCTAGTTCGTTTTTCTATCCCAGATGGCATTACTGTCAGTTTGGATAAAAACGTTATTACTGTAACTGGTATTGATAAACAATTGGTTGGACAGACAGCTTCTAATATAAGAAAAATAAAGAAACCCGAGCCTTATCTGGGAAAGGGTATAAGATATCAGGGTGAAGTTATTAGACGTAAAGCTGGTAAGAAAGCTGGAACAACTACAAAATAAATAGATTAAAAATATGGACGCAAGAAAAGCAACAAAAAAAATTCAAAAGAAGAGATCAACTCGTGTACGCGCGAATATTTTTGGTATTGGTCAAAAACCCAGACTTTCTGTCCATAAAACCAATAGTCATGTTTATTTGCAATTAATTGACGACTCTATTCAAAAGACAATTGCCAGTGTCTCAACTCTTGTGAAAAAAGGATCAAAAACCGCAGCTTCCAATTACGTTCAATTAGGGGAGAAAATGGCCGCGTTAGCGAAAGAAAAGGGAATAACAAAAGCTGTTTTTGATAGAGGGCGTTATCGTTATCATGGAGTTGTAAAAGAAATCGCAGAAAGTGTTCGTAAAAATGGTTTGAATTTATAAATATTTATGGCATACCAAAAAGGACAAGGACAAAGAGGGGGAAAGTTTATACCCAAAAAATCGGAGTTTAAAGAAAAAACTCTTGATTTGCGTAGGGTGACTCGTGTCGTGGCTGGAGGAAAACGTTTTTCTTTTCGTTGCACGCTGGTTATTGGAGATGATAAAGGAGGAGTAGCTGTCGGAATAGCTAAGGGGGTGGATGTGGCGCAATCCATTGATAAAGCCAGAAATGATGCCAGAAAAAAAATGTTTAAAGTTCCTCTTAAGGGAACCACTTTAGCTCATGAGGTTGATGCTAAATTTAGTGCCGCTAGAGTTATTATAAAACCCGCTCAAAAAGGTTCCGGTCTTAAAGCTGGAGGTGCTGTTCGTACTGTTTTGTTGATGGCTGGAATTAAGGATGCAACCGCTAAATGTCTTGGACGCACAAAAAATAAACTTACCAATGCTCTTGCAACCATAGAGGCATTAAAGAAATTAAAAGCTTAATAACAGTATGCAGATTCACGATATAAAACCAAACGTTCCCAAAAAGGGAATAAAAAGAATAGGCCGAGGAGGAAAGAGGGGAACATATTCCGGACGCGGTCAAAAGGGTCAAACTTCTCGCGCGGGACGAAATGTCAGACCCGGATTGAGGGATGTTATAATCAGAACTCCCAAACTTCGCGGATTCAAAAACAAACCCAAGAGTAAAACCATTACTTTAACTTTGACTGATTTAAATAAAATAAAAGAACAACGCATTGATCGGATTGTTTTGGAAAAAAACAAAATGATTTCCAAAGGGCAACGCGTTAAGGTTGTTGCTACCGGGGTGATTAAAAGCGCCAAAGAAATGGCCGGAGTTGCTATTTCAAAATCTGCAGCAAGTGCTATCGTTAAGGCTGGCGGATCGGTTGTTTCTAAATAAGAGACCCGTTTTTTATGTCAAAACTTACTCAAATATTTAAAATAAAGGATTTAAGAACCAGAATTTTTATTGTGGGAATTTGGCTTGTTATTTTTAGAATTTTTGCGGCTATTCCTGTTCCGGATGTTGATTTGGTAAAGCTTAAAAACTTTTTTGCCAGCAACCAACTTTTTGGATTTTTGAATATTTTTTCCGGAGGCGGACTTTCAAATTTGTCATTGGCGATGCTTGGAGTGGGTCCTTACATCACAGCAACAATTATCATGCAGCTTCTTACCATGATTTTTCCTCGTCTTAAGGAAATTTATTATGAAGAGGGAGCGATAGGAAGGGCAAAATTTAATCGCATTTCCAAATATTTGACTGTGCCGTTGGCTTTTATGTCGGGTTACGGTTTTTTGAATCTTTTGGTATCACAAGGTGTCCTTCCGAATCTTGGAGCGGCTCATATGATTCAGAGCGCTCTTATTGTTACGGCTGGATCAATGGTTCTTACTTGGATAGGTGATTTGATTACCGAACAAAAGATTGGAAATGGAATATCCCTTCTTATTTTTGCCGGTATCGTTAGTCGCATACCGACAACTATTCAACAAGCAATATCATCTTTTGATTGGACGGTATTTACCAGCTACATCGTGTTTGCAGTCTTGGCAATTATAGTTATTGCCGGAGTGGTTTACGTTAATGAGGGAGAACGCAAAGTTCCCATCACTTATGCCAAAAGAGTAAGGGGAAATAAAGTGTATGGCGGTGCGACTAGCTACCTGCCTCTTAAAGTTAACCAAGCCGGAGTTATTCCTATAATTTTTGCTGTTTCATTGCTTTTGTTTCCCCAGTTTTTTGCTCAAGCTTCGGCTATTTTTTCCAAAAGTTTTTCCTTAAAAGCGACCGAAGTTGTTACCAATTTGTTTAACAATCAATATATTTACGCAGCTTTATATTTTATTCTGGTTGTTGTTTTTACTTATTTTTATACCGCTATTACTTTTGATCCAAAAGAGATATCAAAAAATCTCCAGCGTTCGGGGGGATTTATATTGGGAATCAGACCAGGAGATACAACCAGCGATTATCTTTCAAAGATTATTTCCAGAATAACTTTGTGGGGAGCCATATTTTTGGGAGTCATTGCTGTTTTGCCAAACTTGACCAGAATGGTTACCGGAATATCAATATTCTCTCTTGGTGGTACGGCTCTCTTAATCGTCGTTTCCGTGGCTTTGGAGGTGTTAAGACAGGTTAATTCTCAGTTAATAATGAGAGAGTATGAGGGGTTTGAATAAATCCAACACTAATACACTAATAAGACACGAATGACACTAATAATAAATATGAAATCAACTTCTATTAGGAGTTGATTTTTTATTTGAAAATATCAGCATTTATTCGTATTATTAATAAACATTAGTATATTAGTATTTTAAATTATGATTCCAACAAACAAGAGGGTGGTTATTGTTATGGGTCCTCCGGGTTCGGGCAAGGGAACACAGGCAAATCTTATAGCTGATAAATTAAATCTTTTTCATTTGGATACGGGAAGATTTTTGGAAACCTTGGTTCACGATCCCAGTCTTCAAAATGACCCCGAAGTTTCTGAAGAAAGAGACAAATTTGACAAAGGTATATTATTGGATCCATTTTTCTTTTTAAAATGGGTGACTGAAAAAATAAAATCTCTTCATAACAATGGATCGGGAATAATTTTTAGCGGATCTCCGCGAACTATGTTGGAAACTTGTGGTGATGAATCTCACAAAGGATTAATGGATGTTCTAAGTGATTTGTATGGCAAAGACAATATTCAAATATTTCTTTTAGAAGCATCAGGAGATACTTCTATGTCAAGAAATAGTTCTCGGATGATATGTTCTATTTGTGGAAATGCTATTCTTGGTGTTTTGAAACTTGATTTGAAACAATGTCCAATCTGCGGAGGGTCGTTTAGAAAGAGGGTTTTAGATGACCCCGAAATAATTAAAGTTCGTTTGGAAGAATATAAAAATCGAACTGGTCCTGTAATAGATGAATTGACAAAAAGAGGTTTTGAAATTAATAGAATTGATGCAACTCCAATGCCTTTTGAAGTATTTGAAAAAATCACTTCGCTTATAAAATGATTCACTTAAAAACCGAAAAAGAAATCGAAATACTTTCTCAAGGGGGGAAAATTCTTGCTTCAATTTTGAAAGATCTTTCTGTCAAAACGATTGTCGGCACTAATTTGATGGATTTGGAAAATGTTGCCAGAGACTTGGCCAAGAAAGCCGGAGCTTACCCATCTTTTTTGGGTTACCAACCCGAGGGAGCAAATAAACCCTATCCAGCAGCTTTATGTCTTTCGGTAAATGATGTTGTGGTTCACGGCGTTCCGCGAAATTATTTTTTGAAAAATGGAGATGTTATCAAAATAGATATGGGAGTGGTTTACGAGGGTTTATACACCGATTCTGCAATTACATTAGCGGTGGGCAACGTTTCGCCTATTGCAAGAAAACTTATTGCCTCCACAAAAAATGCTCTTGAAGACGCGATAATGGCGGTAAAAAAGGGCAGAACTCTGGGTGATATTGGTTATGCTATTGAAAAACGAGCTAAAAAGGATGGTTTTTTTGTGTTAAGAGGGCTTACTGGACATGGTGTCGGGTATGAAGTTCATGAGGATCCGTCAGTTTTAAATTATGGTAAAAAAGGAACCGGGGTGGAATTGAAAGAGGGAATGGTATTGGCTTTAGAGCCGATGTTTAGCGTTTCTTCCCAAGATATTATTCAAAATCGTGATGAGAGTTATTCATCCGCTGATGGGAGTTTGACGGCTCAATTTGAACATACTGTTGCGATTACAAAGAAAGGAACCATTGTTTTAACCAGATAATTTATTGTTTCTTATAATTAAAGTAAAAGAGTATACTTAGTATATGATTCAAAACTTTTTTACTTCAATAATTAACTATACCTCTGATTTTAATTTAATCTTAGCGATTCAATCTGTTGCGGCGAATTTATCAACAAAAGATATTGTTGATATTATTTTTACCGCTTTAATTATCGGCGGTTTTTTGAAGCTTTTTAAAAGAACAAAAACAACGTCAATTGTTATAACCGGAACAACTGGATTGATTATTTTATATATAATTGCCGTTTGGTTGAAGTTATACACGATGCTTTCTGTAATAAATGCTTTATTGGGGGGAGTTGTTATTATTGTGGCTATAATTTTTCAAAAGGAATTAAGAAGATTTTTAGAAATTATAGATATTGCAAATATTCACAGACGATTTGCAAAAAGAAAGGAATTATTAACTCATCCTCATGAACCAGTGATAGAAATTCTTTCCAATGTAGTTTTTTCAATGGCTAAACGTAAAATAGGAGCTTTGATAGTCATACCGGGAACACAATCTATTGAGCAATATGTGACTGGAGGATTTGGTCTTAATGGCAATATTTCCGAACCTCTTCTTTTGAGCATTTTCGACACTTCCTCTCCGGGGCACGATGGGGCAATTGTTTTAGAGGAAGATATAATAAAAAAATTCGGAGTCGTTCTTCCTCTTTCGGAACGTGATAATGATCCGCGCTTAAAACACTTGGGAACTCGTCATCGTTCGGCGTTGGGACTTTCTGAAAAAACCGATGCTTTGTGCATAGCTGTTTCAGAAGAAAAGGGGAGGGTTTCTTTATTTTTTGACGGCGAGATAGAAATAACGGAAAGTTCAAAATTATTTGAGCAGCGTTTACGTTCTTTTTTGAGTATTTCCGATACAACCGGTTCAAGAGGAAAATTAAGAATAGCGACATTAAGTTCTTTAATAAAAACTTACTTAAAGGAAGGGTTTGTGGCCATTATTCTCGCTTTGGTTTTTTGGCTGGTTATTAGTTATCCTCAACTTGGTATAGTTCAAAAAAAGTTTGACGTTCCGGTTGTTTTTTCTAATTTGCCTCAAGAAGTGAGTCTGGAAAAACTAACCTCAACAGATGTTGTTTTGTGGCTTTCGGGATCTCAAAAAGATTTCGATTTTCTAAAAGAAGATTCTCTCAAAGCCAATATTGATATGACTTCTTTGGTTTCTGATAAACAAACAAAATATGCCTCAGTCCGTTTGGATAGTAAAAATGTTCAAGTTCCAGCTCCTCTCAAACTTTTAAAAATATCGCCAACTTTGGTGGAATTTAAAATTGTGTTCAAGTAATATTAATATATGACTCAAAAAACATATTTGTCCGTTGTTATACCGGCCTATAATGAGGCCAAACGTCTTCCGCTTACATTAGTCGATATAGACAGACATCTCTCTTCGGTTCCTT
>DAOOCG010000006.1:0-25104 GCA_035408245.1 Minisyncoccota bacterium
CCCGCTTTAGCGGGATTGTCCTCCTTTGGAGGATCTGCCAAAGGCATGACTGTTTATTAATAATTGTTTCACTCTTGGATAAACAGGGAAGATTCGAACCCTCTGTTTTTATTCGAATTCCTAACAACCCACACCTCTTATTATTTTTTATACAAAGTAATGTGTAAAAAATGATATGCGGTGACGATGTCCGGAACTTTGAACCAGCTAATCGCCTAAGCCTTGTTAAACTTGATAAAATTATACGAAACATGCGACTAATCTACAAAGAAAATCCTGCTTATTTTGACATTCCAAAGTTCGCACAGAAAGTTTACTAAATTTACCGCTGTAATCCGCTACAATCGGCTATGCCTTGGATAGCCAAAACTTATTTATTAAGTACAAACCAATCTCCTTCACTAACCACTTCGATTTTTCCGTCTACAACTTTCAGGGCCGATTGATCGTCCATGACATAAATCGTATCAGATATTTCTTTGGTAACTTCTTCGATATAATTCCTTCGCAGATTCTTGAAATGCTCCGAGTTAAGATGTGGAAGAAAATAAAAATCTACATAATGCAAGCCATTCATTTCTTCTGTTTTGTCTAAATCCTCGCCGTAAACAATCTGAGATATTTTCAAAGCTAAATCTTTATTAGTTACCATACCACCAGCACTAACCCCGACCCAAACTTTTGTTTTTAATAATTCTGGTAGGATATTTACGAGTCCAGATTTATTTATCCATTCCATTAGATGATAAGTATTTCCTCCCTCAAAAAATAGCACATCGGCCCTTTCTAATTTTGGCTTCCATATCTTTTCTTCCACAGCCGAAATATCAGCGATATCAATTTCTTCAAAATTTCTTTTTTTCAGATTTATAAGATCTTTAATAAACCAATCTTTATCGCCAACTTCAATATTTGAAGCGGTCGGGATAAAAACAATCTTGGTATTTTCTGGTTTTTTACCAACCAATTCAAAAAGTGCATTCGCAATCGAATCATTGGTTAGACCACTCGATGTAAGTAATAATTTCATATTAGTTCGAATCCCCTCGGAGTATACTTATTTTACCATTTGTTTACCTAATAAAATCACTAGCGGAGGGGATGGGATTCGAACCCATGGGCTCCGATTAGAGAGCCACGGTTTAGCAAACCGTTCCGTTAACCGCTCCGGCACCCCTCCAAAAAATAACTCAATAACATTATTAACTTACTAACTTATTAACTCTATATCTCCCCAAACTTATTGTGATAATACATTTATAAACTTAATAAATCAATAATTTTAGACAAATTTTTGTAAAAAAAGAGGGCCCTCGGGGAGGGAATTGAACCCACCCCGAGAACCCGTGCTGCCCTCACCGTCGCGAGCCTTATGCTTCGCGAGACTCACCAAGCCGTGATAGCCGTGTGTTCTGGTCCTCCCCAACTTGGATCTTGCCTTACCGCGATAGTCTGACTCACCCAGTGGTGAGTGCCATCACCACATCATTCTGAGCGTCCTAGCTCACTTGCTTGAGCTGACTCAGAGAATACATGATGTAGAGATGGACTTAGTCGCCGCCGTGAAGTTCATAGCCCTCTGCATGGGCTCCGTCCACGGCAACGAACTTTGCTTCTCGCCGTCGCGTCGACACCTACTCGCCAGAAACTACCACAGCCGGATCGCGATTTCTCACAGGCACCCCCTTGTTGTTCGTTGTAGCCACCCTGCCTTCTCTAGCAGGGTGACCGATTGCCGGCCCCACCCACTCCATCTTGGGTGAGTGGGACCATTTCCGGCCTCGTCACTGCTCTTCTCTTGCTTGAGCGTCTTCTTCTTGTGATGTTAACGGGGTCGATCCCTGATCGCGGTCCACCTCCTTTCAATTGGCACGCACTCTTCCGTCAAGGTACTTGTGGCTCCGCACAATTGCGGCGCCTCTTGGTCGCCCCTCCTAACTTCAAACATGGGAGAGGCAGATGGGGGTATGATAGCATATACCAATAAAAAGTCAAGTCTAAGGGGGTGTTTGACTTATTTTGATAATAAATGTATAATGATCCCAGTTTGTAAGGTGTGTTTTACGTTTCACTTTCCTCCAATGATTTTTTCCAAAAGATAAAGTCGGACGGAGCAGAGAATTTCAACTACGCTTAGGATCCAAAGTCCTTCTTGCGTGTGTGGGTCGGTGGGTGAAAATCCCACGAAAGTAGAAGTAGCACGCGTCGACTTACAACAATAAGTAAACGCATAAGGACAATGGCAAAAAGATTATATGTCGGAGGACTTCCCTATTCGACCAATGAGGACGCAATAAGGGATGCTTTTTCCAAAGCCGGAACCGTTGAGAATGTCACTATCATCACAGACAAGATGACTGGACGTTCAAAAGGATTCGGATTTGTTGAGATGAGCAACGACGATGAAGCACAAAATGCTATCGCGATGTGGAATGGTCAGGAATTCGATGGACGAAAACTGACTGTTAACGAGGCCCGCCCAATGGAAGAGCGCGCCCCTCGCGAGAGACGTTTTAGTCGCTAACTAAAGGAACACTCCCGCCTCAAGCGGGGGTGTTTTTTGTTGTTCACATTTTCCCCTTGTTACATTTTGACTAACTGATAAAATAGATAGGTAACATTTTAACAAAAGGTCGAGTACCATAATGCATTAGTGTATATATGAAACTCAACATATTGGATTGGATTGCTTTAATCTTAGTAATCATCGGCGGACTCAATTGGGGTCTTGTCGGAATTCTTAGTTTTGATTTGGTTGCCTCAATTTTCGGAGTCGGCAGCCTGTTATCAACCATCGTTTATATCCTTGTTGGACTTGCAGCTCTTTATCTTTTGATAATTGCCGCCAAGCTCCAGAAGAAAGGAGTTATGACCGGCCAAATGTAACTTATAAAAAACACTCTCGCCTCAAACGGGGGTGTTTTTTATTGCTAAAGAAGCCACCCTGTTATATTCTTAGATAAAATGGCTTTAAAATTTCCCAAACAATACATCTTAGAATTAATTGTTGGCGCGGCTCAAAGATTACTGACTCAAGAAAATCAGGTGTTTAATTTTAACCCCGATGCCGTTCACTTTGTGATTGAATCAAAGGATAATCCCGTCTTTGGAGATTATTCATCCAATGCTTGTTTTGTTTTAGCCAAGATAACCGGAAAATCTCCTTTGGAGATTGCCGAAAAAATAAAAGTTTTTATAGAAGCCCAGACTCCCGAATACATAGAGCGAATAGAAATTGCCGGAAACGGATTTCTAAATTTCTATCTAACAAATGATTTTTGTAACAGTTGGCTTGGAAAAATCGCCAAATTGTCCTCCAAAAATTTCGCTTCTTCAAAAAAAGAAAAGGTAATTATTGAATACTCGTCCCCCAACGTAGCCAAACCAATGCATGTGGGGCATATTAGAAATACTATTTTGGGAAGTTCGTTGGCAAACCTTTATGAATTTGTCGGTCACAAAGTAACTCGCTGGAACCACTTGGGAGATTGGGGAACTCAATTTGGAAAATTAATCACTGCTTATAAAAAATGGGGAGATAAAAAAGCGGTAGACAAAAATCCAATTGGAGAGCTTCTTGAGCTTTATATTCGTTTTCATAAAGAATTAGATAAATATCCCGAGCTGGAAAAACAGGCTCAGGAAGAATTTAAAAAACTTGAACAAGGGGACAAAACCAACAAAAGTTTATTGGCTTGGATACTTAAAGAATCGCTTAAAGATTTTAACCGCCTTTATTCGCTCTTTGGCGCCAAATTTGATAAAACCATCGGAGAAAGTTTCTATGCCCCGATGACCGATAAAATAATCGCCGATCTTAAAAATCAAAAACTCTTAGAGCCAAGCGAGGGGGCATGGATTATAAAATTAGACGCTTTTGGTCTTCCTCCGGCGCTTATTCAAAAAACCGACGGCGCCACTTTGTATCTTACCCGAGAAATCGCCAGCCTTTATTACCGACTTAGCAAATTTAATCCCGATAAAATTCTTTATATTGTCGGCAGTGAACAATCTCTCCACTTCCAGCAATTATTTGCCATTGCCAAGCTTTTGAATCTTTCTAAAACAAGACTTGAGCACGTAAAATATGAATTAGTGCTCGGACCGGATGGAAAAAAATTCTCAACCCGTGAAGGAAATATTATTGCCGCTCAAGCGATTGTTGATACTATAATTCAAACCGCCCAAAAAGTGGTTGATGAAAAACGTTCGGATGTTAGCGAAAAAGAAAAAAATGTAATAGCCAAAACTGTCGGAATTAACGCTCTGATTTATTCAATGCTTAATGAATCACGAATGACAGACATAGTTTTTAATCCCGAGGCGATGCTTTCTTTCAAAGGAAATAGCGCAACTTATCTTAATTATACCTACGCCAGATTATCCAACATCGTCGCCAAAGCCGGAAGAATCGGGAAAATAAATACAGCTTTGTTGGAAAAGAGCGATTTGGATCTTGTTAAAAAACTTCTTTCATTTGCGGATAGAATTGATATATCCATAACTGATTCATCCCCTCATCACATCGCTCAATACCTGCTGGAACTTGCCAATATCGCCAACACTTATTATGAAAAAACTCCGATCATTAAAGATGAAGTAAAAGAACGCAAGAACGCCAGACTCACTCTAATAAAAGATATTCTTCATATAATGGAGTTAGGATCCAAAATACTTGGTATTAAAATGATAGAAAGAATATAATCAACAAATGACTGACTCAATAAACGAGCAAAAAGAAAAAAACGGAGAGCCGACTATCCAATGGACCTCAAGGGCGCATAATGGCAAAGAACGGGGGAATTTGTTTTATTTTGCAATCCTTGGACTGACTGTTTTGCTTTTGGTTTTTTCCGTTTGGCAGAAAGATTTTTTGTTTGGAGTATTTGTTATTCTTGCCAGCGGAACGGTTCTATTTCTTTCTTCCCAAAAACCGGAGGATTACTCATTCAAGATCACGGATGATGAATTTGTTATCGGTGAAAATGAAAATGTTTACAAACTTTCCAGATTTAATCATTTTGATATTTATGAGTATTCCCCATCCGAAATTGAATTGCTTTTGGTTTTTAAAGAAAAATTCCGTCCGGTTTTGAGGATAAAAATCCATCGCAGCGACAAAGAAAAAATATCAGAAAGACTGGCTAAAGAATTACCCCAAAGAAAAACCGAACCCTCATTTTTGGATATTTTATCCAGAATTATAGGAATATAAAAATCTTCGCTTTAATTTTTAATTTATAATTTGTAATTTTTAATATTGGACTCCTAATTTTTGTTTCCTAATTACTAATTACTATTTCCTAATTACTATTTCTTGATTACTAATTACTGTTTCCTATTTCCTAATTACTATTTCCTAATTTCTAATTACTGTTTCTTAATTTCTAATTCCTATTTACTAATTACTAATTACTATTCCCTAATTACTTTATACATTTGAATTTTGTTTGATTTAATGGTTATTATAGATTAGCGATTAATGATGGGAGACTAATCCGATTGATTAAATAGTTAGGTCCCCGTAGTTCCCTCCTTCGCTCAAATAGTATTCGAGCTTCGGAAGGGCGAGAGGTGTAATCACGCATCAGCTCACCCATCGAAGCTTTGATATTTATCAAAGCGTAGTTGGGTCCCCGTAGTTTAACGGATAGAACGCGGCCCTGCGAAGGCTGCAGTCGAGGTTCAATTCCTCGCGGGGACACATGAAAAATAATTGTCGCTTGTCGGCAATTATTTTTTATTTATTCTCCTAAGAGAATTGGACTACGAGCCCCCGTGTTGGAAAATAGCCCGCTAACTAGCGAGCGTAAGAAACCAGAAGGTTTCTTATATGGGGGTCGGGGGCAAGTGGTGAAATAGCGCAACGTCCTCGCGGCCTGTCTGCCGAAGGTAGAGGACACAAAAATAAAAAACATACCTTGTTGTATGCTTTTTTATTTTGTCCCTCATAGGAATTGAATAGAGAGAGGTTCTGCCGGAGGCAGATGAGGAAATCTACCTTCGGTAGACGGGTTACTCAAAACCGCGGCCTGTCTGCCGTAGGCAGAGTTTTGAGGGAGTGGGTGAAACGAACGACGTGAAATTCCTCGCAGTTTATTAGACAGAAGTCACTCAGAAATTGACACTGCACAAATATTGTATTAATTTACCCAAAGATCATTCTGGTTTTGAAAACCAACGGGAGGACAAACGTTATGAAAGTAAAGGTGTATGTTTTTCCTTTTTATGCGAATCCCCGAACAATTTCACCTCGATTATTTAATTTTCTTGATTGTGAAAGAGTAGATTTTCAGGTTGAGTATTGGGACGGGGCTCTTAATAGCATCCCAACCGATGCTACTATCCCTGTTATTATACAAGCATCACACATTATGGGATGTTCAACTAAAGATCTTGCTGAATTATGCACCAAACTTGGTCATCTGATTATTTATCATGATGGGATAATTCTTCCAGACGGCACAATTGATTGGGCACATCCTACTGATGAACTTGTAAAGTTTTTAGATAGGGTCGCAAAGAAATCTTTCTAAACAATAGAAGAATAAATTGGATATTTTCCGCTATTTTTTTCAAAACTAGCGGTTTTTTATCAGCAAAAACAGCTGGTTTTTATGCCCTTGACTTTTATATGTATATCTGCTATCATATTCTCATAATCACTTCATCGTGAAGTGAAAAAGCAACGCACTTTGAAGAAAGGAAGGGGGTAGAAGTTGAGGAAACTCTGGTTCGTAGTACTCGCAGTGGCGGTCATCGCGATCGCCGCGGCCGCAAGTCTCTCGCCGCCCGCGAATGGTGAGGGATCTTGTTTAGTCGCAAGCAACGGGCAGTCCACCGGCGTCGCGCCCAACACCGTGGGTGCCATCGCCAACATCAGCGCTGAGATCCCGATCACCAAGACGGTGGTCGGAGACCTCGTCTTCGACAACGACACGACCGTCACCGCATGGTACGAGGAAATCTACGTCCGCCCGGCTACCACCGGACGCGTCGCCCTGAATTCGCCGACAACCGCGAGCGAGAACTGGGCGACGGCAAACTCGTACGGGTACGGAGAAGCGACGCACTTCAGGTGCCTGGGGGACACGAATCCCCCCTACACTTGAAGGAACGTCGCCAGCGACAAGCCGATCTACGCCATCGTCAGAACGACGAGCAACTCGAACTACTCCCGCGGGCCACAACACTTCAACCTCAGGATCTAAGATCCAAGCCTGTCGTGACCGACAGACCCATAGCCCCGACCACCCGGCCGGGGCCTTTTTTATATTAAAAAACTCCGGTAATGGGTAATGCCGAAGTTTATTTTTTATTGTTCTAAAGGAGTGGCCGCCTCAACAAAACCATTGAAATCTGAATTTTCTTCTTCACTTTCACTTATCTTTGATGGACGTTCAAAAATTTCCCAACTCTTTGTCATTACTAACGTTCCCCTATCCCACAATTCAAATTCGTGTCGAATGGTCGTGTCCAATATTAATTGAATCACATTAGCAATTCCGATCATTCTGATAATTTCATAACTGTAAAGATGTTTATCAACACCTACTTTGTTAACACTCTCTTTTTGAAGCCGAGAAGTTAGAGAAGAAATCTTTTTTTCATAATTATTTAACAAAATGCGAACACGCCTGATATGATCGCCGGCAACTCCACAAAATATATCTCCTTCTTGTTTCTCTTCAATAGGCTGGACTTCATCCTCAAATTTAACTCCTTCAATTTCGGATAAAAGAGTATCAAGCCAAAAAGTCCAGTTACATCTCTTTTTAATAGCAAGAATTTCATCTGGAGATAAATTTCCCAAAACGACAACCTCTAAGCCATTAACAACACCAAATCCATCTCTGTTCCAAATACCCAGACTTTCACAAATTGAAACGCGCAATATGGCTTTTATGGCTTGTCCTTGGTCAGCAATAGAAATCAACCTTCCAAGAACATCCGATGGAATAGAAACGGATTCTTCAAGACATAAACCTCCAACCCAAAGATGCATTTGTAATTCCTCCATGAGATTTTTTAGAGATTCTGCATATCTGTCAAAATAAATGGTCAGACATGCAAGTTTTGCCATTTTTCCATCAAGTTTTCCGACAATCATTCCTTTAATTTTTCCTTTAATCGTTGGTAATTCGGAATTGACCTCATTAACCGCCGTATTTAAGCATTCAAGCCAGGGTTTTTTTGCCACTTTTGTCTCCTATATTGTTATGAACTAATTCAGTTTTAGCATGACTGATTTTTGACGTCAACGAATATCAAAACCGCCTTTCCACTTTAGACTTTTGGCTTTATACTCTTTTATATATCCAAATGATAAATTTTTCCGCTCCTCTGGAAACAATTAAAGGCGTCGGACCGTCAATCGCCAAAAAACTTTCTTGGCTTGGACTTAAAACAGTCAAAGATGTTTTATACTACTTCCCTTTTCGCTATCAAGATTTTTCCAAAATATCCAAAATTGCGGATCTTGCCGAAGGTCAAATTGCCACAGTTTATGGAGTTATAGAAAAAGTCAGTATTTATAAAACGTGGAAGAAAAAAATGTGGATTGTTGATGCCACTATCGCCGATGACACTGGAAAAGTAAAAGCTGTTTGGTTCAACCAAAAATTTCTCATCAACACTCTCAAAGAAGGAAAAAGCGGAAACTTCGCCGGAAAATTGGCCTTAAATGGAAAACATCTTACTTTTCAAAGCCCGATGATAGAAATGCTTGCCGATGAATACCAAGAAACAAGACACACTGGGCGTTTGGTTCCGATTTATTCCCAAACTACCGGCATTACATCAAAAATGCTCAGATTTGTTCTGGGTAAAATAATCCCCCTTTTTAAAGATACTCCGGAATTTCTTCCTCAGGATATTGTGGATAATTTTGGTTTTCCTCCTTTAGCAAAAGCTTTTAGCGATATTCATTTTCCGGAAAAATTGGAGGATGCCCAAAATGCCGAAAAAAGATTTTCTTTTCAAGATTTGTTTTTGCTTCAGATAGTAAATTTCTACGAAAAACAATCTCTTGTTTCTCAAAAATCTTATTCCTGCCAATATGTGCCGGAAGAAATAAAAAAATATTTCTCTTATATTCCTTTTGAGCTAACCTTGGCTCAAAAAAAAGCTCTTTATGAAATATTGGAGGATCTAAAAAAAGACCATCCTACTAGCCGCCTGCTTCAGGGAGATGTGGGTTCCGGGAAAACAATCGTAGCCGCTATTGCCGCCTTGGTTGTCGCGGAGAATAAGCACCAGGCTGTTTTTATGGCCCCCACCGAAGTATTGGCGCGCCAACATTATGAAACTTTCAGAAAATACTACGAAGAATTTTCTCACGGCATCGCTCTTTTAACATCTTCAGAATCCAGAGCCTTTTTTGGAGACGGCTTGGAATCCGTGATGACTAAAAAAGAACTCATTTCTTACATAGCCTCTGGGAAAATAAAAATAATAATCGGAACTCATTCGGTTATTCAAAAAAGTGTTTCTTTTTCCGATATTGCTTTTGTGGTTATAGACGAACAACATCGTTTCGGCGTCAAACAAAGAGCTCAACTGGTCAAACAAAATGAAACTCTTCCTCATTTTTTGTCTATGAGCGCCACCCCAATACCCCGAACTTTGGCTTTAACCGCTTTTGGAGATTTAGATTTGTCTCTAATTAACGAACTTCCAAAAAACAGACAACCGATTGACACTAAAATAATCACATCAGCCAACAGAACAAAGGCTTATAATTTTGTTGCCTCGCAAATAAAAGAAGGCAGGCAAGTTTTTGTTATTTGTCCCAGAATTGATCCGGCTGATGCCGATGGGCCTCTCACTCAACGCCAAATCAATCAATTAGAAGTCAAATCAGTTACCGAAGAGTATAAAAAGTTAAAAGAAAAGATATTTCCTAAATTTAAAATCGCCATGCTTCATGGACGAATGAAGCCGATTGAAAAACAAAAAATAATGAAAGATTTTAAAGACAAAAAATATGATATCTTGGTTTCCACTTCGGTAATTGAAGTGGGGGTAGATGTCCCCAATACCAGTGTAATGATGATAGAAGGCTCGGAACATTTTGGACTCTCTCAAATCTATCAATTTAGAGGAAGAGTGGGGCGTGGGGAATATAAATCTTATTGTTTTATTATGACCGACTCTTCATCAAAGACCACTCTTTCCAGACTCAAAGCTTTAATAACCGCCAAAAACGGATTTGAATTGGCGGAAATAGATTTGAAACTAAGAGGGCCGGGACAGTTTTTGGGACAAGAACAGACTGGGCTTCCGGACTTGGCAATGAAGGCTATTCAAAATCCGGAATTAGTAAAGGCAGCTCGTCAAATAGCCCAAGAAATAATTTCTAAGGATTCCCAACTTAAAAATCATCCCCATCTGGCAGCTTATGTAAAAATGTTCAGGGAGCAAGTCCATCTTGAATAAAACAAAAACCGAAGATAATAAGTCAAAATTTGATTATCTCTTGCTATATTCCGAATAATCTGGTTTAATTAACCCCTGATTGTATCTTTGTGAAAACACGAGATGTCGTAACTATTGACCGCTTTGGCGGCAAAAACAGCGTTTTATTCACAACACAAGTCTCAATACTAAAAATTTTATTAATTAGAAGCACGAGTCACGGTAGTAGAAATTTTGTTTCACTACGGGGCAGGCGTTGACCAGCTTTTTTTATATATGGAAATAAGAAACATAGCAATAATAGCCCACGTAGATCACGGCAAAACCGCTCTGACCGACGCTCTAATGCGTCAAACGGGAATGGTGGAAAGCGGGGTCAGTATGGACAGCAACGCACTTGAACAAGAGCGCGGTATTACGATTTACTCAAAAAACGCTTCTATTTTTTTTAGAGATACAAAAATAAATATAGTTGACACCCCGGGACACGCCGACTTTGGATCTGAAGTGGAACGAGTTTTGCGATCAATTGATTCTGTTTTATTGGTAGTGGATGCCCAAGAGGGTCCAATGCCTCAAACAAGATTTGTTCTTAAAAAATCTCTTGAACTGGGTCTTATACCGATTGTCGTGATAAATAAAATAGACAAACCAGCCGCTAATCCAGCTTTGTCTCAAGAAATGGTTTATGAATTATTTTTTGAATTGGGCGCTAATGAAGATCAGCTTAATTTTCACACGGTTTATTCAATCGGCAGAGAAGGTATAGCCAAAAAACATCTGACCGACGAATCCAAAGATTTAACGCCGTTATTGGAAACTATTTTAGAAGTAGTTCCTCCGGCAAAATCAAACACAGATTTACCCTTGCGAGCTCAACCGTTTAATTTGGCTTATGATAATTTTTTGGGAAGAATGGCTATCAGCCGAATATATGAGGGAAAAATCAAAGACGGCGATATGGTTTGCATAATAAAACCGTCTGGCGATACCAGAAAAGCTAAAATCACAAAACTTTTTACATTTAACGGTCTTTCTCGAAAAGAAGTCTCTCAAGCCGATGCCGGGGATATTGTTATGATCGCCGGAATTGCCGACATTGATATTGGGGAAACGATTTGCTCCACAGAGGGCCAAGAAGCTCTTCCGGCCATCACCGTGGATGAACCGACAATTTCTCTAAATTTTTTGGTCAATGATTCGCCTTTTGCCGGACGCGATGGAAAGTTTGTTACCACCCGCCAAATAAAAGAACGTTTGGAAAAAGAGTTGGAGGTTAATATTGGTTTGAAAGTGGATTTTTCACAAAATGATTCATACAAAGTATTTGGCAGAGGAGAACTTCATATTGCGATACTTTTGGAAAATATGCGCAGAGAAGGTTATGAATTACAAACTTCCCAACCGCAAGTTATCATCAAAGAAATTGACGGAAAAAAGATGGAACCATTTGAAGAAGCGATAGTGGATGTTCCTCAAGAATCATCGGGTGTTGTTATAGAAAAAATGGGACGCCGTAAGGGTCAGATGATAAGTATGCAAAATCATGCCAGCTGGCTGAGACTTACTTTCAAAGTTCCGACCAGAGGACTCTTGGGATACAGAAATGAATTTGTCATAGACACCAAAGGTGAAGGTATTTTGTGCAGTCGATTTGTGGGTTTTGAAGCTTATGCCGGAGAAATCAGGAAAAGGGACGTTGGTTCAATGGTCTCAATGGAGACCGGAACCGCTTTGGGTTATTCACTGGCTAATCTTCAGGACAGAGGCACCCTTTATATTGATCCGGGAACTGAAGTTTATGAAGGTATGGTTATAGGCAATGTATCCAAAGGTTTAGACTTGACCGTTAATCCGATTAAAGGAAAACATTTAACCAACATGCGCGCTTCCCGAGCCGACGAAGCCCTTAATTTAATCCCTCCTTTAAAACTAACTTTAGAAAGAGGTTTGGAAGTTATGGCCGAAGACGAATACTTAGAAATTACTCCCAAAAATATTCGTTTAAGAAAACAGGTTCGCTCACAACTGGACAGAGTTAGAGTCCAGCGCAATAGCAAAAGCGAATAACAAAAAACTGCCAATCGGCAGTTTTTTGATTAGCTAAAAATAGATTAATCAAATTTGACTCTTACTCTTTTGCTTTTTGTTTTGGAAACTTTCGGAAGTGTTATTTTTAAAACCCCGTCTTTGAGAGCAGCTTGTGATTTATCCGGATCAATTTCTTGAGGCAAAATAATTGAACGGGTAAATTTTCCCCAGAAACATTCTTGATAAAGATAATCATCCTTCTTCACCTTTTCTTTTCTCTTTCTTTCTCCTTTGATGGTAACGGATTCGGGCGTGATAGCAATATCCAATTCATCAGCGGTAATTCCGGCAATAGCGGATTCAATAATGATTGTCTCGGCAGTTTGATAGACATCAATCATAAGATGACCTTCAGCATCTTCAAAATCCATAGCATCATCAATTATAGAATCTTTATCAATCAAAAAATTATCTTCAACTTTTTCTTTTTCCTTCAGGGCTGATTTACTGGCTCGAGTTAATTGAGCCTCAACCTCATCGGGGTTATTCGCTTCCTCCTCCGAACTAATGCCGGCCAATTTTTCAAAAAAATCTCTGTTATTATCCATACCTAGTGGTGATCCCGCAATTTTCTCGCTTTAGCAAGATCTGCGGAAAAAATAAAATTAATTAATATTTCTAATAAACGTCTGCTTACAAATTATTTGCTTATCACCCGGCAAATCGCACTATAAAACTGCTACCGGATATATTCAACATTTTACATTAATAAATATAAATCGCAATCTCTTTGTATATCTGCCATTTTACCATTTTTTTGGGATTTTGTAACTTTTACACTAATCTTTTGCCATCGGTATATTCACATCATCTTCTTCTATTCTTCTTAATTTTTCAAAATCATAAAGCACAAAGAATCCGATGATTGCCAAAAATATCGTCGGATAAACCAAAAGATCGTTGAATTTAAAAACGAGAAAATTAAAAATTAAATGGACCACGGATCCGACTAAAATACCCCAAGCGATATAAATTCCCTGTATTTTTCTTTTCATTCCCCATGCCCACAAATAACCTACCGAAGCGCTTGAAAGAGCGTGGAGTAATGTGGCCCCGACAAATCTGAGAACAACAACGCTAAAAATATCACCCACTCCATTGGAAAGAACTATGAAGAAATTTTCCGCCGTCGCAAAACCCAAAGCGCCTGTTACCATATAAATCATCGCATCAATTGGTTCGTCAAAATATAGATTTTTCCTTATCACTCTCCAAACAAAAAAGAATTTAACCGCTTCCTCAATAATGGCAAATCCTATAAAAGTAGACAGGTTATCTTCAATAAAACCTGGGATGGTAATGATTAATTGTTTCAAAGGAACCGAACTGAAATATTCCAAAACGAGAGCGGCAAAAGCTCCAAGCCCCCCCATTATGAAAGTTTGAGCAATCATTCTGCGCGGTTCTTGATGGACGTCTTCTTTTAAGAAAAAGGCGAGCCACAAAAGGCCCGGTACAAATCCCAATAATAAGGCGAAAATGACTTCCATAAGTTCATCATATCAAAAATACCAATCTTGTGGAACTTTGATTGTTTTTTATTTAATAAAAAATGCGTTCATTTAGAACGCGTGTTAATCTTTATTTCCTTTCTTTAATTTATTCTTAATTACCCTTTTGCCGGTATAAGGATTCATTCCCGGTAGTTGTTTGTAGAAAATCGCACCCTTTCTAATAAGCCCAACGAGTCCTTTATGTGAAGATAAATCATAGGGACTATGACCTCTTTTTTTCATACATCCCTCTCTTTTGAGTACTAAAATAAGATTAACATAATCTATATTGAAGACAAATTATAATTTAAAATACAAAAAAGTCGCGTATGCGACTAAGAAACAACTATTATTAATTCTAAGCGGGACGTTCAGATTCTTCATTTACTCTCAGAATAACCAATAAATCCATAAGAAGACTTCCTTCTGCTGATGATCCTAAACGAATAACCGATATGATCTTCGCATTCATTTTTACTTCCAATTCGTTTAAACTGCGAGAAAACATTTCGGTATAACGCGGATTGTCTCTCAAAACTTCGGTAACGATCATTTGATACCTCCTTCGTGCTAATATATTTTTAACACTAAAATATTTTTTTGTCAAAAAACCACCTTATTTCAGGCGATTTCATTTGTGTTTATTATTTATTTACCAATTCTCCACCATCAGAAAATCTTTATCTTTTTTAGGAAGACGCTGATATATAGCCTCCGTTACAAACGGCATAAAGGGATGGAGGATGATAAGCGAATGTTTTAAAATCTCATAAAGTAATTTTCTGGCGGAATCTTTATTTTCTTTTGATTCCGTTTCACTTGAAATAATCTTTTTTTCTTCTTCTATTATCACATCGGCAAAATTATGCCAAATATAATGGTAAGCGATTTCAGCCGCTTGTGAGAATCTATACTTTTCTATGTTATCGGATACTTCTTTTTTTACACCAAGACATTCATCAAGATATTTTTTATCAGATTCGTTTAATTCAACACCATTTAGATTACTTTCTTCAATTTGAGTTAAAACAAATCTGGCAATATTCCAAAGTTTGTTAGAAAAGTTTCTGTATCCTTTTATTTTATTTTCATCATAAATTACATCTTGTCCGGGAGAATTTCCGACAACCAAAGCCATTCTCAAAGCATCAGCACCATATTGTTCAACAACTCCCAGAGGATCAACAACATTCCCTTTGGATTTGGACATTTTTTGTTTATCTTTATCCCTAACAAGTCCGTGAAGATAAATATCTTTAAAAGGAATCTTTCCGGTTTTATAGATTCCAAGCATAATCATTCTGGCCACCCAGAAAAAGAGGATGTCATAACCCGTTTCCATCACGCTGGTTGGATAAAATTCATCAAAATCCCCCTTTTTTGACTTTTGACTTTCAACTTTTGACTCATAACTCTTTAATGTGGCATACGGCCACTGTCCAGAAGAAAACCATGTATCAAAAACATCCGGATCTTTTACCCAACCCTCCCCTTGAGGTTTATCAACTCCTATATAAATTTCTTTTTCTCCATTATTAATTTCTGACTTTTGACTTTCAACTTTTGACTTATCCTTATACCAAACCGGAATGGGAATCCCCCAAGTTATTTGTCTGGATATATTCCAATCTCTTATATTTTCCATCCAATGGAAAAATATTTTTTCTTGAAAATCGGGGATTATTTTAATTTCTCCGTTTTTTACAGCGTCAATCGCTGGCTGAACTATTTTTTCCTTTCCTTTTTTTGTCAGATCCAAAAACCACTGATCCATAACTCTCGGTTCAAGAGTATTTCCGCATTTGTAACACAAGGCTACGTTGTGTTTGTAATTTTTATCTATTTTTTCCATTAGACCCTCTTTTCCCATATCTTCAGCCATCATTTCCCGAGCTTGAGATATTTTTAGACCGTGATATTTTTTTATCTTTTCGTTGTCGGGAAAATGTTTTAGAAGATCCAATCGTCCAAATTGATCAATAACTTCCTTGGGTCCGTCTATTTCATCTTTGTGTCTTTGCCACATTGCGTAGTCATCGGCATCATGGGCCGGAGTAACTTTTACCGCTCCGGTTCCAAATTCCATATCCACCGCATCATCGGCAATAACTTTTATTTTTATTTTTCCAGCCAAAGTTTGGGCTTCAATTTCTTTGCCGACAAAATCTTTATAGCGTTTGTCTTTGGGATTAACAGCGATAGCGGTATCGCCAAATTTTGTTTCCAAACGAACAGTTGCCAGAGTTATTGGACCATATTTTATATAATAAAGCGGATCAACTCTTTCTTCATATTTTACTTCCAAGTCAGAAAGAGTGGTTTGATGTTTTGGGCACCAATTAACAATCCTTTTATCCCGATAAACCAAACCGTCGTCATAAAGTTGTTTGAAAGTTTCATAAACAATCTCAACCACTTTTGGATCAAGGGTAAAAATTTCTCTTCCCCAATCACAGGAAGCTCCAATCTGTTTTATTTGATCTTCCATATGAGATTTATTGCTTTGGGTAAAATCCCAGATCATCTGATAAAGTTTTTCTCTTCCTTGCGGTTGATTGAGTATTTCAAATCGGCTCGTGCCTTCTTTTTCCAGTTTTTTTTCAAAAACAACCTGAGTTTCAAAACCGGCATGATCAGCCCCGGGAAGCCAAAGCGTTTTTTTGCCTCGCATTCTGTTGTAACGAATCATTATATCTTCAATCGCAATCATCACCGCATGACCAACATGAAGCGATCCGTTGGCATTAGGAGGAGGCATAACCACACAATAACTTTCAACTTTTGACTTTTCACTTTCAACTCCAGTCAGATTATCCGGATTAAAAAAACCCGACTCTTGCCAAGTTTTATAAATATATTTTTCTTGAGAGTGATCGTAAGGTTTTAGAAAATCTTGATTCATAGAATGCAACACAAATCCACAAACACACACGAATGCCACAAATAATTCATTTAGGTATATTTCTACCTGCGGCAGACAGGCGTGTATTCCGCAGTCCGTCGGTTGACGGACAAGGTTATGCTATTTGTGTGCTATTCTATACTTTTTTGGGTTAAAAATCAAAAAGATTTTACAATTAAATTCGTGTCATCCGTTCGCATTCGTAGATTAGTGTTATTGTTAGCGTTTTGCCTCCACAAACACTTTAGTTCTGGAAGGATCAGCTGCTTTGGCTGTTTCAAGTTTTGTGGATTCTGGGACGGAAGCTTGCAAAGCAGTATTGAGCGCTTGACGGGTAAAATCATCAACTTCACCGCTGGATGGAATACCAAATTCTTCTTGAAGTTTTAAAACTCCTTGTTTTGTTATCTCATCATAATATCCTGTCGGATCACGACTAATATATCCTCCTTCCATTAAAATGGATTGAAGCATCCTGACATCATCTCCGCTATCGCCAACCACCAGGTTTCTTCCAAAAGAGAAAGATCCCTGGGATGGAGAATACAAACCGATATCTTTTGAAAATGACACGACAAATTCTTTGGAACTAAACTTGTCCAAGTTATCTATAATAGTCTTTGAGGCGGCGATAAAATCTCCGTTTTTATTAAACACCAAAGCGTAAACATTGGATTTGGAAAAAGATATTTCAGATTGATTGATTATTTTACCATTCACCGACAAAACATCGGTTTTTACCGTATGTATTTCTTGAGCCTCAACTTGAGGTTTTTGATAATCATTTCCATACACCCAATCAATGTTTGAAATTGAAGGTTCTATGCTTGTGATTTTACTATATTCCAATTCTATCCTGGGTTCACCGATATATTTAAGCTCACCGCCATATACAAACGATGTTCCTGTTATTGTGTCTAAAATACTTCCAAATTGATCCTTTATGGTAAAAGTATAATCAAAACTTCTTGCCGCCCAAGATGAATTGGGGTTATAAATTTCCGCTATCAAACCGCTGCTATTTTCTGTGGCTTTAAACCATTTGGGCCAACCGGAGCTTACTTTGATTGGCTGAAGATTTTTTACATCACAGGAGATACAAGATCCCCCGCAATCCACGCCTAATTCTCC
The DNA here is from genome assembly GCA_035408245.1 of Minisyncoccota bacterium. Lineage (GTDB taxonomy): Bacteria > Patescibacteriota > Minisyncoccia > UBA6257 > JAGOQP01 > DAOOCG01. Next base: position 18,034 of record DAOOCG010000006.1, read on the forward strand.
TTCATCTTGATAGTTGTTAAAACAGGATGGAGTCGGTTTTACAAAAACCGCCCAGACTCCCCACCCGATAAGTCCCAAAATTATAAGAAAAAATAATCCGTAAAGAAATTGTTTTGTTAAACGCATAGTAAATAAATTAAAAACCAAATATAAAAATAGTTATACTTTTATTCAATAATAACACTAAATAAGTTCTCAAACAAAAAAACCGCTAAATAAATCCTAATAATAAAAAACGGTCAATAATTAATCGACCGCAAGATTCAAGAGAAGCAATATAAAAACAAGTAATCCAAACAAAATATGACCGAATATAAATCCCACAAATATACTGATTATTAAAGAAAAGATTATTAGAGTTACTATCTCCAAAACACTCGGACTAGCTCTTTTATTTGGAGCGATTGTATTGTCCATTGTTTTTCCTCCCCGTAAGAACTATTGGGATTATACAATTTCAATGCAGATGAGTAAAACAAAAAACAGGAGATTTCATATGCTGGCAAACCCTACTCTCCCCAAATTAATGAGTACCATTGGGGCTTAACGCTTTTACTTCTCAGTTCGGAATGGGATGAGGTAGTGCACGTCAAGCTAGATCACCAGCAAATGAAATCTCCTGTTTAATTTTCAAAATCAATTAGAGCAAACACAACACACGATATATTATCCTATTCATCCGATAATCTAAAAAGATTACCAGTCTGAAAGGTGAAAGCAACAAAAAGTTAAATTGGCGGAGCTATTAGTACTCTTTGGCTAAACACATTACTGTGCGTACACCTTGAGCCTATCAACCTGGTCATCTTCCAGGGCTCCTAATACCTCATCTTGGGGTGGGCTTCGTGCTTAGATGCTTTCAGCGCTTATCCCCACCAAACATAGCTACCCGGCGCTTCACTTGGTAGCAAAGCCGGTAGACCAGAGGTTTGTTCAGCCCGGTCCTCTCGTCATGTTTTCACGTATCACTACGTGCACAGACTATATCTTCATCCTCCATAGTTTTAGTATGGGAGGAGACGGCATATTATAGAAGCTCAATCACTCCTATCTTCTCCGCTGTAAAAGCGGATCCAGTCGTTACGGGGTCAAACCTAAAATTTCAAGCAATTCTTCTTTTGATTTTTTGTGCCGCGTTACATAATTTTCTTTTTGAACAATCAATATATCACTCACAAGATCCAAAAGATTTTTCTTAGAAAGTTCACTGCTTTTCTTTTTAGAAAGAATCCGCGATGCCCTATAAAGAGCTTTCGCTTGATTATTTTTAAATCGGATATATGGCAACAAACTTTTAATTATTTCTCTTACTTGCTGGTATCCATTAATTCGAAGCTCACTAATATGGTCATTTCTTTTTGAGATATAACCAATACCAAGTTGGTTTCGAATCCAATGAAGTGGTTGTTCATGACGCGAATCTTGATAGAAGCAGATGGTGAGCATAAACCTATATTTTTGCCTACCATCTTTGCGCTTCTTGATTTGTATCATCAAACTCCCATCTCCATCAAGAAAACCTGCAATATATGCTTGAGATATTTTAGATCGACTTCCCACGGTATTGTCTTGTTACTTTTCTGGTCCTCAAGTTAATTGTACCACTTTTACCGGACCGATGGCAATTATGGCTATCAACGAACCAAAATAAAACAAGATTTCACCGTTATTAGCCGTGTTGGCATCATAGATTACTCTATGAAGTAGCAATTTCTTACTAGGGCCAACCCCCCTCAAGTATCAACGCCTGCAACAGATAGAGACCAACCTGTCTCACGCATGTTCACCGTGCCATAACTTTATTAAGTTTGGGCCGATTTTCACATATTACTATGTGCATTGGACTATACCTTCACCCGAATTTATTGAAGGGTGGCTGACGTGTAGTCTCTACGGGTTCAAAAATAATTTAAAAATTAAAATTCAAAATTATTAAGATTCCCTCGGTGTTACCTTTACAAATAGGATCTTGTCCTGAATTTGTCGAAGGATTCACCGATATTAGTCAGCTTGATACTTACAAATTACTTTGTAAGACCGCCGTGATTGTTGGAAATTTTTAATCTAACTTAAAAACGAAAATATTTTTTTGATAACATTAACCTCTGAGGATTTAGACTGTTCATACGCTAATTTTATTCGTATTTATTCGTATCATTAGCATGCATTTGTATATTAGTATCGCATTACTAATTAGCATATAAACGGTCTAAACCCAGCTCGCGTACCACTTTAATTGGCGAACAGCCAAACGCTTGGGAGCTTCTCCACCCCCGCGCTGTGGTGAGCCGACATCGAGGTGCCGAGCTACGTCGTCGCTATGGACGCTCAGACGTAACCAGCCTGTTATCCCCAGGGTAGCTTTTATCCGTTGTCTCCGGCCTTCCTATAAAGAGTCGCACATTAGTAAACTAACACGCAACATTGCCGTCGGGTCACTAAGTTCCGCTTTCGCGTCGGCGCAACTTGTCAGTCTTGCCGTCAAGCCAGCTTACGCCTTTACACGTCCAGCCCGATTTCCATCCGGGCTAAGCTGACCTTTAAACTCCTCCGTTACTCTTTAGGAGGATAACGCCCCATTAAAACTGCCCGCCAGCCACTGTCCCCTAACGTTTTTGCCGTCAAGGTTAGAATTTAAAACTCTGAAAATGGGTGTTTCATTGGCGCCTCCATGCCAACCGAAATCGGCACTTCAAAGGCTCCCCACTACGCTACGTATCAAAGCTCTAAAGCCAATAACAAGCTACAGTAAAGCTCCTGGGGTCTTTTCGTCTTGTTGCAGGTACCCCGCGTCTTCACGGGAATCGCATTTTCACCGGGCTCATCCTTGAGACAGTTCTCAGGTCGTTATGCCTTTCGTGCGCTTCGGAACTTACCCGAAAAGGAATTGCGCTCATGATTGTTACTCTACACTTTGTGATGTAGGAGCAAATATTTCTATTTGCTTCTTCATGTCGCCATGAAGATCGGACTATATCATCTGAGTACATAAATACTATGCACTACAGTTTGGCGTGTAGTCTCTGAGGATTCCCATCTTTTATGATAGGTTTCCTGCTGATTGACCGCTTCACCTCAAGGATTTTTACTGTTTTGTAAAATACAAAACGAGTACCTGAGGATACATTGCGGTTATTCCAGTCCCGCAAGCCTTCCCTTATCTCAAAATTTTATTTTTGAAATAACGTGGCTCACGGATTCCTGATTTGTTTTCTCCCAACAACATAATGTTGCGGGATTGCGATTTGTAACTGTTCGTTACACTCACAGACAAATCGGGAACATATAGCCAAATTTTACTAAGGCAATCAATTCACCTTAGAACGGTTATAGTTACCGCTGACATTGACGAGGGCTTCGGGCAGTGAGCAATCCACCTTGCGGCAGACCACCCCCACCGTTAACCTTCTCGCATCGGTCAGGCATCACCCCCTATACATCCTCTTACGAGTTAGCAGGGAGCTGTGTCTTTATTAAACAGTCACCCGAGAGACTTTCGCTGCGGCCCACCTTATACATAGCGCGAAGAAATCCTAAAATTCAAACAACAAATCCTAAATAATATCTAATTTGCAAAATCCAAAATTTTTAAACTTTTGAATTTGATTCGTCAACTGGCGAATTTAAATTTATTTGTTATTTGATGCTTGGTGTTTAGAATTTCCTTGTGCTATGCACAAGGAAGGCAGACCTTATCCCGAAGTTACAGTCGCTTTTTTGCCGAGTTCCTTAAGGATGACTCACCCGTTCCCCTTAGGCTTCTCGCCTCACCCACCTGTGTCGGTTTACGGTACGGGATCCACATAGTTAATCTTAGAAGTTTTTCTCGTGAGCTTGCTTTATGAAATTTATTTCTTGCGAAACATTTCCGCTGCGCTTGGATTTACTATTAAAAGTATTTCGGCGGATTTGCCAACCGAAAATCTTTACGCCACGGACGCCAAACCACTAAGGCGCTCCATATACTAAACTCAGTCACTCCATCGAACTATGCGGATGGGTCGGAATATTAACCGACTGTCCATTAGCTGCGGCTTTCGCCATTGCCTTAGGACCCGCCTTACCCTTCGCTGATTTTCGTTGCGAAGGAAACCTTGGATTTTTGGGGTGGGAGATTCTAACTCCCATTGTGGTTACTCATGCCAACATTCTCTCTTCCACGCGCTCCACTCGCCCTCGCGGGTCGAGCTTCAGTGCCCGTGGAATGCTCTCCTACCACGTCTCATGCTTCGCACGAGAAAATCCTAATATCAAAATTCTAAACCCCAAAATAGATTCCAAATTTTATTCTTAAAATTCCAGAATTTTTTTAGAGATTAGAAATTAGTGTTTAGAAATTCCTTGTGCGAAGCACAAGACATTCGTGTCTTCGGTACTATGCTTAGCCCCGATAAATTTTCGGCGCAATCCACCATCTAGTAGTGAGTTGTTACACACTCTTTAAAGGATGGCTACCTCTAAGCCAACCTCCTACCTGTCTGTGGTGAACCACCACCTTTGACACTTAGCATAGATTTAGGGACCTTAGACGACGATCTGGGCTGTTGCCCTCGCGACCATGGAGCTTAGCCCCCACAGTCTGACTGCCCGAGCGTTCGCAACGGTATTCGGAGTTTGACTAAGAAGCCGAGGTTTCCCCCTTTACTTCTCAACCAGTAGCTCTACCCCCATTGCGTTATTCTCGGACGCTAGCCCGAAAGCTATTTCGGAGAGAACCAGCTATTACCAGATTCGATTAGCTTTTCACTCCTTACCTCAAGTCATCCGAAGGTTTTGCACAACCAACCGGTTCGGACCTCCATTCGCCTTTCGGCGAACTTCATCCTGCTCAAGGTAAGCTCATCTGGCTTCGGGTCTTATGCGTACCGCCTTAATTTCGCCCTTTTAAGACTCGCTTTCGCTACGCCTGCGCTCCGTAGAACTTAGACAAGCGATACACATAAACTCGTTGGCTCATTCTTCAATAGGCACACGGTAGCCCTTGCGGGCGTCCGTTCCTTGTAGACATATGGTTTCAGATTCTATTTCATCGGCCTCGCCGGCCTGCTTTTCACCTTTCCCTCGCGGTACTAGTTCGCTATCGATCACTAAGTGTATTTAGCCTTTCCCGATAGTGCGGGAAGATTCCTCCGAGGTTTTCATTCCTCGAAGTACTCAAGAACAAATGCTAAAGAGTTCTTTGGCTTTCGCCTACCGGGCTTTCACCGTCTGCGGCATCTCTTTCCAGAGATTTCGGCTAGCTAAAGAATTTGTAACTCCTCCTTTTTCCATTCATCCCTCGCCACTCCAGAGAGAGTTGCGGGGGACAAATAAAATAGCGCACTTGCCTTACTACCCCATGCCTCGCGCACAGCACGAGAAAATCCTAAATCCTAATTTCTAAATTCTAAAATTTCCATTTAGAGTTTAGTATTTGAAGTTTAGAATTTCATTGTGCTGCACACAAAGATGGTTTGGGCTAGTTCCCTTTTCGCTCGCCGCTACTAGGGGAATAACTTCGTTTTTCTTTCCTCCGCTTAATGAAATGTTTTACTTCAGCGGGTGCACTCCACTATGCCTTTAGAGCATAGGGTAATCACGGTTTGCGTGATTGGGTTTCCCCATTCGGAAATCTTCGGATCAAAGGTTGCTACACACCTCCCCGAAGCTTATCGCAGTTACGCCACGTCCTTCATCGTCACTTAGTGTCAAGGCATCCACCATACGCCCTTAATTAATTTAACTTTATTGTTACCTCCACCTTTCAGACTAGTAGTCCGTCTATTAGCAAGACCCCTTGCAACTTATAGACAAGATGGAAGTATACCTGCATTGTTTTACTCTATTTGATTTTTCAACGTTCTGGATTTTCGGAGTTTTTAATTACTCAAGCCGATAGAAAATCGTTCACGAGGAACAAAAATCCGCCGGCGGCGGATGACTACAGCAAACAAACGTTTGCCACGTTTCATCCGCTAATAGTAATTAATAATTTCTTCATACAGTGTTCTTGGAGTATATCCCAAATCATTCCAAAATGTCAAGTATAAAAACTTAACTTATTAAGACTAATGAGTTTTGAGAAAAACGGCTCCGTACGTGCTAATTTGTTCCGAAAAAGGCGCCATTTCCATAGCTCTTTTTATCTCCCGAGCGGCATCTTTGGATTGGTTTAGTGGTATTTGTTGAGGAGCCAAATAAGGTCCGATTATTTTATATCCGTACTCGCTTATTATTTTTTTGTTGGCCGGAATATCTTTTATTAAAATTATGGTTGAGTCGTCCCAAAAGATTAATTTGAACCCCATTTCCGTCACAAGTTTATAGGCTAATATAATATCGGTTTGAACAAAAGAATCCTCTTTTATTGGAACATTGGAACTTAATATTGCGATTTGGAAATTATATTTATTAAACAATCCCTTCCACTCATCGCCAACTTCCATAATTTTTTTATAATCTGACCATATTTCCAATGGATAGACTTCACTTCGGCCATCAATAAAAACTTTTTCTTGAGGCCAGATTTTCCAAATTAAATAACTTCCATGAGAAATTGTATTGAAAATCGGCCCTTGTATTTTATTTTCGGAGATAAAATTTCCCGCTCTTTCAGGAAGGGATTTTTCCGAAATAGGAGTTGATGGAATTTTCCAAAGACCAACAACTAAAAGAGCTAGTCCAAAAACAAATATCCCGATTTTTATTAAATTAAAATATTTTTTTTCAGCTAGTTTTTTTACCAAAAAATAATCCAGCGAATCGGTAAGTAACGGAAACGTTAGGATTGGAAAAAATCCAACATGTCTGACCGATATTAAGGGCAAAATAAAGGCTGTCACCAACAAAACAAGATGTCTTAATTTAATTTTTTTTAAAACACGTAGTTTATAAAACATCACCCACAAAACAAAAATTAAAACCGCAACCATAAAAATAAAAACAATTCTAGCTTTTTGGGGATTAGGGGAAAAAAGATAGGGCCAAATCGATATCCATTCAAAAATTCCAACTTCTTTCACCGCATCGGATATATTCCAACTGTAAGTAAGAACTTTAAGTCCATTGGGATTGGCCAAAGTTACAACGCAA
>DAOOCG010000007.1:0-4506 GCA_035408245.1 Minisyncoccota bacterium
TGAATTGACTTTGGTTATAGTTCCCCCTTCACCAGCTGAAAAAGGCAACGCACCAAGTAATGTCCATTTGTTTTTTGATGCCTCATATTTATGAAAAACAGTGCCTCCTCCGTTTACTACATAAAGCACTCCGCTTACCTCCGCAATACTATTTCCATTTCCTTGATTGTAATTGTGAGTACTCCAAGAATCATTTGCGATTGAATATTGCCAAAGATCGGGAAGATAACCTCCTAATGTGGCATATATATAATCACCGACTCCTGGGTATAAAAGCACTGCTCCACGATGTACGGTGTAGCCACCAGAATAAGTTGGCGCATCCGCTTTTGCGGTCCAAGTATCGGTGGAAATTGTATATTTATAAAATAATTTTGAGTTTCCAGCAAAAACATACAATGTATCGGAATTAATTTTAACCATTGATGATCCAGCTCCGGCCGTAAACGGTAAAACCCCAAGCAATGTCCATTTATTTTTTGAAGCCTCGTATTTGTGAAAAACTGTTCCGTTGCCATTAATTACATATAAAACTCCACTAACTTCAACAATATTATTTCCCTGACCCTGTGCAATACCATGCACACTCCAAGAATCATTTGCTATTGAATATTGAGCAAATGTTAGTACATACACACCCAAAGTGGCATAAATATAATCTCCGGTTCCAGGATATGTTAACGATGCCCCAGACCTTGCTCCGTTTCCGTCTGTTCTTGGAAAATCAGCCATACGCGTCCAAGTGTTATCTGAAATAATGTACTTATAAAAATAAACCGTGTTATTACCAATAAAAGCATAGAGGGTGTTGTTATCCACTCTTACAAGAGAAGCCCCGGAAGACACGGAAACAGGAAGAGAAGTAAGATTTTCTATGGCTTTGGTTGCAGTATTATATTTCTGAAAAACTTTTCCGCCATTTAAATATCCATTAATTATATAGATATTTCCATTAACTTCAGCAATAGCATTTCCTTCACGCGTAGATGATATTCCAGTTGAATCGGTTGACCAATTTCCAGCCGTATAAACGGTGTTAAAAGTCACGCTAGCGGGTTGAGAAATAGTAACTCCATCAACTGTTGCTGATATTGTTTTTATCTCACCCGTAGTTGAAATAATTGTTCCGGTTGCATTTCCATTGGAATCGGTTGTTGATGGTGGCTGAGTTATCGTATGACCGCTCCCTGTAGAACTTATAACGATAGTCGCTCCTTCAACTGGTTGATTTGAATCATTTTTTGCACTAACAACTACAGATATTGATTCAATACCATCTGCCTTAGCTGATGATGGGGTCACTGTTATTGAAGAATATGAAGCGGATATTCCGGCTCCCGGTTCACTGGCTCCACCATAAATAGTAGAAGCTATAATTGAAGTATCGCGTCCTATTTGGAAACGATCTGAGTTTAAACCTCCACTAACTTTCAGAGCTAGATCTTTGTGTTTTTGCGATTCAACAAAACAGGTTAAAGCCCAAGAACCAGGAGTATAAGTATAGTATTCCTGTGAAGATGTTGCGTTAACTGGATCAATCGGCAGATTAGAAAAAGAAATTCCTTGGGCGTTTGAAAAATCAACTGGAATCCAACCATTCCCATTTATTTTTTGAAGGTTGTCTTCCGTTACACAATGATAACCCCATCCACTGGGAAGGTTTGGTAATCCAAGATTGGCACAAACATCGGAAGTGTCAGGGATAGAAATATAAACAGTTTGATGATTTCCAAAAGAAGTATTGGGATAGAGCACTTCAATAACTTGCAGGGCTTTATCTATAGCCGTAAGATCTTGGACCCTTCTGGAATCCCTGGCTTGTCTTAAATATTCAGCTGGATTAATAAGCACAATAACAGCAGTTACTAAAATCGCCACAATACCTATGACTATAAGTAATTCAACTAAAGTAAAACCTTTATTGTTCTTACTTTTAAACATCATAAATTTTTTATTACTATTGTCCGTTTAAAACATCTATATCTTCTTGAAAATCTTGAGCTTTGGAAATAACACGAGCGCCATAACTGTCTAAATAATTCTTCCATCGTCCTCCGGCATAATATTTGGCAGCCGCCACTTTCTCTTGATAAAGACTACCTCCAGCTGCTCCGGCATCCTTAAGATACAAAGCTGTAGCAGTGAAGGCGTCAAGATTGTTCCAAGGAGACGGCGGATTATTTCCCGTCAAAGAAGCTATTTTATCTTTATACATTTGCCAAGTTGAAGGAATAAACTGAGCCGGCCCCATTCCTCCTCCATATGCTCCATCACTGGGAATCGGACAGGATATAAAAACCGAATCAGGAGAAATATTTAAGTTTTTCATTAAATTCAAGAACACTGGAATATCTCTGGTTGGATGCATAGATGTTGGATTATTGGCTTTTGTCGGATAGTAGGGATTGATATTATATTTACATTTCCCAACATTTCTTCCTAAAGCAGATTCCTTATCCAAAACAGCCAAGATGATGGCGGCTCTTACCCCTGTCGCGTCTGAAGCGATCTTAGCAAAACGATAAGCCTCTCCAAAAGACAACTCTCCTCCACCCAAAAATTCATACAATCTGCTTCTGATTTGAGCGGCAGTTTTTTTCTTTTCTTCAACTATTTGTTTGTATTTTGATTCTTGTCCTTTGGTTTCTTTTAAAAGAGTCGATTTTTCGGTTTCTGTTTTTTTGATTAATTGACGCTGAGCTTCTTGATAAGCCTTTAATTGTTGGGTGTCGTCCAACTGAGAGGCAAGTTGTTCTTTTTGATCAATGAGGTCGTTTTTCAGTTGAACTATTTTTTCCAACGTTGAACGCACATTGTCTTGAGTAACCAATAAATTATTAAGATCAAGAAAAAAATCGGACAACTTTGGATTAGACATCATTATTTCTATAGCATTACTGTCCTCATTCTCATAAATGCTTTGAAGAAACGCGCTGAGATATTCTTTTTGAGTGCCGATATCTCCCTCGGTTTGAGTAATTTGAATCTTGGTTGAGCCTATCTCCTTATCCAATCGATCAACAGTTAAATTTATCGCTTTGATTTGAAGGTTTAACTGGGCAATTTTGGCGTTAATTTTTTTTATTTCCGATTCAAGTGATTTGCCCTGTTTTTGATATTGAGCAACCGTATTTTCGTATTCAGCTATTTGTTGTTCCAATTCTTTAAGCTGAGCTTCAAGCGCCGCTCTCTCGGTTTCTTTATTGGAAGCTGCCAAAAGATAACCCTTGTTTATCGGAGCATGAGCCGCTCCCAAGAACATTGTTATTATGGCAAAAGAAATTATAACCGAAAGTACCGCTTTTTTAACCGGTATAAAAATGATCTTTTCATTGCGCAAATCTACCCTGGTTTTGAAACGAACCAAAGTTTTATTCTTTTGTATAATATCGGTAGCTAACTTGTTATTCTTCATAAATCCCAAAAACTAAAACCTTTGTTATTGGTTTTCTTATTTAAAGTATATCAAAAAACCGACTCGTTGTCACAAGTCGGCTTTGATTATTATTTCTTTTCTTCTTCAATTTGCCCAGACTCAGGAGTAGCCGTTTCAGCAGCTGCGCCCTCTTCAGAAACAACTGGTGGAGTTTCCACAACCTCTTCTTTTTGGGGTTCAGCCACGGTAGCTATGGTCATTTCCGGATCCATAAGTATTTTGACTCCTTTAGGAAGAACAATATTTTTTATATGAATACTTTGGTGCAATTCCGCGAGCGATTCCAAGCTAATTTCCAGGGTATGGGGAAGATCCCCAGGAAGAGCTTCTATCTCAACTAATTCAACGGATTTAATTAGAACCCCTCCCCTTTCTTTAACCGCTGGCGCTTCTCCAATAAAATGCAATGGAACTTCAGTTGTAATTTTTTGATCCATACGAACACGGTATAAATCAATATGAGTGACTACATCTCCAAGAACATCTTTTTGTATATCGTAAATTAGAACGGGAAAAGAATCTCCGTCTATTTTTAACGTCACCAAAGAACTTTCTCCAGCTTCTTTGAATACGTTTTTAAATTCTTTAGTTGAGACAGTCGCATGAATATTCTCAAATCCATTGCCGTATATTTCAACGGGAATAAAGCCCTCTTTTAACAGAGAGTCAACTTTTTTTCCAAATATTTCTCTTTTTTTAACGTCTAATGTAAGCATATTTTAAGTACTCTTTTACAGCTTGTATAAGATACACCAAAGAAAACACTAAATCAACCCTTTCTATAAATATGAATCAAAAACTTTGGTGATTACTGAGTCAGAGAATTTTTCATAATAGACGTTCCGCTTCCGGAAGTGGCAAATAATCCCGGAGTAGAACTTGAGAATGTTATACCTCCTTTGGCGTAGTTATCGGAACTATCAACACCAACCGCTATTGTAGTTGCTTCCATAGAACTCCATTGATTTGATGATGGAATATATTTATATGAATCATTTGTATTTGAACCGCGCAATGCATACACATATGTCCCGTCATTAGTTAGCGATCCTCCAGCTTTGATAAGTCCA
>DAOOCG010000007.1:4606-5676 GCA_035408245.1 Minisyncoccota bacterium
CATAAATGGCGCTTGTGGAAGATGAATAAGATATTCCTCCTTTAGCGTAGTTGTCTCCATTATCATAACCGACAGGCAATGGAAGTGTTGTAAGAGAAGACCATTCATTAGATGTTGGATTATATTTATAAAAATCTGTTGAATTAGAGCCTTTGGTTGCATACACATATGTCCCGTCACTAGTCAGCGATCCTCCGGATTTTATTGCTGCAGGAGTAACCGCTTTTGTCGTCCAAGCACCGGTGGAAATATTGTATTGCCAGAAAGTATTTGTTCCGTTTCCTTTGAGAGCATAAAGGGTGGTTGAGTTTAAGGCAGTTAGAGATCCTCCGGAATAAACAACATCGGGAGCAACCACAGCCATAGGCCATGAGTTGGTGGACACATCATATTTCATTATGGATCCGTAGTTAGATAATCCATTTCCTGAAACGACATAAATGGCGCCGAACGTAGAAGAATAAGCTATACCCCCTTTGGCATAGTTGTCTCCATTATCATAACCAACATCCAGAGGAGTATTTTCAAGCGATTCCCATCTGTCCATTGATATGTCATATTTATAAAATGTTTTGGTGTTTGCTCCTCTGGTTGCATACACATACGATCCATCATACGTTAATGAACCTCCGGATTTAATCGCGGCAGGCAAAGAACTCAACGTCGTCCATGTTTCTTCGGGAAATGAATATTTCCAAAAAGTCGTTGTATTATTTCCTCTTGTAACATACATAAACTCTCCATCGCTGGTAACGGATCCACCTCCATATATAGTTGCCGGAGTATTTGTGGCATTAGACCATGAATTGCCCGATACGGAATATTTCCACATCGTGTTTGTATTAGCTCCTCTAAGAGCAAAAATTTCGTCTCCTTTTTCAAAATATGCCAATGATCCGCCAGATGTTACACCGGCTGGCATTGATGTCATTTGTGACCACGCATTTGCTGAAATTGTATATTTGTAAAAGTTAGCTGAATTGCCGCTTGAAGCGTAAATTAAATCACTACTCACCTTAACCATGGATGCACCAACGGTTACACCAGCGGGAACATCAAGAAGCTGAGTC
>DAOOCG010000007.1:5776-19768 GCA_035408245.1 Minisyncoccota bacterium
GATTTTTGATTAGCTCCTTGGAGAGCGTAGATAAGATCTCCGGTTCCAGGATATGCAAGGGATCCTCCGGAAGTCATGCTGGTAGGCATATTAGTCATCTTCGTCCAAGTATTGCTTGATATAGTGTATTTGTAAAAGTTAGCTGAATTGCCGCTTGAAGCGTAAATTAAATTACTAGTTATCTTAACCATGGATGCACCAACGGTTACACCAGCGGGAACATCAAGAAGCTGAGTCCATTTATTTTTGGTTGGTTCAAATTTGTAGAAAGCCTGAGAACCTCCGTTCATTACATAGAGGATTCCATCAACTTCAACTATACTATTACCCCAACTCTGCGCATTGTTATAAACACTCCAACAGTTATTGGCGATTGAATATTGCCAGAATGATTTTTGATTAGCTCCTTGGAGAGCGTAGATAAGATCTCCGGTTCCAGGATATGTGAGAGATCCTCCAGAAGTCATGCCGGCTGGCATTGACGCCATTTGTGACCATACATTCGTTGAGATTGTATATTTATAAAAATTGACTGAGTTACCACTTGAGAAGTAGATCGTGTTGCTATTAAATTTGACCAATGACGCACCGACACCCACTCCTGTTGGTGTATCCGCAAGATTTGACCACACCTTTGTTGATGGATTGTATTTTCTAAAAGTTTGACTATTACCCGCAATAACATAAATCATACCATCAACTTCTGCAATTGAATTTCCATTCCCCTGAGTTGGTCCACCCGAAGAATCTGTGACCCAGGATCCGGTTGTATAAACTGGAGAGAAAATAACATCAACAGTTTGAACAATGTTAACATCATCCACTATTGCAGATATTGTTTTTGTTTCTCCAACAGAAGATTTAAGGGTCCCAGTAGCAACACCATTAGAATTAGTTACAAACAACGGTTGAGTTATTGTATTTCCCGATCCAGTCACGCTAGTTGTTGCAACAAGTCCCGAAATGGGGTTGCCGAGAGAATCTTTGGCTGTAATTGTTATTGTTATTAATTCTGTATTATCTGCTGAAGCTTGTAAGGGACTGGCTGAAACGAGAGAGTTTAATGCCGAGACTAATGTTCCACTGGCTTCTTGAGGATTTAATAAAGCAAAAGAAGTTCCGATTTCATAATAATCATCGTCTGAACCTCCATCTTTAGCGGCCACCCTTGCTCTTTCTTTAATGGATTCAAGATATGCGCTTAGTTCGTATTTTCCGCTTGAATCTATAGCATAAGTATAAAAAGTTAAATCATCCGCATTATTGGATGGATCTATGGGTAAAGATATAATTCCCGAATCTGCTCCAATTGAATCAAAATTAACTGGAATCCATCCCGTTCCATCGGTTTTTCTAAGCACTGACTGATCAACGCAATGATAAGTCCACCCTGTTGGGGGTGTGGGCAAATTATAGTTTCCACAACTAGTCAGCTGATCGGGAAGCGAAGTATAAATAACATTTGTTGAGCCAAGAAAAGATTGGGTAAGTCTTTTGTCGGAATATTTTATCTTTGTAATTGCGACGTTAACATTATTTAAATCGGAAATTCTTTGTGAATCCCTTGATTGTCTGAAATTTTCCGCCGGATTCATCAGAGAAATAGAAACAACCGTTAAGATAGCCAGAATCCCAACCACCACCACCATTTCAATCAAGGTGAATGATTTGTTTTTTTTAAATTTTTCCGATAAAAACCTCATAAATTATTGAATATTTTTAATTTATCGGTAACCACTTTACTGATTTCATAAACCACTTCGGGAAGTATTTTGTAAGGAACAATCTCTTTGGGATGAGAAAGTAGCGATAAATCCAAACCCCTCTTCCAAGCCACTCTTAATTCCGTATTTATATGGACAATGCTCATTCCAGCAGCAATGGCATTTTTTACATCATCAGTTGTATTTCCTGATGCGCCATGAAGAACTAAAGGCACACCCGCCAAAGCGCTGATATGACGAATTAAATCAATATCAAGAACCGGATCGGATATATTGGATAACATTCCATGTATATTGCCTACCGCTGGTGCTAATAAATCAATGCCGGTTTCTTGAATAAATTTTCTGGCATCGGAAGGATTTGTTAAATCCTCTTTTTTTACCGATACACCTTGAGGAATAGCATCCAAAAGAACCGAACCACTTCCAATATAACCAAGCTCCCCTTCCACCATAATGTCAGTTCCATTAGTTAAATTATATTCTTTAACAAAATTCACAACTTTTTTTGTTTCCGATATGTTTTCTTCCAATGATTTCCGACCGGCGTCAAAAAGAACGGCATCAAAACCAGCTTCAACGGCTTCTTTTATTTTTTCAAATGAATGAGTATGATCAGCGTTTAAAAATACGGGAATTTGGTAATCATCTTTAAAACTTTTTACCAACAATGCTATTTGGCGAACCCCAATAAAATCCCTTTCCCCTTCTGAAACACCCACAATCACAGGAACATTAAGATTTTTTGCTCCTTCCACAACAGCTTTGAGTCCAGCCAAATCCGACACGTTAAAATGCCCGATAGCGATATTTTTCTGACGCGCCTCATCAATAGCCTGGCGAAGATTTATCATAAATAAATTTATTTTCGTTAAATAAATGAAAGATCAATATAACCCCGGGTAATTCCGTCTTTTATCATAATCTCCATTTTATCGTCCCCAAAATACATGGAAAATATTTTATTCCATAGCGCCTCTTGGTGATGATAAAGATATTTTATCATCTCCTTTTCTTGAATTAGCGACATAGACGTGTCAATTAAATTAAAGCTAACCAAAATATCTATGCCGGTATTGGTTGGAAAATAGTCACCAACCCAGTTAAGTTGTTCCCAAAAAGAAAACTCTCCGTTCATGATGTCATTCTTTTTCCCCAAATCAACAATCATTTGTTCGGCTTTTTCCCAATGAATCGCCTCCGGATTAACATGAGGCCAAAAAAGACGCCAATCATTTTCATCGTTTTTTGACAGATACTGTTGAACTATCATCCAACTGTGATCCGCGGATTCTTTACGATCATCTGGAACATCTCCCCTAAGCAATGAGGTCAAATTATAAACGAAATCCAATGGTCGTCCGCCTATTTTTCTAAATATATCGGAATAAAATTTAACTTCATTAATATAGTGGAATAACAACCCGACTGTTCTAATAAGTTCCCCTGGAATATTGAGTGCTATTGGGATCATAAATATGATGCCCAATTCTTTGAGATGACTAATGTTGTGATATTTTTTTTCAACAAATTTTCTTCCTAAATCCTGCCATTTTTTATTGAGTGTTATAATTTCAAAATCTCGCATCTCAAAATCCGATGGAGTTAAATCATTATAAGATTTAAGAAAAACATTATTAATCCAATCTCCCCCCTCAACAAATCTAAGCGCCGCCGCCAATTCCCGCCAATCTTCCTTGGAGACCATTTCTTTCACGCTTGTGTATCCAAGAGCCTCCATTATTTTTGTTGGTGGAGTTTTTTCCAGAAAATCAATAAATCTGTCTTTTTTTAAAAAGAAACCCTTTTTGTTTTCAATTATAGAAATAACAAAATCAGCCACTATCTGACAGCCGCCCTGACAAGAAAAATCTGGACCGCCCATTAGCGTCATTAAGTTTTTATCATCTCTGTATATCTTTTTAATGAGTCCGTCATAAACCTTTTTAGCTGATGACTCTCTAGAAAGTTTCAATATCTGAAGACGATCCTCTATTACTTTGTTATTTTCGTCACAGATTGCCTGCATAACTTTCTTTATTCCCGTCATTTTGCCCAGACGCTCTTCAACATCCAAAACAACATCTTTGTCTGTTCTTAATATTCTGGCTATTTTTTCGTATGGTTCCATATAAATAAAATGCTAATTTATAAATACATATATCCGTGCATCACAAAAATAAATTCACAAATTAAAATTTATATTCGTGTCGGTGATATGTTTGTGTTAAGTTCGTTTTATGTTTATTTTTAATTTGTTCCAGCGGTGATTTGAAATGAATTCTTTCTTTGTCAAAATTCCAGAATTGGCTCCTATTTTTTCAATAACTGAAGTGGCATTGGCAGAAGCCCTTTTAAGGGAGTAGGCAACGGCATCTATGTTGCATCTCCCGCTTAAACACTCGCATTCAAAATCCAAAAGACCGGCAACAAAAGCACTGCCAAAAGCGTCTCCCGCCCCGGTTCTGTCAATAACTTTTTTTTCTTTGAATGTTCCGACTGACCACATAACATATCCATCAGAAACAGTAGCTCCTTTTGATCCGTCCGTTACCAAAACCAAACCCTTGACGTATTGATCCATTTTTTTAAATATCTCCTTTGAATTCTGATATGGAATCCCGGTCAGATACGATGCTTCTTCTCTATTTAATATAACAACTTTACATAAATTAAGTATCGGTTTTATTTTGGAGATTCCCGATTTTATCAAATCTTTTGACGGGTTTATCGCTATGCATGAGCCATTCTTGTGTAATTTTGAAATTATTGTTTTTAAAACATTCAAAGAAATGGATCCAGGAGATATGTATGTCCACTTGGCCTTTAATTTAGAAAGTGGTATTTCATTTCGTTCTATTTGACCAGAACATCCACGATAAACCAAAATAGTTCTTTCACCGTTTTTATCAAGAAGTATTATTGAGCTACCTGTGTTTTTTTTCTTATCAACTATCGCTAAAGGAAATATTTTCTCTTTTTTGGCGGAAGATATTATATTTTTCCCAAAATTATCATCACCAATATTAAAAAGTGAAGCAGTTTTAAATCCGGAACGAGAAAATGTTACGGCAGAATTATAAGCCCCTCCACCGATTGTTACGATTGGATTGCTAATTTCTATTTTGGAACCCAAAGAAAAACATTGAGCTTTTCCGCTTCTAAATCCAATATGAGAAAGATGCTTGGGGTCGGTAATGGTTTTTAAAAAATCCGCCTGAATAAAAGTATCGGTTGTTACACTGCCTATGGTTAAAACATCGTTCATATAGATTAATTATAATGGATAAGCGTTAAATAAAAAAGGAGGCTCCAGGCCTCCTTTTGTTTTATGATTTCATTTTAATCACTCTCCTAACTGCGCTTTCTATATCTTTTTTATCTAAATGATATTTTTTAATAAGCTCCTCTGGTTTGCCCGACTCTCCAAAAACATCTCTAATCCCGACTCTTTCAATCGGTACCGGATAACTTTCCGAAAGAAATTCGCTTACCGCACCTCCAAGTCCGCCAATTATATTATGCTCTTCAACAGTAACAACCGCTCCGATTTTTTTGGCCCATTTTAAAATTTCTTTTCCATCTAATGGCTTTATGGTATGAGAATTGAGAACAACCACTCCAATCCCATCTTTTTCCAAATCTTTGGCGGCCAACAGAGCATTAGTCAATATGGGTCCAACTCCAACAACTAACACATCTAAATTTTTTTTCTTTGACTGCCAAAGCACGTATGATTTACCAAAAACAAATGGGGTTTCTTTGGTGGTCATGATGGGAGTTTTTTCCCTCTGTAAACGAATGTAAGTCGGACCAAAAATGTTGGCGATTGATAAAGTCGCTTTTTGAGCTTCGATTCCATCGCAAGGAACAACCACTTTCATGTTCGGTAAAGCACGCATAAGCGCTATATCCTCAGTAGCCTGATGAGTTGCCCCGTCCGGACCGACAGAGATCCCAGCATGATGACCGGCAATTTTTACATTAGCATTGTTATAGCAAATGACCGTTCTTATTTGTTCCCAAGTTCTTCCCGGACAAAAATTAGCGTAAGAATTAATGAAAGGAATTTTTCCGCTCAGAGCCAGACCAGCCGACATACCAACCATATTTTGTTCGGCCACTCCACACTCCACAAATCTTTGGGGATAAACTTTTGCAAACCATTGGCATCGAGTAGAGTCTTCCAAATCGGCTGTCAGCACTACAATATTTTCTTCTTTTCCGGCCTCCAAAAGTCCCTTACCATAACCATCCCTAGTCGGTTCTTCTTCAATGTGTTTGGAAAAGATATTGTGATTTAACTTTGCTTCGTCGTTTAACATAATATAGATAAAATCCTAAATTCTAATTTCTAAACTCTAATAGAAAAATCAAAAACCTAAAGAAAGATTATTTTAATAATTGCTACCAACGCTATTAATGTCCAAATGGCGTTTAAAACTCCCGGTTGATAAGTTTTTTTTCTAAATGAAACTAAGACAATCCCTAAAGCTCCGGTACCATTTAATACCTGGTATAAGATACTATCTGGTTGAATAATAGAAAAACTAACCAATGCATACGCAAGAATTATAGCAACAGCTCCATACCAGCCATATAATTCAATTAATTTTCCCATAATTATAGATAAAATCCTAAATTCTAATTTCTAAACTCTAAACAATATCAAGGTTAAAAATTATAATTTTTTAAGTTTTTTGAATTTGGATTTATTTAGGATTTGGTGTTTGATATTTGGAATTTCTATTGCTCCTTTCGAGCAATGGACCAGTGATAAAGAAACAACGGTGCTCCGATTATAATCATAGATAAAGCAATGGAGGCTTGACGTTGCCTGCGGCTTACAAGATCATTTTTTTGATATTCCTCAACCGCTTTAGGATCCGGTTCTTGAATTTCCTGTCCTTTATCAGAAACAACTTTGGGAGCCGGATAATTATAGTAGATATCAGCTTTAGTAAAGACCCAGGTTTTTAAGCCTAAATCAATCAACTGAACTCCTCCAATAATAACCAATATCAAACCGACTGCCGAAAACAAATAAATATATATTTTTTTAACCCACTCCATAATATTGGACATAATTTTTAAGTTTAATGATATTTAATATAACTTAACTTTCTTAATTCTTTCTTGCCTCTTACAGGTTTATAATTTAGTGTTTAGGATTTATCACTTATAACGATTTATTCGTGTGCTATTTTTCCCCCTAACGTTCTTAGTTGTTTCAATGCCTCTTTGGCTTGTTCTTTGGTCGGCGGTATTCCGTGCCATTCAAACTTTCTCTCCATAAAATCGACCCCTTTACCCGGAATAGTGTGAGCGATTATCGCGGTCGGTTTTTCATAAACTGCTTTTGCTTCATAAACTGCAGCGATAAATTCCTCTATATCGTGACCATTCACATCAATCACATTCCATCTAAAAGATTCGTATTTATCTCTTAATGATTCCAATGGCATCACGTCTTCGGTATAGCCGTCTATTTGAATATTATTTCTATCAATAATTGCCGTTAAATTACTAAGTCTATTTTTTCCGGCAAACATAACCGCCTCCCATGTGTTTCCCTCTTGATGTTCTCCGTCAGACATCAAAACATATGTATGATGTTTTTCTTTGTTGAGTCGGGCGCTCATTGCAAATCCGATAGCCTGAGACAAACCGCTTCCCAATGGTCCGCTGGTTGTTTCTATTCCCGCAATACTCCCTCTATGCGGATGACCCTGAAGATGAGAATTTATTTTTCTGAGAGTTTTTAATTCTTTCATCGGAAAATATCCCGATCTGGCAAGCGCTGCATATTGAATGGGGCAAATATGGCCATTAGAAAGAATAAGTCTGTCTCTTTGAAACCAGTTGGGATTTTTTGGTTTATGATTAAGAACGCCAAAATACATAGCGGCAAAAATATCAGCCATACCCAAAGGACCGGCGCTATGCCCGGATCCGGCATTCTCAAGCATCTCTATCACATCTTCTCTCAAACGATTTGCAACACCATAAAGAGCTTTTATTCTCTGATGAGATAAATACATAATTAAAAACTACTAAAATTTACTGAATTTTTTGTCTAATTCTGCTGAATAATTTAATAAGAGAATCAATTGAAAATACTCTCAATCCCGGAGTTGCCGAGGGAGTTATAGCCGTTCCACCTCCGCCTACCGGAGGATTTGTAATTATTCCATCCGAACTACCCATAGGAACAGATTGGTTAAATACAACCTTGGCTGTATTTATATGTTTTGTTCCGTGTAAATATACAACAAAATTTTTGCTGTCAATTTGCTGAATAAATCCGTCAATACACCTTATTGAATCCGATTGAGATACTCCATAACGAAACGCCGAATAACACGAATTTGTCCCGCCTTGATATTCAGGGGATTTTAATTGATTTTTATATCCCATAAGTGCTAAATCCGATCCGGTAATCCAGGAAAATCCGTTTTCTCCACTCCCAAAAAATCCAAGCCGCGCCCCAATTCCTCTAACCAAGAAAAGCCCGAGTCCATTCTCAACGTCGGTAGCAACACCCCCAACGCCGCGGATTAGCGAATTATCAGCTCCGGAGCACAAATTTCTCACAACTTCACTCACATAATTTCCCGATCCAATTCTTTCGCATAATATTGATCGTGATAATTGAGCGAATGACAAAGAACTCCCACTTAAAACAACGGAATACGACGCTGCAACAGCTCGTCTACGCAAACCAGCTCTAGCTATCGCCTCATCTTTTGGACTTACCGTTGCGGCAACACCGGCTGCCAAATTGGTTGTTTTTGCCTCATAAATATCAAATAACTTTTTATTTGCGTCATCAACAAAAAGACTGCCGTCAGTGTAGCTTAAATAGAATTTTTCGGCTGCGGTAAGATTCCATTCGTGATTTCCTATATTGTCTATGCGTCTACTTAAAATTAAATTGGGATGAACGATGTCGGTAATATCAATAAAATCAATCCAATACGCCCCAGTGTGTTTGGCGTGAATATTTTGAAGAATGGGAACAACGGCAATAACTTTTGATCCGCTATGAATAACCCCCCACTCAAATGAAGGGTTTGGCAGTGGACCCTGAACACTATCGCCATTTCCCAATGGAAAATTATTCAAACTATCGGTGTATCCTGATACTTCAACAAATCCGTTTTCCGGTTTTGAAAAATCATACCAGGCAACACTAAGTCTTAGTGGATTTTTTGAACCGTCAATATATATTTTTTCCGTTGATCCGCTGGCATATATTTTCCCGTTCGCTCCGCGAAACAGCAGTTCAATGTATCCTCCCTCCTTGTCTATTTTTACCAGCGTAACATTTCCCGACGTATCAAATTTGAAAATTCCCCTCCCGGCAACAAAATAATCGTAATTTGAAACTGTTCGCACATTAAAACTTCCCTCGGCGCCGCTGATGTCAAAAGATGTCGTGATTATATTTTTTTTCAAAAGTGTCGGTTTATACGGATTTGTGGCTTCAAAAATTAAAATATTCTTTCCTCCACCGCTTGATTCAATTGCTCCGATAAATTTTTTATTTCCTATTGATAGCGGAAAAATATTGGTAATTTTCGCCGTTACGTCAGAAACATCGTATATTAAACTTCCAAATGTCGCAGTCGCAACGCTTGAACTATCACCGGCAATAATTCCCGGTTGTCCCGGAGTAGTATCTAAGCTTCCATAATTTCTTTTAACAAAATGGAGAGTAACCGTTTTATTGTCATTTTCGGCGATTTTAAAAGTTGCTAAAGTCATATAATCCGAAACTGTCGGTTTGGTGATCCATTGAATCATATACTCATCTCTGGTAAGTCCCCCGGCAAGAGTATTTGCATTGACAGGCAAATCATAGGCTTGATTGAGGACAGCATTGTTGATTGTAACCTCCGTTCTTATTCCAAAATCTCTTATGATTCTAAATTTAACTTCTTGATTTTCCGATGCTGTTAATTGGCGAGTGGATCCAATAACGGTAGATATGACAGTATCCAAAACGGCATCAAAAGTGACCTTTCCTGTGGATGCGGCATTGGTAATTAGAGTGGGTACAACTAGAGAAACAAGCAATATTCCCGCTCCAATGCGCGCAATTAATTTTTTATTTAACATCATATTTATATTATAACTTATTTACTTTTTATTGCCTACTGCTTGTAATTTTTTCAAAGTATCAGCGGGGTTTTTTGATTCCCAAATATAAGATGTTGAAATTGCTTCATTTATTCCATATTTTTTAAGGGTATTTAAAATATCAATATTTATTCCCCCATCAATTAGTATTTTCTTTTGGGGATATTTTCTTTTTAATAACTTAATTAAAGAATAAGCTTTTATACTAAACTTTTGTTTGGAAGGACCTGGGATAACCGCTAAGATCATTATTGTCTTGATCCAGGAAGGGATGTGTAGATCTTTTATTTTGTCTGATATTCCGCAAACTATTCCGATTTCTATTTTTTTTGATTTAGCTATGCATTTAAGATGATCCCAGTCTTTTATTTGAGAGTATTGGATAAAATATCTTTTTAAAATCGCTTTATTAAAATAGCCGTCAATTTTTTTCCAAGGAGACATTAGATGTGCCTCTGTTTTAAATTGCTTGGAATGTTTATTCACCAACCCTCCATCAAAAAATGATTTTATTGAAGAAAAACCGGGATCGGAGACGTCAAAATGCAACCAGGTTCTTTTTGGAAATAAGGAGTTGGCTTTTTTTAAAAATTTAACAAATTCTTTTTTGGTTTTAGTGTTGATACCAACGTGAATAATCATTCGTAGTAATTGGTAATTTTATTTTCTAACTCATCTATTTTTTTAAGACGTCGGATATAGCGCTCTTCTCCGGAAAATTTGGTGGCTAACCATACAGAAACTATTTTTTTGGCCATTTCCTGATCTATATAATCAGATGGAAGACAGAGAATGTTTGCATCATCGTCTTTTTTTGAAGCCATGGCGTGATCCGGAGAAAAACACAATGAAGCTCTTATGTTTTTGAATTTGTTGGCGACAACATTAACTCCAACCCCGGAGCGACAAAGCAGAATTCCTTTACCAGCAGACGGATCACGACTAACTTCTTTGGAAACTCTTGTTGCATATTCGACATAGTCATCGTTTACATCAAGTTTGTCTGCTCCCATATCAATAACCTCATAGCCGGAATCGCTAAGATAAGCAATGAGAACTTTTTTCATTTCAAACCCTCCATGATCCGATCCAATGTGTATAAGCATAAAATTATCTTTT
The DNA here is from genome assembly GCA_035408245.1 of Minisyncoccota bacterium. Taxonomy (GTDB): domain Bacteria; phylum Patescibacteriota; class Minisyncoccia; order UBA6257; family JAGOQP01; genus DAOOCG01. The sequence goes on from DAOOCG010000007.1 coordinate 16,762, forward strand.
CTTTATTTATCAACACACTAATTACTGTTTACTAATTACTTATTACTATTAACTGATTACTTATCTTTTAATTATAACCCATAAAAAACGTCTATCAAAAATTAAGCTAGAAACAAAAATTCATCAAAAAACACATTCTTTCCGGCCAATTAGTTGACCAATGAACAATTTCTTCCATCATTGCCAAACCCAAAGATGATTCTTGATAATTTATTGTCGGATAAATTCCTTCTTGATTGGAGCAATAATGAATGGAGGAATTTGTTTTTGTTCCATTAGGCCACTGGATATACATCCTGTCTGCTTTCTGAGCAGTGCAAGTCCATGGTCCCTTTTGGACATTGCCATTGGAATTGGTTTTCAACCAATTAGTTGTTTTAATATAAGGACCACCAAACTCGCTTTTGTATAAATCACCATAAGTGTTAACAGGGCCACCGGCAATGGAAAAAGAGTATGTTCCGCCATGGGGAGTTTTTTCTCCGTTAAAAGAAGCATTTCCAGACTGATTTGATTCTATACAATTATGATCGGCTATGTTTGTTTTACTTCCATCGGGCCATTGAATATAAATTTTATCCGCTTTGGGATTAGCACAAACCCAAGGACCCTTATAAGCTTTTCCGTTGGAATTTGTTTTTATCCAATTTTTTGTTTTTACATAAGATCCGCCCGATTCGCTTTTATAAAGATCCCCATAAGTATCTGCCTGCGCCTCAACTACCGAAAAAGAATATGAACTTCCCCTAATGGTTGATTGTTCACTAAAAGATGCAACTCCGGGCAATATTGGTGGTTGAACTGGTAAAATTGGGGAAATAGTAAAAGAGTTTATCTCATATTCTTGCGGAACAGACCCGGTTTCATCAATACCAGTTACTTTTATAAAAAGACTGGTTGGATTATTTTTTTTTGTAACTTCAACAATATGACGATGTTTTTTATCTAAAAGATTTCCGCTTTGTCTGGCTCCCCCGCCTCCGCCGGATATGATATAAGTTGTTCCATTATCATCCACATATTTTTCAAAATTGTGTATGTGTCCGTTTAAAACTAAATCAACTCCATGTTTTTTAAATAAAGGAACTAATGTTGCGCGCAAAGCTTTGGCAATATCTCCCGATCCGTAAGAATGACTTGAAAACGGCGGCTCATGAAAAGCAACCACCAAAAAATCTGATTGAGTAGAGGCTGTTTGCAAATCTTGATCCAGCCAAGAAAGCGTTGATCGCCACGCCGCTGAGGATGTTGAGTAAGCGCTAGCGGTATCTGCCGAAACATCAATAATGGAAATATGAATTCCATTTTTGGTAAAAGATTGGGGAGAGCTTGATATGTTTGGATTCATTTTGTCATGATTTCCTCTGGCAATAAAATAGTTTGATGATCCGACTTTATTAATTACTGGATTGGTGGAACTTGAAAAAATCTGCCAATCAGCCGGCCAAGTCCAGGATGTTGTGATGGAAGAGCAGACGGAAACGTTGGGAGGTAAATTTTCCGTTGTATCTCCTCCATTTATGATGAAACTGGTATTTTTATTCTCCAAAACATCAACAACATGCAATTGCCCTAAAATTGGACAAATTGAAAGAAATTGAGCATCGCTGTAAAAAATAAAATCCGATTGACTTGGAATGCCTTTTAATTTTTTTCGAATGGACCCTGAATAATTTTGAGAATCTTTTTGCAAATCATCATTATTCCTATCTGAAATCGGATAAATTTTTATTGGAGGTTGACTTTCAACAGGAGGTTTTATAATTTCTCGTGAGTTGTCCGACTTTCTTTGAAAAAATTTGGAAAAATAATCCGATGTAACGCCAAAAACATTGTTTGATTGGAACAAAAAAACCGCAACGAAAATAAATACCCATAAAAAAACAAATCTGTTGTTTTTCATAAAAATCAACGAGGTTTATAAATTAATTGTCTATTATTCAAATAATAACACAACTAACAATATTAACCACTAAAAACCACCCCATAATGAGGTGGTTTTGTTAGGGATTATTAGATTTGTCTTTGGGTCTGAAGAAGAATAGCAAGAAGCTGTTGAAGCAAAGATATGAGTTGAATCTGAAGAGTTCTTATTGTGTTTGTTAGAGTAATTGTTTCTTGAGTTGTGGTGGAGATGGGTTGAGTAGGTACAGAAATTGAAGATGGTGTGGGAGTATAAGAAGAAAATGTGTCATTACCAGATGCGGTGGTAATAATAATAGAAAAGGAGGGTGATTGAGTGATATTACCGTTATTATCTACGGATTTGATATACCAGTGATGGAGTCCTTCAGATGGCTTGGATATTTCAATTGATGTTGAAGCTGAATTTATGTTGTCTGTATGAAGGGTATCATCTATATAGAGTTGGTATTTGGCTATGCCAGATCCGTTATCCGAAGAAGCTTGCCAGGTTAGGGTGGGCATTGAAGATTCGGAATAGACTCTGTAATTGTCTTCTGGAGAGATAAGATTGAAAGATCCTGGGTAATTTATCAAACCAAGTGTGTGCATAGAAGAATCATTAGCAAGATAAGTCAGGGATAGAATTCCATTGCTGTCAGTCAGACATAATCTATTGTCATTACAAGCTGATCCGGAAACAACGGATGAGATGGAACCATCCACTGTTACTTGATAATAAGTGCTTGTAGCCAGATTGCTTAGTGTAATAGTTGTTGAGGTTGAGACAGAGAGTCTGTTTTCCAAAACAATGCTGGGAGTACTGGTTGAATTGACTGGAGCAGTGGCTGAAAGAACAGCTACATTATCATTGGAAATAGATTTGATACCTGGAGTGATGGTGTATTGATAAGTGAAGTCTGCATATGAGGGTTGAGCTGCGGTGGTTTGAAGATATGGTGAAGATCCATTGATTTTTAGTGACAACCAATACCAAAAACTTGGATAATCTAGGGACCAATCGATGCCGGAAAAGGTGCTACTGGCCCAAGCATAACTTTCTGCGATCGGAACAGAGCTGCTTGCATCAATAGTTACGTTATAA
>DAOOCG010000008.1:0-19768 GCA_035408245.1 Minisyncoccota bacterium
CAGTAATCAGTAAATAGGAAATAATAAGTAGTTATCAGTTATAACCAGTAACCATTAACTAATAGCTATTAGCTGGCTATTAACCATTGGATTATATCACAATAAATTGTTTTTAGATTAAAAATTTATTAAAAAAATAGGCCGTTACTTAATCGGGTCAATAAGTAAGGCCTTGGCCGAATCTGGCAAAGGATAACCAACTTGAAGACTATATCTGATAGGAATTCCTCTAAAAATGAAGAAAACCGGCTTTGCCGAACATCCTTGATCGGTGTGATCTTTTTGAATCTCTTCTTTTGCTTTTGAAATATCTTCGTCGGTTGGAATTTTCTCAAAATTAATTTCTCTTCCGGGTATATCAAAATTACAAACAAGACACCTTGCTCCGATAAAAAGTCCAGTTCCTACTCCGCCAGCCATTTGATTATCCTCCCTGTGCAAGTTTCTGATATTAATTTAACATAAAAACAGGGGACTAATCAATTCAGATTATGACAAGTTACTGATATAGTCTAAAGTTATTTCTTTTAATGATGTGACTAAGTTATTGGTAGGGTATTCTCTTTCTTTTGATTCGATTAATCCGATACACTTCATACCACCGGATTTTGCCGCTATCATCCCGCTAATACCATCTTCAATCACTAGACATTTTGTCGGTTCTATTCCTATTTTAGATGCCGCCAAAAGGAAAATGTCCGGGTTTGGTTTGCCCTTTTTGACCATATCTCCACTGGCTAAAAAACCAAAATATTCATTTAAGTTTAAAGTTTTAATAACTCTGCTCACATATTCTAAATTTGAAGCTGATGCCACTGCCATTTTCAGTCCGGCTTGATAAAGTCTTTTTATTAATTCCACAGAACCGTCTATCTCATCAACTGATTGATCGGCTAAGTTTGTCATCTGTTTCCATTTTTCTTCCATTAAATCATCCAAATTATAAGCAATTGATTGATTTTTAAGAAGCTCATCAAATATTTCAATAGTTTTTACCCCGGCATATTTTTTGGTTATTTCTTCTGAGGAAACGGATATTCCATACCTGCTTAACAAATCAGATTCAATTTTAGCATGAAACTTTTGGGTGTCGGATATAACACCATCCATATCAAAGATAACAGCTGATATATCATTTTTCATATTTTTATTATGACAATTCATACAACAAAAAACCACCTATAAATTCTATAAGCGGTAAATTACTTTCTTGGCGTTCTGAATAGATCGCCAAAGAGGTATGATGGATCAAAAACACCAAATGAGGAAGTGTCATGATTATGATCGGGTTCATTCTTCTTGTAATCAGCTGGCACAGGAATTGTTACTCTAAATCTTGCTCCACATTTGGGGCAAATAACTTCAAGAGTTTTCCCATATTGCATGAATGTGATCTTCAATCTCAGTTTGACGGGACAGCCGGGGCATTGGACAAGTCTGAAACCTTTTTCCATTTTTCGCTCCCCTGATACTAATGTTCTACTTAAATAAAAACACATCTTATATAGATGTGTCAATTATTTTTTTAGCCATCTAAAAAATCCCACCATACTCCCAACGACGAAAACCAATCCGATAAACAATGCGATTTCACCAAACATAATCGTGAGTGGGGGATCAATTGCATTTTTGTTAATTCCATCAAATAACGCAGAAGTGCCCACAATTATAGCGAAAATACCAATCATAATGCCAAATACCACACTTATCACAAGATTGTCGTCGTGTTTTTTCATCTTGAATCATCCCCAGTAGGCTTTGTTCTGAATAAATAAAAGCACATCCTAAGAAGATGTGTCAATTATTTTTTATTATCGTTTCAAATTAAAATAAAAGGAGTATCTTCATTCCTGGCCAAGCCGAAGCATAAAGTATGGAGAAAAATTTTACAAATAAATTTTCAGAATCACTGATATTACTTCCTTGATATAAGAATAATGCTATCAAAATTATCGTTATAAGAAAAATCAAGATTATTACAAAAAATATGATTTTGAGTATTTTTCTTTGGGAATATTTTATTATTAAAATCGGCGCAATTAAAAACAAACAATATAAAAAAGGAGACCATTTATAATAACTTTCATTATTTGCCATTAACTCAAAGGGAACAAATATTTTTCCCAAAATATAAATAATACCAAACAAGATAATAAGGATAATTATTGATTTCCACCAATTATTTAAATTTTTTGACATCGGAAATTTTTAAGTAGTTTTATTTTAATTAATCAATCTAACGGGGATTAGTTGAATATCCACCCGGGAAACCCCTAAAAGTTGCTTGACCCTGAGAATTTGCAACAACCAGTTTTTTTGTTCGCCAAGTTTCTTGGGTTAGTTTCAAATATTCATTACCGACTTGATTTGTTTCAAAATCATCATTAAAAAAACCAGCGTGTTCACCAAAATTTCTTGAACGCCAATGTGCTCTATCCTGAAATCCCCAAACATATACACCCTCTACTAATTGTGTGCCATAAAATATAATCATTGCTTTTTTGACATAATCAGATCTTAATTCTTCCACTTTTCCATCAAATTCGCTGTCAATCCTAGCCTTTATAGTATTACCCATTTTTGTCTTTAATTTCTCTACAAATTCTTCTTCAGAACTTGATTCTATTGCTTGACTAACAATTAACCCCTTTTCTTCGTCTGAAATTAATTTAATCTCGCCAAGATTTTGGTTCAAAAAATCCATCAACACACTTCTAATATCTTCATTATTAGAGGATTTTAATCCTTTTATTTTTATCGCTTCGTGATAGACGGATGTTATTATATTGTAAACCTTTTCTTTTTCCTTTTGTCTGGCATCTGCAGAAAAATACATTTTTTCTACAGTCTCATCACTTATATCAAATTCTGTTATTTTTAGTGGTATATCAAGTTTGGATAAACTTTCTAAATTTTGTTTGATTTGATCAATTGAAGCAAAGTCATATTCTGATATGTGTCCTTGAATACCAATACCATCAATTTGTGCTCCGGCATTTTTTAATCTCTGTATAAAATCAATAAATTCGGCAGTTTTTTTACCGCTTAATAAACTATATTCATTTACATAAAACTTAGATTCCGGAGCTATTTCTTTTGCTCGTTTAAATAACTCAACAAAAAAATCAAAATCTTCTATGGGGTCAACAACTACCTCGTTAACATTTACTCCGCTTTCATTTATATGGGGTTCTCTTAATAATGGTTCGTTAATTAAGTCCCACTCTTTTATATCCGGATATCTTCTTATAATTTCCAGTCTGGATTCAAGTGCTTCTTTTTTTATTTCTTCTTTTGTTTTTTTCTTTAAATGCTCTGGGAGATGGAGTGTTCTGTTCCAAAAAATGTTATGTCCTCTAAAATTTCTTAATAACTCGGGGTTGGATCTAAGAAACTCCATTTGCCTGTCTGTCGCTTCAAAATCTCGTTCTCCATTTAGTCCCACCATTCTTTCCCACTTAAAAGTATCTTCCGGAACTAATCCATTGAATTTGGTTTTGATTATTTTTAAATATTCTTTGCGATATTTCTCCGATATTATTCTGGACAAATATTCGTCTATCTCACGTTCTCTATCTGGATATCTTGCTAAAAGCTCTTCTCTTGTTGCGGATATTGGAAAAATCAAATCAAAATCAATAGCTGTGCCAAATGGAAATTGAGGATTCTCTAAATTAATCTCATATTCTCTTCCAGGTTCAAGATTATCTATTACAACGTTTTCTGTTCTTTCTTCTCTTATAAACCTTTCCGCATCACCAATAAAACTTTCAATTGAAGCACTTGACTCGGCTTCCGGAGCCAATCCCATTGAAGCTCTTAATTTTCTGGCTTCTTCGTAGTTCTTATTTCTCTTATTAATACTATCTAATTCTTCTGCACTCACTCCTTCTCTTGTTTCCGGAATTTCTTGTGGTGCTTCTCTAATTTTTTCCATAAGATTTAAAATAATTTTAATCAATTCCTAATCGTTACTTTCAACAACAATAAATTCATTCAGAAGTGCGGTGTATTTATCTTGAAGTTCTTTTGGGATTTGTGGATGATTAAATGGAGAGATTAATCCATTGTTATCAACAATTGTTTTTGCTTTATCAAAGAAAAATCCTTTTGGTGTTGCTAGAAAAAGATAGGATGGTTTCCAAGAATCATATATTTTCTTTGCATCACAGAGAATCCATTCAGTCTTAGGATTCATCATATATTTTACTTCTATTAAGTGCACGTCATGCGTTTCATTGTTTATAATAGCAAAATCTGGTGCTCTTCTAATAATTTCCATAGTTTCTTTTGCGTGCATGTCGTGCTGACGTTGAGCTAATTCAGGAAGAACACTTTCATATCCAAACGCTAGAATTGTAAAACAACCAGCCTCCCGCAACATTTGCTCAAATAATGTTTCGGCTATCTTTCCTTTTATAAGTTTTTTTGAAAAATCAATTTGGTTGTAGCTCATCTTATCAAATATATTATTTTTTACACTTTTTAACTAATTTAAATAAATAAAAATATACCACCAATAATTATCATTGGAATACCAAGAATTAAACCGATTATCGTTATACACGCGAGTCCACCTAAAATAACAAGTAGCAAACCCACCGTCTTCCTTATTGGTTTAAAATAAAGTGCTGCTACAATTAAAATAATTACTACAAGTAAAGCTAATATTTGTTGAATATCCATAGTTTGATTCTATCAAAAAATCGCTCGATTGGCGATTTTTTAGATCAAACATTCTCTGTTATTTACTTAAAAATATTAATTTTAGTTTAGGATTTATTAAAGTAATAAGTCTTTCAAATCAGCGACTTGTTCTTGATTCATATTATAATTAAACTTTTTAACTTTATTCCAAAAAAGAGACTTCACATCTTCATGGTTTTTTATTATACATTATTAGTAATACACATCTTGTATGCAATAATTCATTACGATCTATCTTGGGTATTTTTCGATGTGGCATGTTCCACTCCTCGGGATTGCTATTTGTTACCAATCATTTCATTCTTGGACAAATAGGGAAGATTCAAACCTCGATTAATGGCTTCACCCCGCTTTACCCCGCCAAACGTTTTATTTCCATTGCTGCGGGACTAGGAATCGAACCTAGATACTGGGATTCAAAGTCCCATGTCCTACCGTTAGACGATCCCGCAGCAATGGAAATAAATAAATATTTAAATCAAAGATTAATTCATTGGCGGGGCAAGTTAGACTCGCTTTCAGCGAACCACGTGACCCCCCAAATAATAACCAATAACTATTAATTACTAACCATTAACCACCCCAACAACCCTATTACTAATAACCCAGATTTGTATTTTTATCAATACACAATCGCTCCTAAAGCGATTAGAAGGTTTAGTGCAAACATTACCGAGTTAACCAAAACAATCGGTTTTTCTTTGTGTATAACTCCATAAATAAGCCAAACAGCATTGCTGGCGGTATAAGCTAACCAAGAAATCTCTGATATACCGGCAGCATTATGTCTTATTATTACCTGATAGACTTGAGGTAACGTCATAATTGGAATCAAAATACTAGCCAAGTAAACCAACTTATCAATAAAATTCTTGAATCTATCCGGATGAGGATATTGTTCGTGTTTTTGATAAATTCTTTTTCTGATATTTAAATGGTGGAAGCCAAGCATGAATAGTAAATAGTTATTAGTAAATAGGAATAAGTAGTAATTAGTAAATAGTAATCAGTTATTAACCATTAACCAATAACTAGTAACCAGCGATCAGTTATTAACCAATAATTAGTAACTATTAACTAGTAATTAGTGGATTGAACCACTGTTCTTAAGGCTCTCAATTATTGCGACCTCAAAAGGAACTATCGGGAACGGGTTATATCTCATTTGGGAATAGGCGGCGATTAACGATTTGATTAGTATTATCATTTTTTCCGTATCGGCAATTTGAGCGTGTCCTTTTATTTCTTTGATTTCAGCTTGAGCTAATTCTCGATCAAATAATTTCTCTAAATCTGGGTTTAAATGAAGGGAAAGAACTCTGCGCAAATATTCGGTTATATCCTTGTTAAATTGAAAGAGGTTATATCCTTGGTTATTTATCTCATATAAATATTCCAAAGCTTTTTTAAGATCTTTTTTAATAAGAGTATCAGCCATTTTGATGGTTTTGGTAAAATCAACTTTACCCAATACTTCTTCAACGTGTTCTACGCTGACCTCGTTTCCCTTCATTGAAATTATTTGATCCAAAAGAGATTCGGCATCTCTTAATCCGCCATCAGCAAGATAAGCAATCATCTCCAAAGCCTCTGGTGAATATTTTATCTTCTCCTCCTTTAATATCATTTCAAGTTTTCCGACAATTTCTTGGAGCGAGAGTTTTCTAAAATGAAATCGCTGGGTGCGCGACACTATTGTTGCCGGGACTTTCTCATATTCCGTTGTCGCTAAAATAAATATTACGTGTGCTGGAGGCTCTTCCAAAGTTTTAAGCAAGGCATTGAAAGCCTGAATGGTGAGCATATGTACCTCGTCAATTATAAAGACTTTGTGTGAATATAAAGAGGGGAGAGTTTTAATGTTTTCTTTCAGATCTCTAATTTCGTCTATACCGCGATTTGAAGCGGCATCAATTTCAACTACATCAAGAGCGTTACCGATATCAATCGCCATACAAGCTTGGCATTTATTGCAGGGCTCGCCTTGTTTGGCAAATTCAGGATCTTCTTTGCGAGTTTGGCAGTTAGCTATTTTAGAAAGTATTCGGGCAATGGTTGTTTTTCCGGTTCCTCTGGCTCCATAAAAAAGATAAGCGTGCGCCAATTTTCCTTCGGCTGCGCCGTTTTTGATGATAGTTGTTATGTTTTCCTGACCAACTATATCAGAGAGTTTTTTTGGACGATATTTTCGATAGATAGCGAGCATGGTGGGTGGGAAATAGTAATCAGTAAATAGTAATTAGTAATTAGAACTCAATAATCAGTAAATAGTTATTAGTAATTAGTTATTAACCATTAACCAATAACTAGTAACCATCAATCAGTAAATAGTTATTAGCAATTAGTTATTAACTATTAACCAGTAACTATTAACTAACTTTATCAATCCATACTATCAAATTTTTGATGAATTGGAAATGATAAATTGTAAAAAATAATAAACAAAAATAATAAGCAAAGAATAATTTTAAAACAAAAAGACCGTCATGGGAGACGGTCATCCTTTGTGTAGTTACCCGTTCCTATCACGAGGAACGGGGTGCTGCTATGCAGAACTGGCTGGGTTCACCTCGAGCACTGATTGTGTTGACTCATGAACCACTTAGCACTAAGACCCAGCCAGCTCTGCGGATTGACTATGTTGCTGATGCAATTATACTCTTTTAATTATATTTGTCAATAGCTGTGAATAATTTTGAAATAAAAAAAGCGGGTCCTTGGAGAGGGACTCGACTGCCCCTAACCAAGGACCCGGTATTGCCCCTCTCGGTGAATCTCCTTGAGAGGTGCCTCCCAGAGCCTTTCCAGGAGGACTTACAGGACTGATCAAAATGAAAGTGGTCATACACCCCACGGGACACACTTTCACCGTGACCCGATGTCATGGCACGTCTGCCAGCGCAGCCGAAGTCCGCCCGGACTTCCTGCTTGACACCTCGCCCGGCCACTGCTTCTCAGCTTTGACCAGCCCTGCATACTTACGTTGATTGCTGGTTGTATACTAGCACCAATGACAAGATTTGTCAAATGAATTGAAAATCATTTGATCCAATGTTATTATTTCTATATGTATCAGGTCAGAACTTCCGATTTTTCCGGACCATTGGAGAAACTATTGGAATTTATAGAAACTAAGAAGTTGGATATAACCACATTTAGTTTAGCCCAGGTTACTGGTGATTTTTTATCTCATATTGATTCATTAAAAAACGAAATTAGAGAAGCAGAACATTCTGAAGATGAAACAACGAAAGATAATCTTTTAAGAATGTTGGCTGATTTTTTGGTTGTGGCGGCTCAGCTTATTCTCATTAAGTCAAAATCACTTCTTCCTCAAATTCAACTTTCTCAAGAAGAAGAGGAGGGGATTTATGATCTTGAAAAACGTTTAAAAATTTATTCCCAGCTAAAACCTATCTTTGCTTTGGTTAAAAAGACATGGACTGAGGCCGAGCCTTCTTATTCTCGGGCGATGCTTTCTTCAATTCCAACCGTTTTTTATCCTCCAAAGAATGTTGATGTCTCAAAAATGGGTTCCGCTCTGGAAAAACTCCTTAATACCGTCGGTTCGTTGTTTTTGGAAAAAGAAACTATTCAAAGACACTTATATTCTTTAGAAGATAAAATTTCGGAAGTCTCCAAAAAAATAACCGAAGGTATTTCCAAATTTTCTGAAATTATCAGCTCCAAAACAAAAGAAGAAGCCATCGTTCTCTTTCTGGCATTACTCCATCTTTTAAGAGAAAATACGATGACTGTATCTCAATCCGATTTATTTGGAGACATTAGTATTCAAAAATCATCTCAAAACATTTAGAATAAGAAAACATGTCCGATATAAACGAAAAAAATCCATCATCTTTGGTTAGTGCGCTGGAAGCGGTTCTGTTTATTTTTGGTGAAGCGGTGGATATAAAAAAACTTTCAAACATCCTAAGCGTTAGTGAAGAAGAAGTGCTTGTTGCCGCTAAAGATTTATCCTCGCAACTTTCTTCATCTGATAGAGGAATAATGCTAATGGAAAAAGAAGGAAAGTATATGCTATCAACAAAACCACAGCATGCTTTGTTAATTGAAAAATTTGTTACAGAAAATCTTAAAGAAGACCTTACCCCGGCAGCTCTTGAAACACTTTCAATCGTCGCTTATTTTGGACCTCTTACCAGAGCTCAAATAGATTATCTAAGAGGAGTTAATTCCAGTTTTATTTTAAGAAGCTTGCTTATTAGGGGATTGGTGGAAAGAAAAACAGGCAAGGGACTGGCATTTAATTATGAAGTTACTTTTGATTTCCTTAAGTTTTTGGGAATAAACCATGTTTCCAAAATGCCTCAATACGATGAGTATCAAAAATTAAAAGATCAATATTTTTCCGGAGTAATTAATGAAGAACAGGTTACTAGTTAATAGCTACTGGTTATTGGTTAATAACTGATCGCTGGTTACTAGTTATTGGTTAATGGTTAATAACTGATTACTAATTACTAATAATAAAATAATTTAAAATTTCAAATTTTTAATTTAAAATTGATATATTCTGAATCATGCGTTATCAAGCCCTTATATTGTTAGTTATTGTCCTTTTATCCTCCTATCTTTTAAGGGAAACTTCTGTTTTCTCCCAAAGCGGTTTTGGGTCAGTGATGAAAGCGACTGTGGTAGAAACCATTGATTTGAATTCCGAACAAAATAATCAAGAAATAATTGCTTCATCCAGCGGTAAAAGTTTGGAAAATCCAAAAGAAGAAACCATTCAACCACAACCGGAAGCAAGAATTCAATCCGAAACAATGGTTGTAGAAAAACCAGTCATTGTGGATTCACTTATTCCCTCCAATGAATTATGCGTTCAAGTTGGATCAAAAATTTATCTTGCCCAAACAATTGATGGAGCAGCTGTTCTTTATGACCAAAAATCTCAAGACAGATGGCCAATCGCTTCAATCACAAAATTAATGTCGGCAATAATTGCTTTGGAAAATTTAAATCAATCAAGCATCATTGAAATTACCGATCAGATAAAAAATCAAGCCGACGGATATACCACCTTTGCATCAAGCTCTTCGTATAATGTTAACGACTTAATCAAAGCTATGTTGTCTGTTTCCAGCAATGATGCTGCTTACGCTCTTTCGGAAAGCATCGGCACGGAATCTTTTGTCAAGAAAATGAACGACAAAGCAAAAGAAATTTCAATGAGTCAAACGACATTTTTTGAACCATCGGGGCTTTCGTATCTTAATCAATCAACCGCCAAAGATCTTTACATATTAATTTCGTATATCAATCGTCATTATAAAAAAGAGATATTGGATATAACCAGACAAAAAACCGTATCTGTTAAAAATCAGACCACAAAGAAGATAGAGAAACTTTCAAATATAAATCTTTTTGCTGGAAGAAAGGATTTCTTTGGGGGCAAAACCGGATACATAGATCAATCAGGTGGTAATCTTGTATCATTGTTTATTAAAAATGGTAAAATGATTTTTATAGGAGTCTTGGGAAGCGAAGACAGATTTGCTGAAACGGAAAAAATATTATCGTGTGTAAAATAACCGAAATTAAACTGATTACTGATTATTATTCCTAATAACTATTTACTAATTACTATTTACCGATCGTTAGTTACTAGTTATTGGTTAATGGTTAATAACTAATTACTGAGTTCTAATTACTATTTACTATTCACTGATTGCTAGTTACTAATAACTAATAACCATTTACTGTTTATTATCCATCATGCTCACATTTCAAGTAATTCGTGTTTTAATTCTTACTGGCATATCTTTTATTGTCGGATTGTTTTTGACCCCGATTGTATCAAAAATACTTTATAAATATCGCGCTGGAAAACAGATAAGAGGAAAAGAGGATGCTCCAATTTTCAATTCTCTTCATCAAAAAAAAGAGGGCACTCCGACAATGGGCGGAATAATAATCTGGGCAACCGTTTTAGGATTGGCTGCTCTTTTTTTCATATTAAATTTGTTTTTAGATGGAAATTTTTCAATGCTCAATATTGTGGATAGAGCTCAAACCTATCTTCCAATAGCAGCTATGCTGATTGCCGCTTTATTGGGGCTTGTTGACGATGTTTTGGGGATAAAAGGAGTTGGACCAAAAGGAGGCGGTCTTCCAATGAAATATAAAATTTTGATTTATCTTTTAATAGCTCTTGTTGGAGCTTATTGGTTTTCAGTCAAACTGGAGTGGTCCACTCTTTATGTTCCTTTTTTTGGAAATATAGAAATAGACGGATGGTATATTCCTTTATTTATATTTGTAATAGTGGCAGCAGCTTTTTCGGCTAATGAAACTGATGGATTGGATGGTTTACTCGGGGGAGTATCATTGTTTTCATTTGGGTCTTTAGCTGTTGTTTCGTTCGCTCTTGGGCGTTTTGATTTGGCCGCTTTTGCCACAATGGTTATCGGGGCTCTTTTGGCTTTCTTGTGGTTCAACATTCACCCGGCCAGATTTTTTATGGGGGATACTGGATCAATGGCTTTGGGTATTACAATGGGAGTTATCGCTATGCTTACTAATACGATTTTATTCCTGCCGTTTTTTGCTCCAATTTTAGTTTTGGAATCACTCTCGGTTATAGTTCAGATGATTTCTAAAAAGATTTTTAAGAGAAAGATTTTTATATCTACTCCGATACACCATCACTTTGAAGCTATTGGATGGCCGGAATCAAAAGTGACTATGCGTTTTTGGATAATCACAGTTGTCTCTAATGGGCTGGGACTCGTTCTGTTCTTTTTGTCCAGAATGATTATCAGATAATAATTTCTTGACGTTTTTATATTAAACGATTAGTTTAAATTCAGAACTTTAGCGATCAGGAGAAAAAAAGCCGATGAGCTTTTCTTTGTGGTTGGGAATTTCAGGATGGATTGTTTCTGGGATTTTGGTGTGGGGATGGGTAAATTATTATAGTTACAAAAACAAATCCAGAAATTATTCCTTAAGATGGCTGATAATTCCCATTTTCTTATTTTCTGGGCCGATATCAATTACATCAATTATGCTGATAGCGGCAAATCCATCAAATAATTTTGAATTTTGTATTGGTCTTCGTTTTAGATAAACTCGGTACTTAGTGCCGATTTTTTATTAATTAAAAGATATTCTTTTCATTTGTTTGTGTATTTTGATAGAATTATTAAAGAGAGTTGATTTTAATACGTTAAGTTTTTATTTTTAGCATAATTCTGTTATGACAACGCTTGTAAAAAATGTCATCGTTGTTGATGGAAGTGGAAAAACACCCATAAAGGGGGATGTTTTGATACGCAATGAAAAGATTTTAGCTATAGGAAGTTTTCCCAACTACAAAGCCGACAAAACAATATTTGGAAACGAGGGTTATCTTGTTCCCGGATTTATTGACCCCAATGTCAGCTCCGATAGATATTTGACGCTTTTCCTTTCTCCACTGCATAAAGATTTTTTACTTCAGGGGGTAACTAGCATAATGACGGGACAATGCGGATTTTCTCTCGCTCCGTCTTTTTACGGAAATGCTCTTTCACATATTGAAAGCTGGGCCAGAAAAAGTCATATCAATATAAATTGGAGAAGTGTTTCTGAGTTTTTGGGTGTTATTGAAAAATTTGAATTGGGAGTTAACTTTGGAACTCTGACGGGACACGAAGTAATGCGCGAAGATATTGTCAAGGATCTGACATCATTTAGAAATCTGACGGCTAATGAATTGAGAGTAATACGTTCTGTTTTATCATCATCTCTTGAAGAGGGTTCATTTGGTATGTCATCAGGTCTTGGTTATTTTCCGTATCAAAATACCACTTATCATGAACTTAGAGCCTTGTTGGATATTTTAAAAGAACACAAAGGTGTCTACACAACTCATTTACGTAACGAAAGGGAAAAACTCCAAGAATCAGTAGATGAAACTTTAAAGATCAGCCAGGAAACATCAGTGCCGACAATTATCAGTCATTTTAGACCGCTTATCGGTTTTGAATCGCAATATGAAAAATCACTTTCTCTAATTTCCGAAAAAGCTGCCAAAGCCAATGTGTATTTTGACATCAATCCATTTAATGCCAGTGCTACATCTTTGGAAGTTTTTATTCCCGATTTTCTTAAAGACAACGATCAGGTTTTGATGTTGGAAAAGATGCAGGATAAAGATATTGCTAAAAAAGTTACTTCCACATTTCCAAAGATAGATCCTGAAAAAATGATTATTTTGAATGCTCCGGGAGTTGAATTTTTAAACGGAAAATCGCTTTATGAATTTGCCAAAAATAGGGACCTAAGCGCTCCTCAAGCTCTTATAAGTTTAATGCAGGTAACTCGCTTAAAAGGGGTGGTTCTTTATGAAAATCTTAATCAAGAAGATGTTTCCAAGGCTTTATTCAATGAAAGATCTTTAATATCAACCAACAGTCCCAATTTTGACGGAGTGTTTGGTCCCTCAACTTATAAACCAGAAAGAGCTTACAAAACATTTACAACATATTTAAAACAGGCAAGCACTAGACCCATGACCGTAGAAAGAGCCATTTCCAAAATCACGGGGTTGCCTTCAAGAATTTTCAATATAGACGGAAGAGGGTTTATTAGTGATGGTTATTTTGCGGATTTAGTATTACTCACCAAAGATTTTGACGTCTCAATGGTTATGGTTAATGGATCAATTTCCGTTGAAAACGGGTCAATTACAACAACAAAAGGATTTGGAAGATTGTTAAAGAAAAATAAAAAATGAGGCTGGGAAAAATATTCTCAATTCAATCGGGGCATCGTCCTGATTACATACTGTTAGGAACAGTTCTTTTTTTGTTATTAGTCGGATTTTTTATACTTGCATCGGCTTCTTCCGACATAGGAAAAAACAGTTTCAATGACACATATTATTATCTCAAACAACAATTAATAAAAGGATTTATCCCGGGAATTATCGGATTTCTTGCCGGTTTTATTCTTTATTATAGACGCTGGAAGAAAGCTGCTTTGGTTCTTTTTCTGATTAATTTAGTTTTGTTGATAATGGTTTTTACTCCCATAGGCAAGGAGGTTAAAGGATCGCATCGTTGGATAGATCTTGGGGCATTTTCTTTTCAACCTTCCGAGTTGTTAAAAATTACGTTTATACTTTACATCGCTTCCATCTTTTCCAGCGGACGAATAAAACAAATCGGAGAGGGTTGGAAGAGATATTTAGTGTTTATTTTTGTCTCCGCTATTGTTGGAATATTAATATTCATTCAACCGGCAACAACAATGGCAGTTATTGTAATAGGATCTGGGGCTTTGATGTATTTTGTGAGTGGTAAATCTTTTAAAGAGGTTGGACTTCAGGTATTGGTATCAGGTGGATTGGCAATTTTAGCAATAATTATATTGGCAACAATAACACCTTATCGTATGGCGAGAGTCGCCCCTTATTGGAATCCGATTGCAGAAAAATATGTTCCGTCATTGGTTATTAAAAACGTAAAAAATGACAACTTTCATCTTTCTCAATCATTAATTGCGGTCGGAAGCGGGGGAACAATGGGAGTTGGTTTTGGAAAATCAACGAGTAAATACAGCATCTTACCCGAACCAATGGGGGATTCTATATTTGCCGTTATCGCCGAGGAGTTTGGATTTTGGAAAACTGCCATAATAATTCTCGCTTTTTTGGTGGTTATATGGCGAAGTACCGATATTGCTCTTAAAAGCCATGATGATTTTGCTCGATTGATTATGGTTGGTTTTGTCTCTGTAATTGCCATTCAAACCATAATTCATATCGCCGCCAACACCGGAGTATTTCCGTTTACCGGAGTGCCGTTGCCGTTTATTAGCTATGGGGGAACAGCTTTGGCGGTAACTATGACGATGATGGGAATTATGGGAAATGTTTCTCGATATTCATCTATGCTTTAAACTATTATAAAGTGGGTTAAGTTGACATATTATAAAAGTGGTGTTATTTTAAAAAAAGCAAAAAGGGAGGTTAAATGAAAAGCATTCTTTTTTCTTTGTGGACATCTTCCTCGGGAATGATCATTCTGGATGGTCAAATCAAAGCTTTAAAAGATTTGGGTAGAAAACCAATTTTTGAATTATTGGGTGCTGAATTGATTGCTTTTAAGAGAAATGGTGGAAAAAGGATATATCAATACAGAGCTTATCATTACTATATTACGCTTGAAACGGTAAGTGATATTCATTGTTTTGATAGGACAATGGAAATCTTGAAGGAAAACAACGCTGGATTTATTTTGAATACGGAACCATACGAAATATTGGAAAGGGAATTGGTTTTTCGTCCCGCCCCAAGCGTATAAAGCTTTAGGGGCTTTTTTATTGTTATAAAACAACTCAATTGCTATAATTAATTCAAATGAAAGAAATTCGCATAGCATTTACCGGCGGGGGAACCGGCGGACATGTTTATCCACTACTTACTGTGGCCGACTCCATAAAAAAACAATTAGATGCTTCAAAAAAAGATTATTTGTTTTATTACTTTGGGAGTCCTGATTCATTTGGAACGGAGTTTTTATCCCGCAAAATCAAAATAGTTAATATAGTATCTTTTAAATTTAGGAGATATTTTTCCGTAGAAAATATTATAGACTTTTTTAAATTTCCGATTGCGTTTATACAAGCATTTGTAAAGATGTTTTTTGTTATGCCCGATATTGTTTTTTCCAAAGGAGGAACCGGGGCAATTGCAGTTGTGTTGGCAGCCGCTTTTTATAGAATTCCCATATTTATCCACGAATCAGACTCCATTCCCGGATTATCCAGTAAAATATCCTTTCCTTTTGCTAAAAGAGTTGCTGTATCTTTTTCAAAAACTTTAGAATACTTTTCCGGATCAAAAGTTGCTCTTGTTGGAAATCCGATCCGTTCATTTCTACTTGAGCCCGAAAATGATCTGACTCAGGAGAAAGCAAAAAAGATATTCGGCTTTGATCCCGGATTGCCTCTTATTTTAGTATTGGGAGGATCACAGGGTTCAACACGAATTAATGAATTTATGCTTGATAACGTCAAAGATTTTATTTCAAAATATCAAGTCCTACATCAAGTTGGTTTGGATAATTTTTCTTCATTCAAGAATGAATTAGCTGTTGCTACTCAACGCTTTATTCCTCAAGAAAGAACAAAATACAGAATAGTTGATTTTTTCAGAAAAGAAATGAAAGATGCAATGATTGCCGCTGATGTGATAGTTTCCAGATCGGGGAGTGGAGCAATTTTTGAAATAGCTTCATTCAAAAAACCATCAATACTAATTCCCTTACCGGAATCAGCAAATAATCATCAATTCTACAATGCTTACGAATTTGCCAAGAAAGGATCGTGTATCGTAATTGAGGAAGACAATCTCCAACCGACGATATTCTTTAACCAATTGGATAATCTTATAAAAGATCCTCAAAAATATTCGGCTATGGCCGGAAATGCTGGTTTATTTTCCAAACCTCAGGCGGCCGATATGATTGCGGGTGAAATAATATCACTAATAAAATAATTAAAAATTCCCGTTTAAAATTATAATGAAACGGAATGACTCTTTTACTTTAATAGAATTATTGGTTGTGATAGGTATTTTGGGAGTTCTAACTGCGGCCGTGCTTATTATTATAAACCCGGCAGAATATCTCAAATCTTCACGTGATGCTACCAGAATGTCGGATTTATCCTCTTTGGATAAATCTCTTACAGTATTGGAAACTCAAGGTTTTACTTCTTTTGGAACAGCTAATGTTGTTTATATATCTATTCCCGACAATTCCTCTTCAACTTGCGGGTCTTTAGGGCTTCCCACACTCATTGGAGGATATCAATATCATTGTTCAAACGAATCGGATTATAGAAAAATGGACGGAACCGGTTGGGTTCCGGTTAATTTTTTAGCATCACAAGCCTTGTCTTTCTCGGCTTTACCGATAGATCCAGTTAATGCGACTACTTCAGGAAGATATTATTCATATATTACAGGAGGTTCTTGGGAGCTTGGAGCCTCATTGGAATCTTCCAAATATAATTTAGGAGGATCATCTCCCAAAACATCAAATGATGGAGGGGCTCACACATCTTTATATGAAGTCGGAAGCAATAAAACTCTTTTACCTTTTGATTACGGACTAAATTTGCTTTCAGGATCTTGGGCTGCCTGGATTATTAATGAATCATCCGGTCAATATGTTTATGATTATTCTGGAAATGGAAGACATATGACTTTGGGAGCGACATCAGATTTGGGATCTGATGATCCTGCCTGGGAAACGATTGACGGAGTGAAAACATTAACGTTTGATGGAGTGGGTACTTATACAAAAGTTTCAATAACAAATTCTTTACCCCAACCATTTTCAGCAATTCTTCTTATAAGACCGACGGTGGCAGATGTATCAAGAGGAATGTGGGATTCTAATAATACATTAAATGCTTCTATGTATAG
Organism: Minisyncoccota bacterium; assembly: GCA_035408245.1. Lineage (GTDB taxonomy): Bacteria > Patescibacteriota > Minisyncoccia > UBA6257 > JAGOQP01 > DAOOCG01. The sequence continues at coordinate 17,153 of DAOOCG010000008.1, forward strand.
AAATGGAGCGTCAACATATTATCTTAGATTCCCATCTCCAGCAGCATACCCAGCTTCGTCTCCGGCTCTTAATACATGGAGTCTACTCTCGGGTGTTATTGATGGAGAAAATTCAAAACAAAGAAAAAATCAATTAGCATGGAAAACTGGAAATACCGGAACGACAACTCCCGCCAGTATTCAAAACAGTGTTAGATTAGGCAGAGCGCACTCAAGTGGTTATTTCTGGATTGGTCAAATTGGAGCCTTATTAATTTATCCCCGAACATTAACCGACTCAGAATTTGATACCATTTATGATCAAATAAAGACAATAAAATCCGCTCCTTTGCCGTAATTAAGGTCTTTTAAAGACATCTTTTTTGTGTTAGAATCCATTTATGAGTGAAAACGCCCCAATAAGGGTGCGCATTGCGCCGTCTCCAACGGGTTATTTACATTTGGGAACTATTAGAGCGGCTTTATTTAACTATTTATTCGCCAAAAAAGAAGGTGGAGTTTTTGTTATTCGTATTGAAGATACTGACACAGAACGCTCTCTTCCTATGTATGAAAGCGATATTTTAGAGGGGTTTAAGGCTCTTAAAATAGTTTGGGACGAAGGTCCGGATATAGGTGGTCCTTATGGTCCATATCGCCAGAGCGAACGCCTTGATATTTACAAGGAATATTTGCAAAAAATGATTGATGACAAAAAAGCTTATTGGTGTTTTTGCACAAAAGAAGAACTTGAAAATGAAAAACAAGCAATGATGTCTGCGGGACTAATTCCAAGATATAGCGGAAAATGCAAAAGTTTAACTCCGGAACAAATTGAATCAAAAATAAAAAACGGTGAAGAGGGAGTTATTAGATTGAGCGTTCCTGGAGGAATTGAAATATCCTTTCACGACATAATTCGCGGAGAAATATCGGTTAACACCGATACTATAGGCGATATTGTTATTGCCCGCAATCTTCAATCGCCCTTGTATAATTTTGCCGTAGTTGTAGATGATTATTTAATGAAAATCAGTCATGTTATTCGCGGAGAAGATCATATAAGCAACACGCCCAAGCAAATATTAATTCAAAAGGCGTTGGGTATTGAAATGCCAAAATATGCCCATCTACCGTTAGTTTTGTCTCCAGATAGAAGTAAAATGTCAAAACGTAAAATGGAAACGTCTTTTGATGAGTATTTAAAAGACGGATATCTTCCGGAAGCCATCATTAATTTCTTGGGGCTTTTGGGGTGGCATCCTGAAGATGATCAGGAAATTCTATCGCCAAAAGAAATGGTTTCAAAATTTAGCCTCAAAAGAGTTCAAAAAGCCGGAGGCGTGTTTAATGTTGATAAATTAGATTGGTTTAACGCTCAATATATAAAACAACTGGAAATAGATGATTTGGTAAAAAGACTTGAAAGTTATGTGCCTCAAGAGTGGGTATTAAAAAAAGAAATATTTAAAAAAGCCGTAATTATAGAGCGAGATAGAATTAAAAAACTTTCAGAATTTAAAGAATCGGCTAAATTCTTTTTTGAGGTGGGGGATTATGATTCAAGTTTTCTTATTTGGAAAGATTTATCAATTGAAACCATCAAAAAGAATCTGGAAAAAATAAAATCAGAAGTAAAAAAACTTTCGGAAGATGATTTTGTTTCGTCAAAAATTATTGAAGAAAAATTAATGCCTCTTGCTGAAACGCTTGGTAGGGGAGAGTCTCTTTGGCCTTTGAGAATTTCTTTATCTGGACTTAAAAATTCTCCGGGACCTTTTGAAATAATGAGTGTTATTGGAAAAAAAGAAACAATAATCAGAATTGAAAAAGCGCTTGCAAAATAATCCAATGAAATTTCTAAGACTGTTTTTAAAGACGACCGTATTGACATTACTACTGTTATGTTGCTTTATATTACAAGGCTTGTTTTTGGATTTTAATAACTCCAAACAGGCGAGTGCTGAAACAATTGATAAAAATGCTTTGGAAAACAAAATAGCGGAAAAGGAAGAGGAGTTAAAACGGATCAACCAACAAATCAACGAACAGAAAACAAAACTTGAACAAACTCAAAGCCAAAAAAGTACCCTCACTAATGAGGTGAAAAAAATAGATATAAATATCAAACAAATTGATCTTGGTGTTCAAGCAAGTCGGGTAACGATAGATAAATTAGATCTCAAGATTAAAACTCTTCAAGGAGATATATCTGAAGCCGAAAGCGATATATTGCAAAAACAAGGAGCGGTCAATGAAATATTGCGTCAGATTCAAGATAAAGACAACGAAAATCCTCTGATTGTTTTTTTGAAAAATGAAACTCTTTCTGATGGTGTGTTGGAAATACAGTCTCTTACTGATCTAAATAACACGTTAAACATAAAGATAAACGAATTAGATCAGTCAAAAAATAAGCTTTCGGACGTATTAAATCAGGCATCAGTCACCAAGGAGGCAAAAGAGGTTGAACATCAAACCCTTCAGAACAAAAAGGAAATTGCCAGCGATTTAAAACAGGAAAAACAGAAATTTTTACAAGAAACAAAAAGCAAAGAAAAAACATACCAGGATTCAATAAAACAACTTGAGCAACAACAATTGGCAATCGCTAATGAAATAGAGAAGATTGAATCT
>DAOOCG010000009.1:0-19667 GCA_035408245.1 Minisyncoccota bacterium
GTTATGCAAAAAATTTCCGGTTTGAGGATAGCTCAAGACATAGTCGATAGGCTTAAAACAAAACCTTTACCTAAAAAATTTTTAGCGGTTTTTTTGATTGAAGAAGACTTGGCTTCAAAAAGTTTTGTTTTGCAGAAGGAAAAAATTGCCAAAGAAATAGGAATTGATTTTAGAATATATCAAATTGAAAAAAATATAACTAACGATGTCTTTAGAAAGAAAATATCTCAAGTGGCTAACGCCAAAAATTGCGGAGGAGTTATAGTTCAACTTCCTTTACCCGAACACATAAATCAATCTTATGTTTGTAACGCTATTCCTCCATCTAAGGATGTAGATTTGCTTTCTGAAAAAATGATCGGGTCTTTTTATAACAATCGCTCCAAAATAATTCCTCCCTCAGTCGGTGTTGTTGAGTGTGTTTTAAAATCTATTGGAGTTGACTTGTCTTCTATTAAAAAAGCAGCCGTAGTGGGACAGGGAAGATTGGTTGGAAAACCGATAACTAATTGGTTGCTTGCTAAAGTGCCTCATTTGGTCGCATTAGATAAAGGAAGCGATTTAAAATCGCTTGAGGATGCCGATTTGGTTGTTTTGGGTACCGGTCAAGCGGGGTTGATTAAGGCTTCTATGTTAAAAAAGGGATCCGGAGTTATTGATTTTGGTTATGGGAAAGATGAAACCGGTAAATTAAGGGGAGATTTTGATGAAAATTCTTTAAGTGAGGTGATTTCAGATTATCTTTCATTTTACACACCAACACCCGGAGGCACGGGGCCGATTTTAGTAGCTAACTTATTTAAAAACTTTTTTGATCTTAACGAAGAATAATGAAGAAATTTCTTCCAGCTTTGTATATCGTATTTATCGCTGTTGTTCTTGGAACGGCGTTGTTTTATGCGGTTCCAAAAATACCAGCCAGAAGCGTGGAGTGGGAAAATAATTCACCCACGCCGCTAAAAAGTATTTCCGAATTCTTTAAAAATATATTTGTTTCCAGCTCTATGACGATGCTGGTGCTTGGTGTTCAGGGTCCAGAATATGGAAAGAGTATATTAACCGATTCTATTATTGTTGTTCATTTTGATCCAACCAAATCAAAGGTTTTTTTAATATCCATTCCCAGAGATTTGTGGATTTCAGACAACAAAGAACAATTTAAAATAAACGAGATGCTGGCAAAAAGAAAAGTTGATGTTGCCGCCAATAAAATTGAAGAAATTACTGGGTTATCGGTTGATGGTTATGTGGTGGTTGATTTGGCTATAGTAAAAGATGTGGTTGATTATTTTGGGGGAATTGATATAACTCTCAATCAACCGGCTGTTGATTGGGTGAGTGGTTACACAATGGGGGTGGGAGATCACCATTTAAACGGAGAGGATGCCGTGTGGATTATTCGCAACCGCTTTAATCCCGAAGGAGATTTTTTTAGGGAAAAAAATCAGCATCAAATATTGGAAAGTTTATTTGAAAAATTCAAAGCCCTTAGTCGTTCTGATAAGCTTGCTTTTATAGAAAGATTTGCTTTCAAATCAGGTTTGCTCAATAACGCCGATATCGACGTATCCAAGGCAACTTCCTATGTTTTCAACACCGATCTGCCGAAAATTAAATTAGAAAGTATTGTTTTGGATTTTAATACCAAACTTGTTAAAACGGATTACGTGCCGGTTAATTTTGGGACAACAACCAAAAATATATCAATATTGTTGCCAATTGAGGGATTTGAAAAATACAGCGCTATCCAAAACTACATTAAAGACAAAATAACTAATTAACAATAAAAAACAACCCGCTAAGGTTGTTTTTTAAAAGTAATTTTATTCCCCTTCGGAACTTCCTGATTCGACTGATTCCAACTTTTTTTCTAAATCACCGGCTATTTTTTTGTCTTCTTCAAGTTTTTGTTTTACCGCATCAATACCAACCCCAAGTTTTTCTCCCTCAAATGAATATGTATTGCCCGTGCGAGTAATAATTCCGTGTTTGATTGCCACATTAATCATATCAGTGAGATAGGAGATACCTTCTCCATAAAAGATATCAAACTCAGCGGTTTTAAACGGAGCGGCAACCTTGTTTTTTGCAACTTTTACTTTGACTCTATTTCCGATAACCTCCTCACCTTTTTTGATTTGAGCAATGCGGCGAACATCAAGTCTGACAGACGAATAAAATTTAAGAGCTCTTCCGCCTGGAGTGGTTTCTGGATTTCCCCACATAACGCCTATTTGGGATCTAAGTTGATTTATAAATATAATAGTAGTGTTTGTTTTTGAAGCAATTGCTGTAAGTTTTCTTAAGGCTTGAGACATTAAACGAGCTTGAAGTCCGATATGTTGATCTCCAATTTCACCCTCTAATTCGGCTCTGGGAGTTAAGGCTGCTACCGAATCAACTACCACTACCTCAATAATTCCCGAATGAACCAAGTTTTCAAGAATTTGAAGGGCTTCTTCTCCACTATCCGGTTGGGATATTAAAAGTTCCGATGTTTTTACACCGATTCTTTTTGCGTATTCCGGATCCATAGCATGTTCGGCATCTATAAATGCGCATTTACCCCCCTTTTTTTGGGATTGAGCAATAATTGAAAGGGCTAATGTTGTTTTTCCGGACATCTCTGGACCATAAACTTCCACGATTCTTCCTCTTGGAATTCCGCCTACTCCCAAAGCTCTATCTAAAGAAAATGATCCGGTCGGAACTGCTGGAACTTTGATTGTGCACCTATCATCCAAGCGCATAACCGACCCTTCCCCAAATTTACTTTGTAAAGACTCTATCAAACTATCAAGTTCTGTAAGAGATTTTTTTGTGTCTTTTTTGTCTTTTTTCATTATTTTTTTATTTAATTATTTATTGTTGAGGTTGGAGAATCTGTGGACGATGGTTCAAAGATTATTGGTGATGATTCATAACAAATAGTTCTCTTAACAGTTGTGCTAAGACCAAGAAATCTTTTAACAGTAAAATCAAAAACATTCTTGCATCCAGGATCTAATCTAACTTCTTTTTCAAAGATTCCATCACTAGCGACCACAACCTCTCCTTCACCAACAAGAATTTTGTCTTGAGGATTGGCAATTCTTCCCTTAAGAATCACTACTTCATCCATCGTTTTATATTGATCGGATGGCGGCCAGTATATTTCAAGAGACGGCTTTCCAAAAAAATCAGCAATATGAGGAAGGGCGAATGCAAGAACAATAAGAACAAAAATTGTAATTATAAGAGTTTTTTTATTGAAAGGCTTTTGAGCATACCGATTAATCGGAAGTTTATCAAAAGGTCCAGAACGTTTCATACCGGATTCTTTTTGATACTCTTGCCAGAGCGGTTCGGTTTCAATATCAAGTTCTTTAGCTATGGATTCTAAATATCCATGCACATATGGAGCAGCCGGCAATTTTTCAAAATCATTGTCCAAAAGAGCCCTGATGTAGTTGGGAGCGATGTTTGTAATCTCAGAAAGTTTCTGAACGTTGAAGCCCTTAGCCTTCATTTCATCCCTAAGTATTTCTTTTAGAGGTTTTATTTCCATAATTTAAAGTGATAGCAATGCTTTTTGATGTTTAAGCTTTAGAGAGATTTTATTACTAAATCAATCCAATGTAAACACCGCCAAAATCTTTTAAAATGAAGTTTTTTAGCTATTTATTAAAACAATTTATGAAGAATTGATAACTAAGATTCGTCCCTTGAAATATAAACTTCTCTAGGTTTTGCTCCATCGCCCGGGCCCACAATTCCTTTTTCTTCAAGCATATCCAGTAATCGTGCAGCCCTGGCGTATCCTATTTTTAATTTTCTTTGCAGTAATGAAGCCGAAGCTTTTTGGGCTTGTTTTATCGCCTCCATAGCTTCTTTAATAAGCTCTTCGTCATCGCCATTTTCAGAATATTCCTCAAACATATCATGTTGTCCTCCCTCATCAGAGCTTTCTTCAAATGGAGGAACTTCTTGATTGGGGTCAACGTAGTCTTCGTTGTTGTCGCGTATAAAATTTGTAACCTTGAGAATTTCTTCCTCGCTTATATACGCTCCTTGAATACGTTTTGGTTTAGATAGTTCAGCCGATATAAACAGTAAATCTCCTCCCCCCAAAAGTTTTTCCGCTCCGGCAGTATCAAGAATGGTTCGGGAATCAATTTGGCTGGCTACTTGCAACGCTATGCGAGCGGTGATGTTGGCTTTAATTAGTCCGGTTATGACTTCCACCGATGGTCTTTGAGTTGAGAGTATCAAATGAATTCCTGTGGCGCGAGCCATTTGGGCTAATCGAACTATTGCGTTTTCTACATCGCGTCCATAAGCGGCCATAAGGTCAGCCATTTCATCCACCACTATTATTATAAAAGGTATCGGTTCGGCGTGTTTTTTGTTGTAACTTTGGATATCACGAACTCCCGCTTTGAGCAATGTCTCATAACGCCTATCCATTTCACTGATAGCCCAACGAAAAACTCCCAAAGCTTTTTTCCCTTGTGTTATAACGGGAGCAATTAAATGTGGCAGTCCGTTATAACTTGAGAGCTCAACTCTTTTCGGGTCAATAAGAATAAATTTTAGAGTTTGAGGGGAATTTTTATAAAGCAGTGATGTCAAAATTGAATGAAGCATTATGGATTTTCCCGAGCCAGTGGCGCCGGCAACCAAAAGGTGAGGCATTTTTTCAATATTGCCCAATATAATATCTCCGGTGACATCACGCCCGACGCAAAATCCAAGTTGTCCGCCCTCTGAAAATTCGGGATAAGCCATCAAATTTCCCAATCTTACTATCGCCGCTGTTTTATTGGGGACTTCTATGCCAACATACGGTTTTCCTGGAATTGGAGCTTCTATTCTAATCGGATGAGCGCTTAAAGCTAATGCCAGATCCTGGTTTAAAGTTGTAATCCTAGAAAGTTTTATACCCTCGGCCGGTCTTAATGTATATCTGGTGACTTTTGGCCCAATATTTATTTCACCCATTTCCACAGCAATACCAAAACTCTCCAAAGTTCTTTTGATGATGTTAGCGTTGGCTCTTAAGTCTCCGCCGTTTGGTTTTTCAATGGATGAACGTAAGAGTTCTAATGGGGGAGCTTTATAATCCGTAAATTTCTTTACAACCCCGTTACCTTTCGGTTGTTCTTTTGGTTTGGAAGAAAATATGGAAAATTTCTCTTTTGCCTGTTTTTCCAAAAGAGTCCCGGAGTTTTCTTGAGAATTCTTTTCTTGTTTTTCTTCTTGAATTTGTTGCGGCTGAACGGGGGGTAAAATATTTAAATTTTCGTCAACAACCGATTCTTTTTTGGGTTTGCGGATATTTATTGGTTGATCAAGCGCAATAATGATTCCGATAACCGAAGTAATCAAAAGAATTATTCCCCAAGCCACATATCCAAACCAATTTTTCGGATATCCGGTAATTGATCCCAAATATCCACCGTCTATTTTAGCTACCGATTCTATAAATCCTAAAGTGGCCAATAAAAAAATAAGTGAACCCCACAAGGTTGGGGCATAAACTTTTTTATCATCTCGATGAAGTAAAAAATTAATGCTAATTCCCAAAAGAGTCAGCGGGAGAAGAGAGTATCCCCATCCGACAATTCCAAATAATGTCTTATAAATAAATTCCCCAGCTCCTCCGGCCATTGAAAAACCGGCCAGTCCAAGGAGTATGGCGATTGCGAGAAAAATTAATGCCCAAACACTTCTAATCGTTTCTCTGCCCAATTTTTTTGTTTGGTTATTGTTGTTTTTTTGATTTTTTTCAAAATTCCTATTCTTGTTTCTGTTTCTTTTTGACATGAGTTAAGTTAAACGTTAGATGGTAGCTATTTAATTTAACTCCAAAAATAGATACAATGCAATAAAGATATAAATCGTAACTGTTAATAAAGGATGAACGAAAAAATTTTCAGATTGTATGATGTGAGAGGGAAATACCCCCAAGAAATAACCCAAGAGGATGTTTTTGATGTGGCTTTGAGAATGGGAAGAATTTTTAAAAAGGGAACCGTTGTTATAGGTCATGATGCAAGACTAAGTTCTCCAATTTTATACAAATCCCTTGAGCACGGACTTTTATCAGCCGGGTTTAAGGTTATTAAAATTGGGGTTATCAGCACTCCGATGCTGAACTTTTTTGTGAAGCATTACAAATCTCAAGGAGGAATAATGGTTACTGCTTCTCATAATCCCAAACAATACAATGGACTGAAAATAATTAACCAGAAGATGGTGGATATTGGCGGCAAGGATCTTTATAGAAAAATACGTAATTTGAAAATTATTTATAAAGCCGGCAATAAACTTTCAAAAAATATATCCTCAGAATATGTTTACAAATTATATCGGGATTATCTTAGTGATTTTTTTGACGTTCGAAAACAAATCAAATTGGTTATAGACTGTTCCAATGGATCGGTTGGGCCTATTATAAAAAAATTGAATTTTCCCAAAAACGTTATTCCAATTATTTTAAATTCCAATCCAAACGGAAATTTTCCGGCGCACGGTCCGGATCCAACTGAATCAGGTGCAATCAATCAGGCGGCAAAAAAAATTATCGAATCCAAATCCGATTGTGGAGTTGTTTTTGACGGAGATGGGGATAGATCGGTTTTTTTGGATAACAAAGGAAGAGTTGTTAGATCTGAATATATTTGGAGACTAATTCATTCAAAATATTCATCAAAAAGAACTACTTATTCCATAACCGAATATTTTATGATGCGTCTGTTGGTTGACCAAATTGATTTGGACTCAAAAACAAACCAGACAAAAGTCGGTCATCTTTTTGTAAAAAAGAGCGCTAGACAAAATAACTCTGATATTGCCATAGAGTCGTCTCACCACTACTATTTTAAAGAAGATAATTACTCTGGGTGTGGAATGTTAACTTTAATTAAATTTATAAACTCACTTTCTTTGCTGCCTTATCATATGTCTTGGTTTGTTGATTTGCTTCCCCAAAGTTCTCGCATTCAGGAAATAAACAAATTGTTCAATAAGAAGAAATTGCCCGACTTGTATTCAAAGCTGGAAAAATATTTCAAAAAAAATTTATTAGTTAAAAATAATATTGATGGATTAAGCATGATGGGTGGCGGATGGTGGTTTAATATAAGACCGTCCAACACGGAAGACATTATCAGAATCAATATTGAGGGGGCCAAAAACAGCGTTGTCAGAAAAATAAAAAATGAGATTCTTTTACTAATAAGGCGTTAAATCTTATTTTATTGATATTTCTTTACTCCTGCGCTATTGTATTGGCGTGTGAGCGATTGTTTTTTATTGATAATGGAGAAAAATTAGCAAAATAATTAAGATGATTGTCGGTTGAAATTTTATCTTCAAAATAAAAACAGAAAGCTATATAACTTCAAGTGTTTCAGATAAGCATGCCTAAATTATGAAAAAAGACACAATCGTGATTGATATAGAAACAAAGAATACCTTTTTTGATGTTGGGAGGGATAATTTTAGCGGCCTTGAAATTTCGTTAATCGGTCTTTATTCATATAACAATGACAAGTACATCGCTTTTGATGAACATCAATTTAGTGAGGCTGGGGAGTATCTAAAAAACAGCGACTTAATAGTCGGGTTTGCTATTACTCGCTTTGATTTACCGGTTATGGCGAAACACTATGATTTTGATCTATTTTCCATTCCTCGTATTGATATTTTAGATGAAATTGAACTTATGACCGGAAAAAGAATAGGTTTAGATATGTTGGCTCAAGCAAATATTGGTATGGGTAAAACTGGTCATGGACTTGAAGCGGCAACTCTTTATAAAGAAGGGAAAATTGATGAACTTAAAAGTTATTGTTTAAATGATGTAAAGATTACAAAAGAGTTGTATGATCTTGCAAAAAATCAGGGTCATTTGGTGGTACCACAACGCAATCAAATAGAACCAGTTAAGGTATCTTTTGATTGGAGTGAAAAACTGTTGTATCAAAGACTATTTTAATAATCTATGAAGCCTATATATTTTGATTATGCGGCGACAACGCCGGTTGAAGATAGTGTATTTGAGGCAATGAAGCCTTATTTTTTAAACGGCGATGGCCAATTTGGTAACGCCGGATCGCTCCATTCTTTTGGACAAAAAGCCAGAAGTGTAATTGATAAATCCAGAATAGATATTGCCAAAACCATTTTTGCCAATCATAGAGAAATTATTTTTACATCTTCGGCGACCGAGGCTAATAATATCGTTTTGAGAGGAGTACTCAAATCATTTTTTAAAAATTCCAAAAACTGTGGGATTATTCCCAAGATTATAATTTCATCAATTGAACATCCTTCTGTTATGGAAACAGCTAAAGCGCTTGCAGATGATGGATCAATTGAACTGGTTTTGCTTACTGTTGATGAAAACGGGATTATTAATACAGATGATTTAAAAAAAAATCTGGATGAAAGAACTATTTTGGTGTCAGTAATGTGGGTTAATAATGAAACGGGATCTCTTCAGCCAGTTTCGGAAATTGTTAAGATTGTGAGTGAATTTAAAAACCAAATAAAAAATTCAAATCGTTATCCATTAGTTCACACCGACGCGGTTCAAGCTTTTAACTATTTTGATTTGAATGTTCAAAGAAGCGGAGTTGATTTGATGACCATTTCATCTCACAAAATTTACGGACCAAAAGGAGCGGGGGCGTTGTATGTTAAAAATCAAGAATCAAAAATTATAACCCCAATCATTACCGGAGGCGATCAGGAGTATGGTTTAAGATCAGGAACGGAAAATGTTCCGGCTATTGTCGGATTTTCTAAAGCGGCTCAAATTGCCTATAACGACAATCAAAAAGAGTCAAACAGACTTTTTGAGTTAACTGATTCATTTTTCAATCTTTTGAAGAAAGAAATTCCCAACATTAAGATAAATGGCCCTGCTATTTTAAATAAAAAATCCCCGCATATTTTAAATATTCATTTTCCGCATCACAAAAATATAGGAATGACGTTAGATATGGCGGGAGTGGCGATATCAACCGGTTCGGCGTGTTCCCAGCGATATGAAAAGCCTTCTTATGTTTTAAGAGCTATGGGTTTTGATGAAGATCATATTGCCGAGAGTGTCAGATTTAGTTTCGGTCGTTATACCAATCTGGAGGAAATAAAAGAAGCCATATTGCGAATAACTAAAGTTACCAATAAAAATTAAAATTAAAAAATAATTTTTTAAAATATGTTACATAAAAAATTAAACTCAATACGATTTTTGATGAGTAAAAATAAAATAGTAATCTTTATTATTATTGCGGCATTTGTCGGTGGAATCGTGGGTTCTTCTTTCTTGTCGGTGCCAAAGGCTGGAGCCGGTATTTTGGAGGACATCTATAACAGTGTTATTAAAGGAACAAAATCTTTAGATAACAATCAATCATCTTCTTCAAAAATATCACCGACCGTTGTTACTGATCATGAACAGGCTGTTGTTAATGCGGTCAAGAAAGCTTCGCCGGCTGTCGTATCTATAATTATATCCAAAGATTTGCCGGTGATTGAACAGTGTCCTTATAATCCGTTTTCCGATATTCCTCAGGAATTTCAACAATTTTTTAACTTTGGAGGAGGAAGTCAATTTTATCAACCCTGTCAAAAAGGAACAAAAAAACAGGATGTGGGAGGTGGTAGCGGATTTATCATTTCTTCAGACGGACTTATCCTGACCAATAAGCATGTGGTTAGTGACTCAAAAGCCGATTATACGGTTTTATTAAATGACGGAAAAAAATATTCCGCCAAAGTGTTAGCCAGGCATCCTTCTTTGGATATTGCGGTGGTTAAAATAACTGCCAGCAATCTTCCAACGGTTGAATTGGGCGATTCTTCCGATTTACAACTGGGGCAAACGACTATTGCTATCGGAAATGCTTTGGGAGAATTTAGAAATACTGTATCTGTGGGTGTGGTTTCCGGTTTAGCTCGCAATTTAACAGCCTCAGATTCTTCCACTGGTCAGACTGAAAAATTGGATAATGTTATTCAGACCAGTGCGGCTATAAATCCGGGAAATAGCGGTGGACCGCTTCTGGATTTATCAGGAAGAGTTATTGGAATAAATGTGGCAATGGTTTCAGGAGCTCAGAATATCGGATTTTCTATACCGGTAAATTCGGTTAAGTCCTCAGTTGATTCGGTGAAAACAAGCGGAAAAATAAAAGTGGCTTATCTTGGAATTCGTTATACAATGCTAACCTCTGATTTGGCAAAAAAATATAATTTAAACATTGAAGAAGGAGCCCTGATAAAAGGAGACGGTGATGGATTTGCGGTTGAAACAGATTCTCCAGCTGCAAAGGCCGGAATAAAAGAAGGGGATGTCGTAGTTGAAATTGACGGGAAAAAAGTGAATAGCGATAACTCGTTGGCATCAATTATCGCTCAGAAATTACCGGGGGATAAAACTAATCTTAAAATTTATAGAGACGGTCAATATCTGAATCTTGAAGTAGTGTTGGGAGAGAGAAAATAAAAATCCACCCTTTTGGGTGGCCGCGTTGCGGTTTTGAGTTATACCTCTATCTGCTCAATAACTATTCCTCCCATGAGCCTTATGAATTCTTCGGCTTGTTCCCTTAACCTTAAAGATCGAATAAGTCTATTTTTCGTTCCTTCAACCCTATATAATCCGCCCGATCCAGGGGGCAATGAGGAATCCTCCAATTCCTTGAAAAAATAAACTTCTTCTTCATTTTTTCCAAACTCAAACCTGACAAGGTACATTGTAGACACACCCACCTCCTTTTTGTATTTAATCACTAATATTCGTATTTGTCAAGTTGTTCTGAGTTTGCTGATCGTATAAAAAATCATCGGCAATCACCGATGAATTAGGTTTTTCGATGGCGGTAATATTTTCTTTAGCGGAGATAATTTGGTCGCTAATCCATACCTTACAATTGCCACAAATCGTCCGTTTGAATAAATAGGGCCGATTGGGACTGCCATCATCATTTTCGCTGCACTCAATAATTGTGGTAATTCTTTTTGATAATGGGTGGCAACAATGTTTGGCGCACCCACAGATTTTTGCCATACTCTCTCCCGTGTTCTGAATTTAGTATTATATCAAAGGAATTGTGTTGTTAATTGAATTTTTGTTTTTTTGTTCCTTTGTCAAGTATCTCACGATCGTGAGATACTTGACACAAGCATTTTTGGTCTGATATTGTCTCTGATATCGCGAATATCACTATGGTTTCTAATATTATAATTGTCTCCAAAATTGTGAATATTGTATTTGTTACAAATAAAATTATTTTATAAATGTAGGGAATTTTAGTGTATAATTGATAAACTAGTATGAATAATTTCAATCGTTTTACTATAAAAGCTCAAGAAGCGCTTCAAATGGCTCAAGAAATAGCTGCCGAGAAAAATCACGGCGAACTTAAAGCTATTCATCTTTTAGCCTCTTTGATTTCCGATACTCAATCATTGGTTCAACCGATGTTAAAAAAAGCCGGAGTCAACGTAGATGAATTAGATAAAGAAGTAGAAGGCGAGCTTTCTAGACAACCTAGGATTTTTGCAACACAAAACTTTTCTCCAAGTCAGCTTTATCTTTCTCATGAACTGGTTCAAGTTTTGGATAAAGCGGGAAAAATTGCTTCATCCAAAAAAGATGAATTTATTTCCTGTGAACATTTATTAACGGCAATCATCGACGTTCCTTCTGTGGCAGCAGCTCTTTTAAATAGATTTAATTTTTCATCCGAAGCTGCTTTGGGGGCGATAGATGAGTTAAGAGGTTCTTCTCGAGTAACTGATGAATCGCCAGAAAGTAAATTTCAAGTTTTAGAAAAATATTCCATTAATTTAACGCAAAAAGCCCGTCAGGGAAAATTAGATCCCGTGATTGGCAGAGATGAAGAATTAAGAAGAGTTATTCAGGTTCTTTCAAGACGAACAAAAAACAATCCGGTACTAATCGGCGAACCCGGCGTTGGAAAGACTGCTGTTGTGGAGGGTTTGGCTCAAAAGATAATTTCTGGAGATATCCCAGAGAGTCTTAAGGATAAAGAAATTATTATGCTGGATTTGGGATCACTTATCGCCGGAACAAAGTTTAGAGGAGATTTTGAGGATCGTCTTAAGGCATTTATGAAAGAGATTCAAAATTCTCAAGGAAAACTAATTCTTTTTATTGATGAAATTCACACTATCGTTGGAGCGGGAGCGGCTGAGGGCGCGATTGACGCTTCTAATCTACTTAAACCAGCATTGGCGCGGGGAGAACTTAAGGCGATTGGAGCAACAACAATAAAAGAATATCAAAAACACATTGAAAAAGATGCGGCTTTAGAAAGGAGATTTGCTCCGATAATGGTAGATGAACCATCAATTGAAGACAGTATAGCTATTTTAAGAGGATTAAAAGAAAAATATGAGGCGCATCACGGAATTCGTATAAGTGATGAAGCAATTGTTTCGGCTGTTAATTTATCGGCTCGTTATATTGCAGATAGATTTCTTCCAGATAAAGCGATTGATTTGATTGATGAAGCCGCGGCCGCTCGTAGATTAGAATCAGATAGTCTACCCTCAGATATTGAAAAGATAAGACGTGAAATTACCCGTCTTGAAATAGAAAAAAGTGCCATTACTGTTGAGAAGGGTGCTAAAAACAAAATCAGACTCGCGGATATCAACGATAAATTAAATAATTTAAAAAAAGAAGAAGAAGTACTTTTTTCTTCTTGGAAAAAAGAAAAAGAAGGATTTGCCAAAATTCATGAGCTTCAAATTAAAATAGATGATTTAAAACACGAAGCAGAGGTTCAAGAGCGTGAGAGCAATTTTGAGCGTGTTGCCAAAATAAAATACGGAGAATTGCCTTTATTGGAAAAAGAATCAAAAAATCTCAATAAAAAAAGAACAAATAAAGGAAAAGCCGAATCTTTTATAAAAGAAGGGGTGGATGAGGAGGATATTGCTTCAGTGGTTTCTCGTTGGACGGGAATTCCAGTTTCTAAAATGCTTGAATCGGAATCGGATAAGCTCGCTAAAATAGAAGACACTCTTCATAAACGAGTTGTTGGTCAAAACAAAGCCGTTAACGTTGTAGCCAGCGCCTTACGTCGGGCTAGGGCGGGACTTTCTGATGAGAACAGACCATTGGGATCATTTATGTTTTTGGGACCAACTGGTGTGGGAAAAACAGAATTAGCCAAAGCTTTGGCTGAGTTTATGTTTAATGATGATAAAGCTCTTATTAGGGTAGATATGTCGGAATTTATGGAGAAACATTCCGTTTCTAAACTCATAGGTTCGCCCCCAGGTTATGTCGGACATGAAGAGGGGGGATATTTGACTGAAACCATTCGTCATCGTCCCTATAGTCTTATTTTATTCGATGAAGTTGAAAAAGCTCATCCGGAAGTATTTAATATCCTTTTACAAGTTCTTGATAATGGAAGACTGACTGATTCCAAGGGGAAAACTGCCAATTTTAAAAATACAATAATCATTCTCACTTCAAATATAGGAGGAGAGTTGTTCACCTCTTCTGGGACGGCAAGTATAGGATTTGAAAGGGGGGGGACCAAAGAAGATAGAGAAAAAACCTCCAATAAAGAAATTGGGGATAAAATAATGAATCAGTTAAAAGATTATTTTAGACCGGAATTTCTCAATAGATTGGATGAAATTGTAATATTCAACCCTCTTTCTATGGACGATATCTCTCACATTGTTGACATGCAATTGGAAGAACTGGTTGTTAAAAGAATGATTGCCAAAGGTTTTAAAGTGGATATAGATGCGGCAATAAAAAAGTATATTGCCAAAGAAGGATATGATCCGGTTTTTGGCGCCAGACCTATTAAACGAGTTATTCAAAGACAAATTCTGGATAAATTAGCGGATAAGATTATAAAAAGAGAAATAAATGGAAATAAAAAAGTTAGGATCAGTTTTAAAGAGCCCGATCGTATTTCAGTTAATTAATGGGCTAGTTTATTCATTATTGCTTTATGCAGTAGTGCTTTGGGGAGGATTTTTTCCCTACCTGGCTTTTTTGGTGATGGCTTTTTATATTTATTTTCGTTATGTTCGTGATGAAGCTTTTTCTTCCGCGTTTACTTTTTGGGCCTTTGTAATTATTTCTCTAATAGCGACTCAATCACTTCCATCACTATTTACAATTTTCCTGTCTTTGGTGGGTGGGGTATTAGTTGGAATCTTGTGTGTCGCTCAATCTTTTCAATCTTCTCAGCCTAAAATATTGCTTGGAATTTTTTATCACTCAATCATATTTTCAGGAACCGCTCTTTTTGCCAGTCTTTCTCCAGAAAATATAAAGTGGTGGCATTGGATTGTTTTATTTATTCTTTATTTGGGCGTAGCGCGGGATTATTTCAAAACAGAAATGCTTGGAATTGATAAAAGAAAGAATTTTTATGCCTTTGTTTTTTCTTTTATTTTACTACAAGTATTTTGGTTTTCTTGGATGCTTCCAATGGGATTTTTAAACGTGGGCTGTGTGGTTTTGGTTTGTTCTATATTATTGGCTGACTTATTTATAAAGAGTTTTTTGGGAATTATAAATAAGAGAATTCTTTTGAGGGAGTTGGGTATTTTTGTGGCGTTTGTCTTACTTATTTTTATCGTGGGGCTTTGGTAGTAATATAGGGCTAACCTTAAAATGAGCATAAACAAATTAAAATTGAATCAATATTCAATACTAAGTGATTCATCCAAAACGACTCAAAAATTAGGATGGTTATTGGCTGAAAAAATTTCTCAAATAAAAAACGACTCAGCAAAAGTCGTTCTCCTAAGGGGGGATTTGGGATCTGGGAAGACGACTTTTAGCATCGGATTTTTAAAATATTTTGGAATAAAACCAAAAGCGGCAAGTCCAACTTTTGTTCTGATGAAACACTACAAATCAAAATTAAAAATCAAAGAAATTTATCATTTAGACGCTTATCGGCTTAGATCAAAAAAGGACCTTGATACTTTGGGTTTTGAAGAAATACTCAATAATTCCAAAAATATTGTTTTGATTGAATGGCCGGAAAAAATATCAGGCACTAAGTTTCCATTTAAAATCAATATTAATTTTTCTTACGGAAAAGAAATAGACGATAGATTTATAAAAATAAGTTGTTAAAAAATTAAAACCCTTATTGAAGGGGTTTATTAAACATTTAACTTACATCCATTGCTAGATTCATTCTATTGGCAGATTTTGCAAGAGATAACAATATTTTTCTCAAATCCAGTCTTTGTTTGTCATTGAGATTTCCAAAATTTTCCAGTCCGCTGATCCATTGGTCTATCGTGGTAGCGATCATAACACCATCTGGTTGTGATGTCTTTTGATCAATTTCATCCAGAGTCATACATACAACAAATACTTCCTCAAAATCGCAATTTAACAGAAAATCTTCCAAAAACGATCTTAATATCTTCGTAACAACCAGCATTTCTTTATTGAAAAAATGACAGGATTTTTTCTTGATAATTAGATCTATTGCTAACGCAAGATCAATTGAGTGTCTGGCAAATTCCAAAGAATTTAGACGTGTTCGTGCTCTTTCGTGACTCATTATTACTTCCTCTTTTGTGCTGATTTAATCTTAATCAATTATCAGTTAAAAACAAGTTATTAATAAAAATCCCCAAAATCTTTTGGGGTTCTTGTTGTTCTAAACAAGATCTTTATCTCTGATTATCCAACTTTCTGATCGTTGATATTCAGAAGAGGAATAAAATGTTTTGGATTTGGCTACAAATCTGCCATTTTTCCGGGAAGATGCAATAATTGTAACGCTGGACTGAGAATATCCAAATGCCCATCCTCTTAGGGAAAAAGACAATTTCTCTCCCGGAGCTATCTCTCTTGGCCAATCCTTACCATTTATAGTAACTGTAATAGGCAAGGATGTGGCATTAAAGATGGTGACTTGTTTATTGTGCGGATGACCGATACCATCCACCTTGAAACCAACTTCTGAAATTGGCTGTCCACCAAGCCCATAAATAGTAAAACCAGTGCATCCCGGGAAAAACATCAATACCCCGATAATTCCAAGTATCAGCCAATACGCCTGCCCAATTCTCCAAACAGTTTTTGTTTTCATTTCATCCTCCTAGTGCTTATTATTCTATACAGTAATTTATAAATTTAGTCAAGATTATTGGATGATTAATTAAAATCACATTGTTTTTAAGTGATTTAATTGAGGGTTTTGGTTTAAAGAGGTATAATTATGTATATGGCTGATTCATCATCAATTCTCCAAGATCAATTGGCAAAAATGAGGCGTGAAGCCGAAGAAAGAGATGCTAAACGTTTAGCTGACTCTTATCGTCTTCAATATCTTCCTCCAGCAAAGGTGGTGGTTAATTTGGAGGCGTTGGCTTTAGTGCCTGAGTCCCAATCATCTGAGGCGAGCATGGCTTTAATTGCCGCTAAAGATAACAAGGTGGCGGCTATCGCAACCGATCCAAAACATTCAAAAACAATAAAACTTCTTGAACAACTTAAAGCTCGAGGATTAACCGTTAATTTATTTGTTGCTTCTTTGAGTTCCATTCAATATGCTTTGAGTTTTTATAAATTTGTCCCCAAAGAAAGGGGGAAAATAAGCGGTAAGATTAATGTCGGATCAAATGTTAAAGAGGATAAAAACATCAAAAAAATTCAACTGGACACAATTGATAAAGTTAAAGAATCAATTATCTCCAATAATGATCTTGCTAGGGTATCCGATCTTCTGGAAACAATTTTGACGGGAGCTTTGAGTAATAGAGCTTCGGATATTCACATAGAACCCGGGGAAGGGAAAATAAAATTACGTTACAGAGTTGATGGCAATCTTATTGATGTATTTGGAGACTTTGAACATCCCATTTATCAATCAATAATGTCCCGTTTGAAAATGCTTTCCAATCTGAAGCTTAATGTTAAAGATGAGCCTCAGGATGGACGTTTTACAATTAATCTTCCCACAAAAAACGTAGAAGTTCGTGTGGCCATTGCTCCATCCGAATTTGGAGAGGTGGTGGTGATGCGTTTATTGGATCCGGATGCTATTAATTTATCACTTAACGATTTGGGATTAAGAGATGATGATTTGAAAATTGCTCAAGAGCAGTTAGATAGACCCTATGGAATGGTGTTAAACACCGGTCCCACCGGTTCGGGTAAAACGACAACTTTATATGCTTTTTTGAGACACAAAAATACTCCCGATATAAAAATAATTACCATCGAAGATCCCATTGAGTATCATCTTGAGGGGATTCAGCAAACTCAGGTTAATGCCGAAGCCGGATACACTTTTGCCGGCGGTTTGAGGTCTTTGATGCGTCAGGATCCGGATGTTATTTTAGTTGGTGAAATCAGAGATGGTGAAACGGCAGAAATTGCCGTTCAGGCAGCGCTCACTGGACACTTGGTTTTGTCCACTGTTCATGCCAATACTGCGGCAGGAGGCATACCCCGTCTTCTTGATTTAGGCGCGAAGGCGGAAAGTTTGGCCCCGGCGCTTAATTTGCTTATTGCTCAACGTTTAATAAGGCGTTTGTGTAAATTTTGCAAAACAAAAGATGAATCATTAACTCAAGAATTAAAAGGGAAAATAGAAAAATATATAAATTCTCTTCCAGATAGAGTAGATAAGAAAAAATATATTGAAAGTATACAAATTTATAAAACAGTCGGATGTGACAAATGCAATAATAAAGGATACAAGGGGAGAGTTGGAGTTTACGAGCTTCTTGTGGTGACCCCGGCCATTCAAGAATTGATTATTAAAGGATCGGGGCAACTAGTGATTGATGAGGAAATTAAAAAAGCAGATTTTGTTTCTATGCAAAGTGATGGAATATTAAAAGTTGTTTCCGGTTTAACCACGTTTGAGGAGGTTGAAGAAGTGGTCGGAAAAATAAATTGGTAGTATTGGTAATAACATTTTTGATTTAAAAAATCGGCACAAGGTGCCGGTTTATTTTTTGTTGCCAAAGGGACAATGTTTTCTCCAAACATATTTTCTCAAAAGAGCGATGATGGCCATAGATGTGAATATGGCATGAAGCGTGATAAAAATCACAAAGACAACGGGGTGATCCCAGAATTTTCCGGCAAAATAAGTGTAAACGATCGGAAGATCAAGAAGTAGACAAATTCCA
This sequence comes from Minisyncoccota bacterium, assembly GCA_035408245.1. GTDB lineage: Bacteria > Patescibacteriota > Minisyncoccia > UBA6257 > JAGOQP01 > DAOOCG01. The sequence continues at coordinate 18,169 of DAOOCG010000009.1, forward strand.
GCGGCTATGGTGCAGAAAAAATATCCGCCTCTGACAACCATATAAAACCACAAAACAATCAATCCCAGACCTCCGACGATAGCCAGAAACATGGTGCCCTCCTTGGTGGTGATCTTTTGTAAGTATAACTCAAATAATTAAAAAAATCTTTTAAAAATAAAATGCCGACGGTTTTATCGTCGGTTGAGCTACTTATCAGTTTTTATTTCGGGAGGGTTGTAAAAAATAGCCATCACATAGCAAATACCAATTCCAGAAAAATCATTTGTGCTAAATTGACAATTTGTTACTACACACCCATCTTTTTCTAGAGATGCTAATGTTTCTTCATACCTTTCTACAAATACACTACAATCAGTGTAGCGTATAACCAAAACCTTGCTTCCCACACTTGGTTTTCTCACAGTCTTCTCCCGGGTTCTGATTTATTTTATACATTAATCGGATGGAAATATCAAATATAAAATAGGTAATTTTGCAAAATAAAAAATCCCTCGGCTTCGTGGACAACTGTGTGGATGTAAGACTTCTACAAAATAATTTGCAAAAGCATTCAGAATGTATCAGAGGTGCGGCCCAGCCAGAACCAAACCGTCCTAAAGCGTAGATTCATTCCAATATTGCCCACGAAGCTAAGAGATCTTTGTGATTGAGATTAGCACAATAATTTGCATTTGTCAAGAGCCAATCTTTGACCTTTAATTAAAGCCATTTTTTTGCTACAGTTTAAGGATAATAATAGGGTAAGCAATTTATGTCAAGTGGAAAAACTGTGAATAATTCAAGCCTTCTGTCAAGAGATGAAACTGTAGATTCTGCCTTGCGTCCGGCTAATTTTGATGACTATATCGGTCAGCAAAGAATTAAAGAAAACTTAGGAATGATGATTGAGGCGGCTAAAAAACGTTCTGAGCCGATCGACCATCTTCTTTTCTATGGTCAGGCGGGTCTTGGTAAAACAACTTTGGCAATGATAGTTGCTCGGGAAATGGAGGCGGACATAAAAGTAACTTCCGGACCGGTTTTGGAAAAAACAGGAGATTTAGCCGCAATGCTTTCTACTTTAGAGGAGGGGGATATTTTATTTATTGATGAAGCTCATAGAATCAATAGAACGATTGAAGAAATGCTTTATCCGGCTATGGAGTCGCGTCAGCTCCATTTAATTATTGGTAAAGGACCGGCGGCCAGAATGATGACTATAGATCTTCCCAAATTCACTCTTATTGCCGCCACGACCAGAGCCAATATGCTTTCATCTCCATTACGGTCAAGATTCGGAGCTTTGTTTAAGATTGATTACTATGATCATAACGATATCAAGAAAATAATAGAACGATCATCCAAGATTTTAGGAATATCAATGCAACCGGAAGCGATTGATATAATTGCCAAAGGATCTCGATTTACTCCTCGTATAGCCAATCGTTTACTCAAAAGAGTAAGAGATTTGGTTCAGGTCAATATTAAAAACAGTGTTGATTTTAAATCGGCTCAAA
>DAOOCG010000010.1:0-18421 GCA_035408245.1 Minisyncoccota bacterium
GTAGTATTAAAATAGGACAAATAGTAGAAATAGAATTTAATAGGAAAAAAACTCAAGGATTAATAACAGAAATACAAAAAGAAAGTGATATTAAAAAAATAAAAGAGATAATAAAAATAATCTCTAAAGATTTTGTTTTTACAGAAAAACAAATAGAGTTTACACTAGACCCAATTGAGATTAAGGATATAAGTGATGATTTTAGACCGGATAGATATGACCGAGTTCAACCATAAAAATAAGACAATTAAAAAACATAAAATGGCGGAAAAAAAGAATGAAAATTTGATGGATAAAATTGTTTCGTTGGCTAAACGCAGGGGTTTCGTTTACCCTGGATCTGAAATTTATGGAGGACTGCAAGGTTTTTATGATTACGGCCCATTGGGTGTAGCAATGAAAAACAATTTAAAACAACTATGGTGGAAATGGATGACTACCGAACATGAGAATGTAGTTGGTATTGATGGTTCTATTATTACTCATCCTAAAGTTTGGGAAGCAAGTGGTCATATCAAAAGTTTTGTTGATCCATTGGTTGAATGTAAAAATTGTCACAAGCGTTTTAAAGCCGATGATATTAATGAAGATAAGTGTCCAGAATGCGGGGGAGAACTTACCGATCCAAAAAATTTCAATATTTTAGTCCCAACAGAATTGGGTGTGATTGATGGAGAAAAACTACCGGCCTATCTTAGGGGAGAAGCTTGTCAGACTATTTATCTTGATTTTAAAAATGTTGTTGATTCAACCCGACTCAAAATTCCTTTTGGTATTTGCCAAATAGGAAAAGCTTTTAGAAATGAGGTAACTCCGGGAAATTTTCTTTTCAGACAAAGAGAATTTGAGCAGTGGGATTTGCAGTGGTTTACCCATCCCTCTGAGGCGGATAAATGGTTCGAATATTGGAAGGGCGAAAGAATGAACTGGTATAAGAGTATTTTTACCAATCCAAACAACCTCAATTTTTATAAACACGAAAAATTAGCTCACTATGCTCAAAAAGCATTTGATATTGAATACACAGCATCTCCTTTTGGCGGAAAAGAAATAGAGGGAATTCATTGGCGTGGTGATTGGGATTTGTCCAGACATGAAAAATTTAGTGGCAAAGATTTGAATTATACGGATCAAGAAACAAAAGAAAAGTATATTCCTTGGATTATTGAAACTTCCGGTGGTGTTGATAGAACTTTTCTATTTCTAATGATTGATGCCTATTTTGAGGAAGACGACAGGGTTGTTCTCAAACTTAATCCCAAAATTGCTCCCTATAAAGCCGCAATTTTTCCATTGATGGCCAATAAACCTCAGCTTGTTGATAAGGCAAAATTAATCTATCAAGATACCAAAAAAGAATTTAATGTGGCCTGGGATGATAGAGGAAATGTGGGTAAACGTTATTATAGTCAGGATGAGATCGGAACTCCATTTTGCTTTACGGTGGACTTCCAAACACTTGAAGATGACACAGTAACAATTAGGAACAGAGATACAATGAAGCAAGAAAGGATAAAAGTTGAAGATATTCAAAAATTTCTTGAAGAAAAGATAAAATAAACAAATCCCCGGAATTGACCGGGGATTTTTGACATTCAAAAAATTAAATGCTTTAATTTTTTCAGCACCAAGGAGAACGGCTATGTCAAAAAGTTGCCCCGACAATCTTCCTTATAAGCAATTGGTTCAGGGTGTTCTGGCGTCAAGAATTCCGCCAGATATTACCCAAGAACAGGCTTTGTTGCTTGTTGATGATCCAACTTTTGGAGATGAACTGGAAGCGGCTATTGCCAAGCGCATCGGGCACCAATGTTCATTTGAATGCCTTGGTCCTTGCAATGGTCGGACTTTGAAGGGTCACCTTTGTCAGTCGCACATTGGGAAACTATGTGTGGTTTGTGGTCAGCAAGCCAGAAAATATTGTTGTGCGAGACTGGATCCTATTCCGTGTGGTTGCTTCTCTATGCTTTGTCATAATCCTGCGTGTCGGAATATTCACGAAGCTTCCAGCGCACACAAGATTCAATAGTTTTTTCGCCATTATGGCGAATTTTTTGTTTAGCGAATTTTGTATTATTATGGATAAATGATAAAACCTCAAGAATTGAAATTAAAAAATGGAATAGATTTGATAGTTATTCCTCAAAAAGATAGCCCATCAATTTCAGTGGCAGTTTTGGCTCGAGCCGGTTCGGCTTATGAAACAAAAAATTTAAACGGAATTTCACATTTTTTGGAGCACATGTTTTTTAAAGGCACAAAAAATCGTCCCACTCCCATGATGATTGCCTCAGAATTTGAATCTTTGGGTGCATCGTTTAATGCTTTTACTTCAAGAGATTTAACCGCTTATTGGGGCAAGGTGGCTTATCCTAATGGAGAAAAGATTATGGACCTTATCTCTGATATGTATTGCAATCCGTTATTTGATGAAAAACAAATCGAAAAAGAAAAAGGAGTAATTATTGAAGAAATTAATATGTATGAGGATGATCCTCGATACAAAGTTTCTCAAATATTGGAAAGGACTATGTATGGCAATCAGCCGGCCGGTTGGGATGTTGCCGGACCTAAGGAAAATATTCAAAAAATTACCAGAGAAGATTTTATCAAATATCGGACTCAACACTACAACACTTTAAAATCTTTTTTGGTCGTAGCCGGGAATATTGATGTTAAAACTGCTCTTGCTTGGGGAAATAAATATCTTAGTTCAATAAAACAGGGGAAAATCATTAAACCCCAAAAATTTTCCGACTCTCAAACAAAACCTGCTTTTGGGTATAAATTTAGAGAACTTGATCAAACTCATTTTATAATGGCATTTAAAGCGTTTTCTGTTTTTTCCAAAGAACGTTTTGTTCTAGCTTTGCTTTCGGATATTATCGGTGGCGGTATGAGCTCTCGATTATTCCAAAAGATTCGGGAGGAACTGGGGGCGGCTTATTATGTCGGTTCATCACCCACACTATATGGAACGCATGGTTATTTGGATATATTTGCCGGAGTCAATCATGGAAAATCGGAAATTGCATTAAAAGCTATTCGCGACGAATTGCAATCCATTGTAAAAAATGGGGTTACTCAGCAAGAATTGGACAGAGTTAAAGAACACAGGATGGGTCAATTTCTTCTTTCTTTAGAAACTTCAAGTGACCTGGCTTTTTATTATGGAGAACAAAAAGTTGTTACTGGTAAAATGATGCCTCCCGAAGAAGTCATAAAAAACATAAAATCTGTAACAAAAGAGAGCATCTCTCGTTTAGCAAAGCAAGTGCTCGATAACTCTAAATTGAACTTTGCCGTCATTGGACCCTACAAGTCAATTAATCATTTTAAAAAATTACTTTCTTAATAAAATAAGCGTACTATATATAAAGAATAAGGAATGGAAAAGAAAATCTGGGACATTTCATGGGGGGCGTTATTTAAAATCCTGTTAATGGTGGTTTTTGCTATAGCTCTTTTTTATATGAGTCAGGTGCTTGGGATGCTTTTAACGGCTATTATTCTTTCTTCAGCTCTTCATGGACCGGTTTCTTGGTTAGAAAGCAAGAAAATACCCCGTCTTTTGGCTGTCGTGGCCATATTTCTTATAAGCGCCGGGTTGATAGCTCTTGTTCTTTATACAATTATTCCCGTTACATTAATTCAGCTTAAATATCTAGCGGAACATGTTAACGATCTCAAATTGCCGATTCTTGATATATTCGGGTCCTCAGCTCTTGTGGATAGGGTTAATCAGGGGATAACCGGGTTTGTTGATAGCATCTTTTATGGAACCGGGAGTTTGGACGGATTTGTCTCAGGGTTTATAGGAAATATATTCTTTATAGTAATTTCGCTGGTGCTCACTTTTTATTTAGCATTAAGCAAAGATGGGGTGGAGAGATTTATCAGATCAATTTTGCCGATAAACAAAGAAGATTATGTGGTTGATTTGTATATTAGAACTAGGAGGAAGTTGGGTCGCTGGCTTTCGGGGCAAATGATAATAAGTTTTATTGTCGGTTTTCTGACTTTTATCGGTCTTTTAATCTTGGGCGTTGATTATTCTTTAGTTCTGGCAATTTTAGCGGCCATTTTTGAGCTTATTCCTTATGTTGGTCCGATTGCTGTCGGTTTGATAACTTTTCTTATCACATTTCCACAATCGGCGACGACTGCTCTTTTAGCGGTTTTAGTATTCTTTATTATTCAACAAATTGAAAATCACGCTTTGGTTCCTTTTGTGATGAGCAAAGCTATTGGAGTTGATCCTTTAGTGATCGTTATAATTATGCTTGCTGGTGCCGAGATCGCCGGGATCGTCGGTGTTCTTTTGGCAGTTCCCATAAGTATAGTTTTTGATGAAGTTGTTAATGATTGGTCAATGAGAAAGAAAAGAATCAAAGAAGCGGAGGTATAAGATTATTATTTTAAAAATGCCCGCTTCTGCTGGCATTTTTTTATTGCTATGTTACGCTTTAAATACTGAAAATTATGAAAGAAAAATTTTATATAACTACAACCCTTCCGTATATCAACGATGCTCCTCACATCGGTTTTGCTTTGGAAATAATTCAAGCCGATGTTTTAGCGCGTCACGCCAGAGCTAATGGGAAAGATACTTATTTTTTAACTGGCACTGACGAACACGGCACTAAGATCCAAAAAACTGCGGCTCAAAAAGAAACAACTCCAAAAAAATTAGCCGACATTAACAGCAAAAAATTCAAAGATCTTAAAAAAGCACTCAATCTTTCTTGGGATCAATTTATTCGAACGACCGATCAAAAAATTCATTGGCCCGGAGTTGATAAAATCTGGAAAGAGCTTGAAACATCGGGGGATATTTATAAAAGAACTTATCGGGGTCTTTATTGTTCCGGATGCGAGATGTTTTTAAACGACAAAGATATCGTTGATGGAAAATGTGCCATTCACCACAAAGAACCCGAACTAATTGAAGAAGAAAATTATTTTTTTAGACTTTCGGCTTATTCAAAAACTTTAAGAAAGAAAATTGAGGATAAGGAATTAGTGATTGTTCCTGAATGGCGTTCAAAAGAAATTGTTTCTCTGATGGAAAAAGGACTTGAAGATGTTAGTTTCTCTAGACCAAAAGAAAAATTAAACTGGGGTATCCCGGTTCCAGGAGACAATTCCCAAACAATTTATGTTTGGGCTGATGCCTTAACTAATTATATTTCGGCTATTGGATACGGAAGAGATGAAGAAAATTTTTCCAAATGGTGGCCGGCTGACGTTCAAGTTTTGGGTAAAGATGTTTTGAGATTTCATGCCGCTATTTGGCCGGCTATGTTGCTTTCAGCCAAACTAAGTCTTCCCAAGAAGATGTTTGTTCATGGATTTATAAATGTTGATGGACAAAAAATGTCCAAATCAATCGGGAACGTTATTTCGCCCTACGATTTAGTTGAAAAATATGGAACTGATGCTGTTCGTTATTATTTCTTGAGGGAAATGTCCTCATTTGACGACGGTGATTATAGCGAAACAAAGTTCCGCGATCGTTATAATGGCGATTTGGCTCATGGTTTGGGAAATTTTGCCGCTCGTGTTGTTGGTTTGGCCAGCAAATTAAATTCTCCGATTAAGAGCGACTTCAAATCTATGGATTTACTTTTAGAGCAGAAAATAAAATCTACTCAAAAAGTTATCGACGATAATCTTGCCGATTTTAGATTTAACGATGCCATTGCCTCAATTTGGGAATTGATTTCGTTTGGAGACGTTTACATCAACGATAAAAAACCTTGGAGCAAGGAACTTTCCGACACTCAAAAAGAAATTACTTTATTTAACGCTCTTGTTCTTTTAAATAGCATTGGAGTTCTTATTTCTCCATTTCTTCCCGATACTTCCAAAGCTATTACTAAAGCCATCAGTCTTAAGGGAAAATACGTTCAGCTTAAAGAAATTCCCAAATTATTTCCTCTTTTGGAATAGATATGAAAACAGAGTTGCGTACTATTGACGCTCATACCCACGTCCAATCTCCAGAATTTGACCTCGATCGTAATGAGGTTATTTTGCGCGCTCTTGATTTGGGGATTGGGATGATAAACTCCGGAGCCGATTTGGATTCATCCAAAAAAGCGGTTGAATTAACCCAAAAATATGAAAATGTTTGGGCAACCGTAGGAATTCACCCGACCGAAAATAGAGTTGATGGAGATTGGGAAGAAATAAAAAAACTTTCAAATCATCCCAAAGTTATCGCTGTAGGCGAATGCGGATTGGATTATTTTAGAGACAAAGAAGAATCTGTTCAAAAAAAACAAATTGAATTATTTAAAAATCATATTGATTTATCCTTTGAATCTCAAAAGCCGCTTGTTATTCATTGTCGGGAAGCATTTATTGATATGATTGATTTATTACAATCTTCTAAAGAAAAACTCCTTTCAAAACCCGGAATATTCCATTTTTTCACTGGAACAAAAGAAAATACCGAAATTCTTTTGGATATGAATTTTTCCTTTACTTTTGGAGGTTTGATTACTTTTAACAGAAGTTTTGATGACTTAGTTCGTTTCATCCCTTTGGATCATATTCTGGTTGAAACAGATGCTCCGCTTGTTTCTCCTAAATCTCATCGGGGTCAGCGCAATGAACCGATTTATGTAACAGAAGTAATTAAATCCATAGCCTCTATAAAAAACATTCCTCTCCAAGAAGTGACTGTTAAGATATTAAAAAACACCAAAAATGTTTTTAATATAGTCTAATATTGACACCCCTTACTCAGTGTTGTAAGGTTCTCCCTGGATGCTACGGAGCGAATCTGTAGCAAGGAGGAGAAAGTATGAAGACGTTCAGGGAATTGATGGCAATTGTTTCTGCCGGAAACCCAGAATATACTTCATCTTCTATTATTGATATGTTTAGCCTTGTCACGAATCTTGATGAGTTTCGCGAGGCTATGAGATCTATTCATGAAAGTGTTTTGGAGTGTTTGTTGCAAGAAGAAGCTCCTATTGTTTTGGGTCTTTTGAGAAAGTATGAATCCGATCTTACCAAAGAAGATTGGCGAATTGCCACCAAGATCTTTGATCCTGATTCTGATGATAACGATTATTCTAAGCTTGTTCGCCAGCATTACAGCATTGAAGAAGAAAATGCGGATGATGACAGGGAGAGGGAAGAGCAGAAACAGAAGCAGAAGAAATAAAACTTCAGAACGATCAGTTTTAGCACCCCGAGCCCCACAAGGCTCTTTTTTGTGTATAAAATTGACAAACTTAATAAAAAAAAGATATTATCAACAAGCTTTGCTTGTGTGAGTTGTGATAAATAACTATCACAACCATCAAAGGAGGAAAGAGTGACAAGACCCAGGCTTAGGATTTTTTCCAAAGCTTTAGTCAAGTTTCATAAGAAAGCATTGAGCGGTAGTGATAATGGCGATGGATTTAGAAAGAGAAATGATCCGGTGATTATTGCTCTTATGAGATCCATTCAGAGTATTGAGGAATTAAGGGAAGCAGTTACAGCTCTTAATGAAGAGGTTGGATGCCTAAGGGGTGGTTCGGAGCATACCAAACTTTTTGTTGGGGTTAGTAAGTTTTCCTCTCAACTTGAGATGGAGGATTGGCACGAAATTAACAGAATTGTGATTCGTGGAAAAAATAAGAAGCTCGATTCTCTCATTGATAGTCATTTGAAAAAATAGCACCTTTGAAAAGATTAAATTAGTTGTGCCAACATAAAAGCGCAAAAATTAAAGGACCATTAGTCCTTTTTATTTATTTTCACTTGAAACAATTAAACAACAAAAAGTAAGCTATCCGACGATCGTCGGATAGCTTACTTTTTAGAGTTGTGGGTTTTTAACTATATTTTTAAGCGTTCCAGATTTATTAATTGAAAATATTTCAATATATTCTTGAATCTTCATTTTTCCAATATCTTTTATAAATTGTTCTGGTATTTTAGTTTTCCCAAACCAAACACTTCTTTGGATAATTTGCAAACCAAGATTAGTTAAGGCCGATCTTAACCAACACCTTTTTCTTTTTTCTCGCTCCGGTATGTCAAAAATTACGATAATTAATTCAACGTTTTCATTTGTTGGTTTAGAATAATGAAATGATGGTAGAATAACCCTATTTTTTAATTTTTTAAGTTTTTTCAACCCCTTTTTTGTTATCCTATAAGATATATATTTGTCATCTTTAATTTTTTCTATTAAACCATCATTTTCAAGATGTCGAGTCATTATATACAACTTATGTTTTATTTCCTTTTCATTTATTTGTAACCCCCTCTCATTTTGGCGTTTTTCAAATTCTCTGTTTATTTTTCTTGCTGATGCTCCATATCCGGCGCTAATTATAGCTGATGACAAATCGGCCACTCCACATGCTATCTCGGAGATTTTTTCCAATATTATTTTTGTTATATCGCCTTTCATATTTTAAAACAAACACATTTAAAATATTTACTAACACCAATTTTTTCAGTCAAAATTGATAATTTTTCAAAAAAACAGTGAGATAATAAAATTAATAAAAATAGGTGTGATTTATATAGTATTTAAGCCACTCTTTTCCTTGTTGTAAACTATCCGACGATCGTCGGATAGTTTACTTTTAAAAAATGATTTATTGTTTGAAATATTGTTTTTAATACCGTTTGAAGTATCGTTTAAAATACTAATTTAAATTACCCAATTATTTTTTGTTCAATTAATTTTATTGAGGTTGAAGAAGACCAAAAACTTTGAAATATATATTTCCTCCCCAAAGATACCATTTTGGATCAAAACTATTAGGATTATCCGATACCCAAGCCGCGCCGTTTTCATACCAAGATTGATTGGTTTGAACCGCCTCAAATCCACGATCGGAAAGATTTTCATTAAAAGTTGTTTCAAGTGAAATAAAATAATTACCCGATTCCAAATTAATCGCAGAAGATGGAATAAAATTTATTTTTTCCATAAAAGGATGGCTTATATTTGGTATTCCCTTTGTGGTTGTGGAAAATATTTCAGTAAGTCCGTCGTTGGGGGATTGTCCGAGCATCTTATAAAAATTTAATTTAACTCCAGCCTCTGGTATTGTTCTTCCTAAAGTTCTTAATCCTATAATTATATTTAGTATTGAAGCTGGACTATTTAAAGAGAGAGTCTGCCCGACTTTGTAGGTTTGAATTTGTGTTGCATTATCTGTTCTAAATTCTATTTCGCGACAAGCGATACAATCATTAGGAGAAACACCAGCAATAAGTTGCGGGATCGCAATATTAACTGTCGATGTTACCGATTCTGAAGTTAGTCCAAATTCATCTTTAACACGCAGATAGAAGATATATTCACCCGATTCGGTTATGTTTACGGGTATATTTTTCGAAATGGACGCCCACTTTAAATCATCAAATATAGTATTAGAGAGATGGTAGTTAAATTCATAAACGAGTTGGGAATCAACACTGTCGGTATCAGTTGTATCGTCCCAATTTAAAGTAACATAAGGAGATGTCTCATTATGTGTTGTTGCTAAGAAATTATTAATCTTATTTGGCGGTTGGTGAGTTGGAAAATCAGAACTGAAAAAATATTTTGTTCTATCAATGGCAGCTAAGCGGAAAAAATCAGAACCTCCGCTTGGTATGGCTGATCCAGCCATAGAATAAAATGCTACTGTTACATAATCTGTTGAGGTTGGGGTTGTTTCTGGTAAGGCTTTAACTGAAAATTTATTATCTTCAATTAACTTATTATCAAGCGCTTGAGAAAGAGTTCCAATATGAGGACAGGGTTTATCAGCCAAAGTCATTTGGTTTGAATCGCCACCATTTCCCGAACATCTTGAGTATTCAGTTTTTAAAATTCCATCCTTTAATTCCTGGGTCCAGTTAGTATTTGCTGGGCTATCAACACTATCTGTTAGCTCAGGTCCTTTTGGGGCGTTCTTATTAAAATAAAATATTGCTAAATTACCGCCATCATCCGATTGAATAAATGTATTTGGAACAAACGGATAAGAATCAAAACTTCCTTCAATAATGTATTCAGATGAATTGTTGGGATCTGAGAAGAAGGAAATATTCTTAAGAAAACTTGGTACAAAAATGGAAGCAATTGACGGTGAAGATGACAAACCGTCAACATCTGAAGCGCTAATCATATAAGAATAATTTCTTCCAACTTCATATATTCTTTCATCTTTTGAAAATGAAGTCGTTGATGCAATAGTTAAACCGGTTTCAGAATCAATTATGTTGTAAACAAATGGTTCTATCGCTTCATTCGGTAGGGGTTTTTCCCAAGATAAAACAGTATCTAATCTATTATAATCATATGAAATTTTTGGATTATTGGGTGAAAGAGGTGCGGTTCGAGGTTCTGGTAAATTAACAGCTCCCTGGGGCCTGGGAGAATTTCTGATTTCAAAATCAATGGAATTATCATTAATATCACATCCATTTCCTAAAAATTCTCCTGCTAGAATAGCTGTTGAACAAAACGAACCTCTATTAGCTTTTCTCTCTAAACTATTGCCAGCAGATGGAATAGCGGCTTTGGTAACGCTGGCAATACTCGGTTCTCCATAAGCCAAATAATCAACTATAAATGGACTAGCCATATCCGCAACGACTGTGGTTCCTTTTGAGAGGATTACAATTCCCCCGGCCGATATTCCAGAAAGTGAAAAAGAATATGTCATATCAGCTAAAGAGGCATATTTGCCCTGTCCATTTGCTAAAAGAAAAAACCCCAAAGGTTTTACAATCAAACCATCGGGAAAATTCTTTTTGTATGCGTTTTGAGTTGACGTTGCTCTTCCACTTAAATACTGAATTGAATAATTGTCTAAAAGAATTGGGTTTTGAGTCGGATTGTATATTTCTATAAATTCATCATTTGATAAATCTCCCGATGGCTGCATCTCGCTTATTACTAAGTGATCTGGAATCGGGCTGTAATAGGCACCACCAGAACATATACTTGCTTCTCCAGGTGTTGGTGTTCCCTCACACCAAGAAACTACGCTTTTTTGGATAGTTTTCCCATTACCGTTTCCACCCCAATCTAACTTATAATCAACTTCATCTATTGTTAAGTCCTGGTTCTTTAAAATTATTTTTTCTCCGTTATTATTAAAAGAAAAAGCACTATCAAGAAGATTTCCCCTATAATTCGGGTAATCTATAATAAATTGTTCGGCATCTTCGGCAATTATTGCATATCCATTGGGAATTATTTTGTCGGTACCCTTTATTAATTTAAGAGAATGACCGGTATCGTTTTCATATATCTTCCATTTTTGAATATCCGCAGTTTTATTTCCGGAATTGTATATTTCTATCCATTCATGATTACTATCTGTTCCCTGTGGGTTATACATTATCTCGTTTATAACAATCGGATAAAACTCTGATGTTTGATTGTTGTCTTGTTGTGTGGCTGATGATCCGGCGCTTTCTGACGATCCGCTACAAGAAGAGTTGGAACTTTTTGGAGTTCCTCCAGTTGAACAAGAAGTATGCCAACCATAACTATTCAAATCTCTTTCAGCCGTCTTTTTGGATGTGTTATTTCCTGCAGGCCATTGATTAGATGATGGAGCTTCATCAACTAAATCGCAAATATTATTAAAAATCTTTAACCCGGCTTTCGTGTTACTAAGGGAACCAGTGTATATAATATCTGCATTAACCGAAGGGACAGAGTTATCGTCAGTTCTTTCTAGAAGCAAATATTGACCGGGATTAATGATTTTATTTTTTAGAGAATTGAAATCTATAAATATGTTTCCATCAGGACTTTGGAGCTTCCAACCCTCAATATTTATTTGAGAAGGGGATGTGTTTATTATTTCTATCCACTCGTCATTTGAACTATCCAAACTCCCCATCCAAGCTATTTCGTTGATTTGAATTCCAGAATGTAACGGTGACATATAGGTCTCAAATTTACAGGCGGATGAATTTTTTGATTGATTTTCTTTTGATAATGTCTCTGGTTTTACTTGATCGCATAAATTTCCCCAAAGTCCAATTCCAGCTGACTTAGCTTTTTGATGAATTGAGTCAAACTCATCTTGTTTTGGGTGTTGATGACCAAAATTGTAGGCATAAGCTAAACCTTTTTCCAGCATTATTTCGTTTACAAGCTGTTTATTTAACCACACATAAGCTAGAGTTCTCTGATAATCGTCTGTTTTTTGTGGGCCATATTCAAGACTAACAGAGGAATTTAGAAGAATAGATTCCAAAAACTTTTTAGATTCGTTTGCAAGACAACTACTCCTATTCTCATCAACTGATAATTCCGGAGCATCAATTCCTATAAATCTAACAATTGATCCATTTTCCAAAACAATTGTATCTCCATCAATGATTCTGCTCACCTTAGCCGAAGTTCCTTGTAGAATTTGGGAGGGATTAGGTGATTGGGATGTTTTTGGAGTCTGGCTTGGCGTCAGTTTTTCATCAGGGTTTAAATTAGGATTTGGCGGGTATCCTTCATCTTGGTTTGATATTTCGTCTATTTTTTGTAAATTACTTTTTCCGATTATATTTAAAATAAAGTTTTTTGTTGCACTGATTATTTGCCCAAAAAACGACTCCTCTTTTTCCACAAATTCCGGGTTATCCTTATTTTTTTCAACTTCTTCAAAAAATAGATTAATAATTCCAGCCCCATATTCTATTGATTTTGGAGCAAGAAGACGCCAGTAATCTTCCATAACTAATTTATTATCTATTGTTACGCTGTTTGGTAAGGGAATTATCAACCCTCCTGATGGAATACTATTTATGGATAGTTTGTACGTATTACCAAACCTATCATCTCCCATCTGGAAAATTGGCTTGTTTTTAAAATCAAACTCAGTTGGTTGTGGAGAGTTATATCCACTTTGTATTCCTATGGTGTCTTCACTGTAGAAATTATTATTGGAATAATTAGCTAAATTATTAAAATATTCATCAATATTTTCTAATTTTACGACACTCCCTATTTTTACAGCTGTTGTATTATTTTCCGTAAAATTTTCATAAGGACTTTTTGATATATGAGGATCATTTCTTGTATGATCCGGGACAGACATGTCTTGTATTAGATGAATTATATGTCCCAAAGTAAACATAGCCATCTCCTTATCTCCTTGGATCCAATATTTTATAGCTTCTTTCCATGTGAAATTAGATGTAGGAAAAAATTTCTCTATTCTTCCGTATTGAATAGATGAAAGAATTGTCGCGATAATCGGAGAATATTTCGTTTTGTTCTGATTTAAACCATCCTGAGCCCAAATTTTTGACTCTTGCCAATTCCCCAATTTATAAAAAGGGTCTATTTTAGAGTCTTGAGTAAGTCCCCTTTGATATATGGGATCATAAAAATGATTCATCCAACGAGGAGGATCATCTTCTCTTCTAATCCCATCCATAAGATAAGATTCATACCCCCTTATACTTTGACCACTGGGGAAACTTTGGGAATAAAGTTTTGTAGTCTCGTTTGTTAAAAACTCATGAGTCGGTAGCTCATATGCAAAAACGACCTTTGTGATTACAAAAATCCCCAACAAAATAATTGTTGAGGTGGTGAGTTTTACATACTCTCTATTTTCCATATTTGAGAATACTTATTAATTTTTAAAATAATAGAGCTCTCAATATTTCCATTACTATCTTTTACATTAAACCATGTAGTTTCTGACCAGGAATATTCCGAATTAATTTTTGATTTTTGAATTTTATCGATTATTTCATCAAGTGTTCCTTCATCTCTTTTTTTTGCAAGCCCATCTCGCCACTCATCTTGGGTTGTTGTTTCTCCAATAATAAAGTATTTACTAGCAAGATCTATATCTTCTTTTTCGAGCGCGTTCACAAACATATCTAGGGTTTCTTGGGGGGTTTTTCCTCCGTAAGTATCAGCCCTCATCGCGTCCTCGTAATCTTTTTGCCAATCAAGATACTTCTGATAATTTTCTTGAGCCTCCCTAGCTTTTCTGGCTGATGGGCTTAGATAGTTATCCCAAAGATACAATCCTCCGGCGAAGATTATGAGGATGATTACAAAAATAATCAAATACTTTATAAAATGTTTCCGATCGTTTGGTTTTTTAGGGGAGAAGGAGGGTGGATATTCCGTAATATCTTTTATTTTAAATTCGTTAAATTTTATGTCTTCCATATAAATTAAAAAGCCATCTGAACGATGACTGATTTTTATTGGGTTACTAATTCGGCCTTTTTAATACTAAAGTGTTTGTTGTTGGAAAAAACCTAATTGTCTTTTCAAAAAACATAGAAATATTTTTTTATTTCCTTACACAATTTTACCACTATACATATATTTAGTTTATCAATTTCTGTGGATAACTCGTTAAAATAATTTAAAAATTATTAAAAATGCAAATAGGTGAATATTTTTGATAATCTATAAAAAGTCCGGCAAGGAAATCACTAATTTCCGGCAAGGTTGACATTGTTGCCGGACTTTTCTATGTTGTGAGTATTAATGAATCGTTCTAATTATTAATTATCAATACCTAACCAATGTTTTCCAGAGAATTTTTTATTCAACGTTCGTTTGAGGTTGTCTGGGCTATTTTTAGAGTAGCCGGAAATTCCGGGCGTAAAGCTATTAAAGATGGCCTTGAAAACAAAGCCATTGAATACCTGCTTAAAAAAGACCCCAATTCTCTGGATGAGATGGAAGAAATAGTTCGTTTAGCAGCTCAAATAAATGAAATCAGTAAGGTAAATTCGGGAGTACTTTTGAGAGAAATAGGAAATTTAAGATCCGCTCTATTTGAATTAACTGATTCCCAAAGAAGGTTTTTGGAATCAAAAGGACCAGAAAATGCTCCTAAAATAGAAGAATCATTTTCCAAGCCCCCAATGAGAATATCCGATCTTCTGGGTAGCAGAAGTCATCAGTTTGGAAACCAAAACAAACAACAAAACGTAAACGGGGACAATCAAGATAAAAAATCAGACAACACTATCCAAAAAGAACCCAACATCAACTTATCTTTAAACAAAGCTGGGGAAGAAAATATAAAAAACGAGCAAAAAGAGAGTCCGGCAAGGGAGTCCGGCAAGGATATTTCAAGCGCAATAAGTAACGAAACACAAATAAAAAACGAAGGAATTAAAACGAACTTTGAGGTAACAAGTCCGGCAAGGCAAAACATTAGAGAAGAAGCCACAATTCAAACGGGTGAAAAAATGACAGACAAACGCTCCAATGATGGAAGATTTGAAGCGGTGATTGGATTTAAAGAAAGAAATGAAATAGTTATGAACGTTTTGCAAAGGAGAACACTTTGTCATATTAAAGATCTTGTTAATGCTCTTCCTGGGGTGAGTGAAAGAACCGTTCGTTATGATGTTCAACGTTTGGTAGATAAAAATATTATAGAAAGAGTGGGAACCGGGGGTCCAAATTCGTTTTTTAGAATTGTAAAAAACAACCCCAAATAAACCAGTATTTAAAAGGCTTTTTTGTGTGTTGTACAATATCCGACGATCGTCGGATATTGTACAAGGGGTGTTTGGTGGCTTGGTTACTGATGTTTTTGGGGGTAATTTTACATTTTTTAAGTTCACCCCTTTTAAATTCACTTCTTTTAAATTCATCTGTTCTAAATGCACTCGTTTTAGATCTTTCTGTTTTAAATCTCTACCTTTTTAATCTCTTATTTTGTGAGTTTATTAACCTTTTGACCCCAATTTTTAAAGATTTTTTATGCGCAAACAACACACACAATTCACCGCGTATCATAGATGATAATTCATAATTTTTTGATTTATCTATCTATACAGTATGTATAAGATTTATAAAAAACAGTCTGTTCAAATAACCATAGAAATCAGTAAATGATAAGGAAAACAGCTGGGAAATTATGATAATTTACTCATTTTTACTATCTTTTTTCGGGGCTATAAAAAGGATAAAAAATCAAAGAAATAGGAGTTAATAATGAGAGAATTAGATATTTCCAGTTGTTATAGGATAGAGTTGTTGAGACAAAACATTGTAGTGTAACAAATGGAAAAAGGTGTCGTTTTAACATACAGAAGCCTGTAAAATGTGATTTTCAGTCTAAAAATTGACAAATATTTTTAAAGGCTTATAATACACACAATTGAATACGAAGTTCTGTTCCCTGCTTATGGCGGGGGTGAGGCGGAACGAAGTGGTAACTAATAGTTATTGATTAATAACTATTGTGTTATTGTGTGGCGCCTCATTTGAAGAATGAGGATTTTTTTAAGAAAATCTCTATCTACATTAGAATCTGAAAATAAGATTTTAATGCAGGCCGAGATTCTCGGCCAGATTGATAAATTATCACAGATATATAAGAAATGATTGAAAGGAACACCATTGCCGAAATTGATGAATCGATGAATGAGAGAATAGAATAAATATAAGAATGTTTTTAATTCGTGCCATGGTTAATAAAATTAACCAAATAATTGTTTGCTAAAATTATTATAAGAGTCTCTCGAGTTATTAGCTTACTGATTCGTCCTCACCGATGAAGCAGCGGGTCGATAATAATGACGACTGACTTTCTAAAATTCATAACTATCAGAAACTTATTGTCGTTAAAAAAATAATTATAGATTTTTCTGTTATTCTAAAATGAGTACTGTATTTAAAAAAGTCGCAGTCGTTGCATTGGCTTTTGGAATGCTCGCTACTTCTGTTAGCGCTCAAACCACTGCCGATTTGCAAGCTCAGATCGCAGCCCTTTTGGCTCAAATCAACGCTTTGCAATCGCAACTTTCTGGACAAACAGGCGGATCGTCATCTTATTCTTTCACTCAAGACCTCACCTTGGGATCAAAAGGAGCTGATGTCACTGCTTTGCAACAATTCTTGGTTTCTAAGGGTGTTTTGACTATGCCAGCTGGAGTAAGTTATGGCTATTTTGGTGCTTTAACCAAATCAGCTTTGGCTGCTTGGCAGGCTTCAGTCGGAATTACCCCGGCTGCAGGATATTTTGGTCCTAAAACCAGAGCTTATCTTGCTACTGTTACCCCAACTACTACTGTTAGCCCGACGACCACTGTGTCGCCGACTGTCACCGGAACTGCTGAGGGAACTATCACTGTTGAAGCTGCCCCAGCTCCTGGAGACAACCCAACAGTTTATGCAGGAGATGTTGATTCCGCTATTTTTGGAATCCGCATAAAAGCTAAGGAATCTGATGTAGTAGTTCAAAGAGTCAAGCTTGACCTTGGAACTAACAATGCTATCTACACTAAAGTTATTGATAAACTTTCTTTGTGGGATGGTTCAACAAAATTGGGAGAGATTGATCTTAGCCCAACTACTGTCACAAAAGATTCTCTTAACTACTACGTGACCTTTTCAGGATTTTCCGTTGTTGCTCCTAAAGATGGCAACAAGGACTTGACTGTAAAAGCGACCATGATGCCAGTTATTGATTCAGCTTATGTACAAGGTGGTACCAGCGCTGCCGTGAACGCAAATTTCTTGAAGATCGCTGCCAGTGGTGTTCGCGCCAAGGGTGGATCTAATATAGATCTTTATGCTCCAACTGCCGCTGTTCCAACTGCCGGAAGATCAATCGTTGCCAAAGGCAACTTGGCTGACCAAGCTAAACTTATTGTTTCCAAGAGCACAGCTTCACCAAAGTCTGCTGCTATCGTCTCTGATGATGATGGAAACGTAAATGATCCTTACCCGACCGTTATGGTTGTGGACTTCAAGGCTGAAAAGGATGTCGTTAAAGTTACCGACTTGGTTGTAACCGCGACCCAATTCAATGCCGTTGAGTCAGCTGTTTATCTTTACGATGGCAGCACTCTTATTGGATCAGGTAGTTTTGCTACTACCGGAGCCAATGTTGAGGCCACTATCAGCAACTCGTCTGGTCTCTTTACTATTCCTAAAGACACTACTAAGCAAATGACCTTTAAGGTTGCTTACACTGGTGCTGCTACTAGCGCTACTTCATCCATAATTAACTTGACCAATGCTCATATAACTGCCGAGGCCAGCGATGGAACCGGTATTACTGGAGCCAGGTTGACTGGAAGTGCTATCTCAGACACTATGTATGTCGCCCTTCAGTCACCAGTTCTCGCTTTTGTTAGTGGAAGTGCCACTTACGCTGCTCCAACATATTCTGGTGATACCGGAACTCTTAGCGGAGCTTTGAGCTTTAGCGTTACTGCTACTGGAGATGATATATACATTTCTACAACTACCGGAGCTCCGTTTACAGTTCGTGTAGTTGCTAGCGATGGATCACCTGCAGCTCAGACAGCTGGTGTAAGTGCTAGCTTCGCTCAGCCGACCAACGTGACTACTGCTACTATCGACGGCGCTGCTTACTACAAGATCGCCGAAGGTCAAACAGCTACCTTTAGCTTAAGTATTTCTATTCCTTCAAGAGCACAAGGAGGAGCGAAC
>DAOOCG010000010.1:18431-18997 GCA_035408245.1 Minisyncoccota bacterium
TGCAAGCTATTGGATATAACTACTTTGACATCAGCAGTGTTGCTTGGAAATTTGGTGCTTCCGGAACAACTGGAACCGCGATTACTTATCTCGATTCCACTGTTTGGAGGACTCCAGATGCTAACGTAACTCAGTTGTAGAATTTTATTAATGAAATTATCTCTTTTTAAAAAATATTTATTTATATCATTTTTGATTTTTCCGACAATTGTTTATGGACAATCATTTCCCGCGTTTCCAATGTCTTTTTTTGGAGAAATTAAGATTAATGATAGTTTAGCTCCACCCCAGACTATCGTGAGAGCTTATTACGGAAGTGTTTTGGCTGGGCAAGTTACAATTGATCAGAGTGGGATATACGGTTATAACAATCCTACTCAAAAGAAACTTATTGTGAGTGAGGGGTCTGGAGAAATAAGATTTACTATTCAAAACCAACAAATAAATAGTAACGTTGAGACTGCTGGAACAAATAGTCAAACTTACGCTGAATTTACTAGTGGGTGGTCTGTAAATAAAAATCTTTTGTCTGTTGTCTCATCATCAGCTCGAGGTGGTGGCGGAGG
>DAOOCG010000011.1:0-4379 GCA_035408245.1 Minisyncoccota bacterium
TGTCTATGAAGTTGGATCCAGTAAATCCCTTTCTCCATTCAAAGACACAGGACTTGTTGGATATTGGACATTTGAAGAGGGTAGCGGGGGAACGGTATATGATAAATCCTCTTACGGGTTTAATGGAACTTGGTATGGAACTGGCAGTCATTATGGAACCGGTAAAGTTGGTTCGTATTCTGGAAAATTTAACACCCCAACAGTGACAAGCGATCATGTTTTAATTCCCACTCAATTAGCCAGTACTACCCATGGTATTGCAGAAGCATCATTGTTGATGTGGATAAAATTAGATAATGAAATTCCGGCAAATCCTTACAATGGGTTAATTCAATTAACCGGATACGCCAACTCCAATGGCGGTTTTTATCCATATACTACCGGTCTTATATATTCTGACACCTTCAAGACTGACAGAGTGCAAGCCATATCATATACGGGTTATTCGTTGACCGGTTGGCATTTGCTGGCCATAACAACAACATATGGAACTAATGGCTGGAAAATGTATATGAATGGAAATGTTATTAAACAGATGACTGGCGAAGCAACTGTGGCCACCAACTATCAAAACGTGACGATAGGATTAAATAGCTCAAGCAGAAGAACTCAAGGATATATAGATGATGTTCGTATTTATAATTACGCATTATCCGCGTCGGAAATAAAAGCAATTTATAACGCCACCAGATAAATGACATAGATTATAAAAATTACTGAAAATAAAAAAATAAATCCAAATTTATATGTTATAATAAAAAGCGTTATCAATAACGTTTTTTATTATGACACACAAACCATACACTAAAGATTTGAAGTCGTTAGTCATCGCTGATGTCGGGGAAGTCGGAGGAAAAAACGCTTCTTTGGGAGAGATGATTCAAAAATTAGAACCCAAAGGGGTTAATCTTCCTGGGGGATTTGTTGTTACGGCGACAGCTTATCGTTATTTTGTTGATAATGCCAAATTTGGCGATCAAACGCTTAAGGCTTTTATAAAAAGCACTCTTAAAAGTTTAAATATTCACGATTTAAAAAATCTTTCAATAAGAGGAGAGTTGGTGAGAAATGCCATTTTACATTCTAAAGTTCCAGAGGATCTGGAAAAAGAAATCATTGTCGGCTATAAAAAAATGGAAAAGCAGTATTTTAAAAATGTAGACGTTGCTGTCAGATCATCAGCGACAGCCGAAGATTTGCCGGGTGCTTCTTTTGCCGGACAACAAGAAACTTATCTAAATATAAGCGGAGCGGAAAATGTATTGAAATCAGTTCATAAATGTTTTGCCTCTCTTTTTACCGACAGAGCGATTGTTTACAGGCAAGACAGGGGTTTTGACCATCTTGAGGTGGCACTATCAGTTGGAATCCAAAAAATGGTCAGATCCGACAAAGGTGCATCAGGAGTTATTTTTACAGTTGATACTGAATCGGGTTTTAAGGATTTAATTATCGTTAATGCGGCTTGGGGTTTAGGAGAGATGGTTGTTCAGGGAGAAGTTATTCCCGATGAATATTTGGTTTTTAAGCCGTTTTTAAATCAAAAAAAATTAGTTCCTATTATTGATAAAAAGATAGGGAGTAAGGATAGAAAAATGATTTATGCCGATAAAAATTCTTCAGGGAAGTCAACAAAAATAATATCTACTTCACAAAAAGAAAAAGAATCCTATGTTTTAAACGAAAAAGAAATTCTTACTTTGGCGCGATGGTCACAAATGATTGAAGATCACTACACTCAAGTCCACCACAAATGGACGCCAATGGATTTGGAATGGGCCAAAGATGGTGTGAGCGGCAAGTTATACATAATCCAGGCTCGTCCAGAAACTGTTCAAGCGAAGAAAGACTATTCCAAAATGAAAGAATTTATCCGTTTGGAAAACGGAAAAATTTTATGTAAAGGATTGTCGGTGGGAACAAGCATAGCGTCCGGAAAAGCCCACATAATAATGGATGTTAAAGATATCCAAACATTCAAAAAGGGAGAGGTTTTAGTAACCGATATGACCGATCCGGATTGGGAGCCGATTATGAAAATCGCTTCGGCTATAGTGACTGATAAAGGGGGAAGAACTTCTCATGCGGCTATTGTTTCGCGTGAATTGGGAATTCCTTGTATTGTCGGAAGCGAGACCGCCACCAAATCAATAAAGAATAATCAGACGATAACTGTTGATACGACAGGAAGCGAAGGTTTTGTATTTGATGGATCGCTGGACTTTAAGGTGGTGGAACATGATATTAAAAAAATTCCAAAAATCTCCACAAAGATATTGATGAATATCGCCACTCCGGATACCGCTTTTGAAAAATCATTTTTGCCCAACGAAGGAGTCGGATTGGCTCGTGAGGAATTTATTATCGCTTCAAATATCGGAATACATCCGATGGCATTAATTGATTACAAAAATTTAAAATCTCAAACATCAAATCCAGAAATCAAAAAAATACTTTCCCAGATAGATAAAAAAACAGCCGGCTATAAAGACAAAAAGGAATTCTATGTGGATAAATTAGCCAGCGGAATAGCTAAAATAGGAGCGGCATTTTATCCCAAAGATGTAATTGTCAGGTTTTCGGATTTTAAAACAAATGAATACCGACAACTTATCGGGGGAGAGCTTTATGAGCCACAGGAAGAAAATCCAATGATTGGTTGGAGAGGAGCTTCTCGTTATTATCACCCTTCTTTTGCCCAAGCTTTTATTTTAGAGGTAAAAGCGATTAAAAAAGTCAGAAAAGAGATGGGACTCTCAAATGTGCAGGTAATGATTCCAGTGTGTCGGACCGTCGAGGAGGGTAAAAAAGTCATAGCCCTTATAGAGAAAAACGGTCTTGAGAGAAAAAGTGGTTTGAAAATTTATGTTATGTGCGAAATTCCCTCAAATATAATTTTGGCGGATAAGTTTTTGGACATATTTGATGGAATGAGTATCGGCTCAAATGATCTTACCCAAATGACTTTAGGAATTGACAGAGACGGAAATGAAAGGATTCGTTCAATCGCAAATGAAAATAATGAAGCAATCAAGATTTTAATTTCACAAGTTATCAAAAAATGCACGGCCAGGGGGAAATATGTTGGAATTTGTGGACAAGCCCCAAGTGATTATCCGGAATTTGCCAAGTTTTTGGTGGATGAGGGGATTTATTCAATGTCTCTTAATCCCGATTCGGTAATAAAAACGATTATGTATTTGGCAAAGCATAAGGGCAGGAATTAGATATTAGTAAATATAAATTGGAGAGACGATGAATATAAAGGAGGTAAAACTAAAAATCATAAAAGATTCCCGAGGCAAAGACACCTTGGAAGCAAAAATCAATACTCAAGAAAATAATCGGGAGTTTTTGGGTTGGGCAAGTATTCCTTCTGGAAAAAGCACCGGAATTCATGAGGTTAAAGCGCTTGAACCCAAAGTTGCTCTTAAAAAATTTGAACTGATTAAGAATAAAATAATCAATAATGATTTTAGAGATCAAAAAGAATTTGATGATTTTCTGATTGATTTGGATGGCACGGATAATAAAAGTAATATCGGAGCCAATTTAATTCTTTCTTTGTCGCTTTCCTTTGCTCGGGCGATTTCAAAATCTAAAAATTTGGAACTCTATCAATACATTAAAGAAATATCAAACATCAAGCCTTCTTTCTTTGTTAAAAATTTAAAAGACAAACAAACATCAAATAATTTTCCCCATCCGATTTTTAACGTCATTAATGGCGGGGCACATGTTGAAATACCCAAAATTTGGAATAAAAAATTTGGTATAAAAAAGAGTTTGGATTTTCAAGAATTTCAGATTATTCCCACAACGGATGATTTCGCTATTGGATTGAGTGTTGGAAAAGAATTTTATACCAAGTTGGGAAAAGAATTGATAAAAATATACGGAAAAGAAAATGTTTTATTGGGAGATGAGGCTGGTTATCTTTGTCCTTTTAAAACAAACGAGGAAGCGCTTGAAATGCTGCAAGAGTTGATTAATCGAAATCTTTATCCGTTAAAAATAGGTTTGGATGTAGCCGCTTCACAATTTCATAATGATGCCGACAATACCTACTTAATTGAAGGAGAAAAAAGAACTCCCGAAGAATTATCCATGCTTTACGATGGTATTATTCACAGATATGACATTGTGTCATTAGAAGATCCGTTTCAAGAGGAAGCGTTTGATGATTTTTCCAAACTCTTAAAAGATATGCCTCAAAAAATAATAATTACCGACGATTTAACCACTACTAATTCAAAACGTTTAACGAGGGCTATTGGTGAAAAATCCGGTAATGCTATTTTGATAAAACTTAATCAAATAGGAACATTATCCCAAACGTTAGAGGTGATCAAAATAGCTTATGAAAATAATTGGAAAGC
>DAOOCG010000011.1:4479-16613 GCA_035408245.1 Minisyncoccota bacterium
GTAAAAACTTTCGGATATTTGTTGGCAATTTCGGCAAGCACTTTTCTATCTAACTCTATTTTATTTTTCTTTAGTCCGGCGATAAATTTACTATATGAAATTCCCTGGGCTTTAACAGCAGCGCTTATTTGGGTTTGCCACAATGCTCTGTAATTACGCTTGTTCTCTTTTCTTCCTTTGAACATTCGGCTTTGAGCATGAAGCAAAGCTTCCTTAGCCGCTCTTTCTTTGGATTTTCTTCCCCAACGAAAACCTTTGGTTTTCTTTAAAACCTTCGCTCTTTTTTTATTGGCAATAGTGCCTCTTTTTACTCTGGTCATTTTAGTTAGTGATTAGCAACTAGTAATAAGTGATTAGTAAAATTATTTTTTAGTTAGTGTGTCTACTAATCACTGACCACTAATCTCTGTTTACTGATTACAACGTTCCCGGTTTGCTGTTGATTCGATGAATAATTGATGAGGCGGCTGAAGATGTTCCACTGGATCGTCTTAATTGGTTGGATGTTTTTTTGGATCTAAAATGGCACTGTGACATAGTGCGGTGCAGAACTTTTCCGTTTTTGGTTACTCTAAATCTGGTTGTGATTGTTTTTTTCATGATTGCTGATTATTGTTTTGTTTTTTGTATCTGCATTACCAATCCCTTACCACCCGGTTTTATGGGCATAGTAATTTGGTGTTCAGCTGTTATTAGTTTTAAAAACTCTGCAAACTTTTTTCTCGCCCATTCTTGATTGTATTTTTCTCTGCCTCTTAAAACCATCATTACTTCAACCTTGTCTCCTTCTTCAAGAAATTCCTCCAATTTTTTAACCTTAATCTTAAAATCGTTTTCGGCAGCGCGGACACTGATTCTTATTTGTTTGAATCCCCCTGTCGGTTTTTGAGCGTGTTTCTTGAATTCTTTTTCTTGTTGATAACGGAATTTATCAAAACTGATTATCTTGGCAACTGGCGGATTGGCTGTCGGGGATATTTCCACTAAATCCAATCCTTTTTGGGCAGCTAATTCCAGCGCCTGATCGCGCGTCATAACGCCGATATTATTTCCGATGTCATCAACCACCCGAAGCTCGGGTGCTGTGATTTTCTGGTTGATTTTATTGTAAGTAACTATGTTTGTGTATTTACTGCTTTAACAAGCAAGAGATTAACACAGAATATCGGTGTTTGCAAGACTAAACAGATAAAAACAAAGAATCAAAAATCAAATATCAAAAATAATAAAATCATTAATCTGGGTATTAAATAACCATTTAAATAAATAAAAAAAGAGAGTCTACACTCTCAATTATTGCTCAATAATAATTACCTTAGGGTTGCAGTCAGGACAATTTACCCGAATCCTAACATTTGGATGTTCTTTGTCTATCGTGGAAAGAATTGTTTTTGCGCCATTGCAGGTGGGGCATACGTCTGGTTCATCAGTCTTACCAGTTCCGTTACAAATCCCACATTTTGCTACAAGATTAAATCCCATAGAAGATCTAATAACTACTTCACCCTTGCCCTTGCATTGTTCACAAATCATCTTAACCTCCTGATTGTCCTGATTGTTTTATACGGCAATAGTTAAATTTTGTCAAATTAAATAATCACTTAAATAAATAAAAAAAGGTCCCGCTGGGTAGCGGGACTTAGGGGAGGGGGAGCGGGAGCAGGTGAGAGGTGAGGGTGCTGTCGCTCTACTTCTTGCGGCAGAAGCCCTTGGAGCGGTTGGGTGATCGTCGTCGCCCCTGGTTGCGACGATTCGAGATCTTGGCGGCGCGCTTGGCCGCCCAGCCGTTGCCCGCTTCGCCGCTGGCGAGGCGGTGCATCGCCTTCTTCACACGCTTGTCTCTCTTGCCGGCCATATAGGCCTCCTTTCGTGTACTGTGCTCATATTATTACATACTTGAATAAAAATGTCAAGTGTGGTAGGATTAAAGGGTGTTTATGGGGATGACTCGGCTTTGACGGGGTATGTACTTTTATAAACTGCGTGTCGATTGGTGGATCGTAAAACCGCCATCATAAATTGCCAACAAAATGGCGCCTGCTTACGCTTTTGCGTAAGAATAGGTTTTCTTTCGCCTTTTAGTGCGAGAGCATCGGTCCCCGACGCTTGATAGGGAATTTGCCGGTGTTATAAATCAAGCTTGCTTGCGGAGAACGCTTTTCAATCCGTAAGGACTAAATGGAAAGCAAAAATTGTTCGGAGGTTTTCTGAAGAACTACGCATGTAGACGTTTATAAATCTCTATCTCGGACGCGGGTTCAATTCCCGCCATCTCCACCCCGTAAAGAAAACAAAACAACTCAAACTGAGTTGTTTTGTTTTCTACGGGGTAGAGGCGTGGTAAAATTATTTAGCTAATAAATAATTTTATTTTACGACTCACCAAAATGTATTTTGTCTATGTATTAAAAAGTAAAAAAGATAGAAATCTATACATAGGATACTCCTCTAATTTAAAGAAAAGACTAAAATCTCATATGAATGGATTAGTTTTATCAACAAAAAATAGAAGACCTTTGCAATTAATATATTGTGAAATTTATATAGATATAAAAGATGCAAAGGGCAGGGAAATATTTCTTAAAAGTGGTTCAGGTCATAAATATTTAAAAAAACAATTAAGAAATTATCTTTTAAAATCTGACCGCGTGTCGTCCAAAGATTTGGCGGTAGAACAAGATGTCTAAGGAGTCCCGAACTTGTTGAGGGACGACGTGAAATTCCTGCCATTATTTACCCCTTAATCTTCCTGTCTATTTCTCTTTTGGTTTCTCTTTTTTTAATCACTTCTCTTTTGTCCGATTTTTTCTTACTTATTCCCATACCTATTTCAAGTTTTATTTTACCCTTCTTTTCAAAAAGTTTTAAAGGAATGAGTATAGCTTTTTTTGCAGATACGGTTCCCATTAAAGCTTCTATTTCCGCTTTGTTAACCAATAATCTCCTTGAGCGACTTGGGTCAAAATCTTTGGGGGCATTTTTTTCCTGATAAGGTCCGATAGTTGCTCCCACAAGCCACATTTGTCTTCCATATATTTTTACAAACGATCCGGTTAACTGAGCCTTACCAAATCTGATGGCTTTTGTTTCATGTCCCGAAAGTTCAATTCCGGCAATTAGGGTGTCGTTTATCTGGTAATCAAAGTGAGCCTTTTTGTTTATTATTGATTCCATATTTTTTAGAGTCTTTAGAATAATACCACACGACAATCCCTAAACTCCAAAATTAAAGATTTTTTTGGCTTAACAAGCGGTTTTTTCTGTGATACAATCGGAAAATGTTAAGAAATCTCAAACACTTTAACGCTCCAGAAATAGAAGAGAAAGTTTTACAACTTTGGAAGGAAAAAGACGTTTTTAAAAAAACACTAAAAACAGTCAAAGGAAAAAACCCCAAAGTTTTTAAATTTTGGGAAGGTCCGCCGACTGCCAATGGTCGTCCGGGAATTCATCATATTTTGGCTCGTTCTTTTAAGGATGTTGTTTTGCGTTTTAAAACAATGCAAGGTTTTCTTGTTCCTCGAAAAGGTGGCTGGGATACTCACGGACTTCCGGTAGAAATTCAGGTTGAAAAACAATTAGGACTAACTTCTAAAAAACAAATTGAGGAATATGGAGTGGCCGAATTTAATAAAAAATGCAAAGAATCGGTTTGGGTTTATAAAAGTGAATGGGAGAAGTTAACCGAAAGAATGGGATTTTGGTTGGATTTAAAAAATCCTTACGTCACATACCATAAAAATTACATAGAATCCCTTTGGTGGATAATAAAACAAGCTTGGGATAAAGGTTTGATGTATAAGGGTCACAAAATAGTTAATTGGTGCTATCGCTGTGGAACATCATTGTCTTCACATGAATTGGCTCAAGGATACAAAGAAGTGACTGATAACTCGGTTTATGTGAAATTTAAATTATTACCAAAGCAAAAAATTGTCTTTCAACAAACTCAGGGTAAAGTTCAATATTTTACCACTGATGAAAAAACATATATTTTATCCTGGACAACAACTCCTTGGACACTGCCTGGAAATGTGGCTTTGGCTGTGGGAGAAAAAATTGATTATGTCGTAACCAGACAAGGAAATGAAAATTTCATTTTAGCTAAAGATCTTGTTGAGCCGGTTTTAAAGGAGGTTAATATTAAAAGTAAATTTAAAGGAAAAAGTTTAATCGGAATTTCTTATCAGCCTTTATTTGATATTAAAGAATTAAAAAAACCAACCGCCTATAAAATTTATCCGGCTGATTTTGTTACTACAACGGATGGAACCGGGGTAGTGCATACTGCGGTGATGTATGGAGAAGATGACTATAATCTTGGTAAGAAGATTGATCTTCCTCAACATCATACAGTCAATGAACAAGGAGAGTTTACCAAAGATGTTAAAGGATTTGAGGGGATGGTGGTAAAACATAAAGAAACCGAAGAAAAAATATTTGAATATCTTGAAAAATCAGGAAATCTTTTCAAAAAACTTCCCTACACCCATGAGTATCCTCATTGTTGGAGATGCTCCACTCCACTTCTTTATTATGCAAGAAGTTCCTGGTTTGTGGCGATGTCAAAACTCAAAAAGAAACTTTTGAAAAGCAATGAATCGGTTAATTGGGTTCCCAAACACATTAAAAATGGACGTTTTGGAGAATGGCTTTCTGATATAAAAGATTGGAATTTTTCCAGAGAGAGGTATTGGGGAACACCTCTTCCAATTTGGGAATGTTCCAAGTGTGGACACACCAAGGCAGTAGGAAGTTATGATGAAGTAAATAAATTATTACCTTCAAGTACTAATAAATATATATTAGTTCGTCACGGAGAAGCTGGTCATAATATAGATAATATTATAAATAGCGATCCCAAAAATAAGGATAAATATCCGCTTACAAAAAAAGGAATTGTTCAAGTTAAAAAATCAGCAGCTTTGCTGAAGAAATTAAAAACATCTGTTGATGCGGTGTTTACTTCGGATTTTATCAGAACTAAACAAACTGCTCAGATAATCGCTGATTCTTTGGGTGTAAAAAAAGTAATATCCGATAAAAATCTTAGAGAAATTTATTGTGGGACTTTGGATGGTGGAAATATAAAACGTTACCATGAATTCTTCTCTTCTTTGGAAGAAAAGTTTATGAAGCGCCCCCCAGAGGGTGAAAGTTTAAGAGATGTTGCCGGCAGAATATTTTCATTTATTAAAGGATGTGAAAAAAAGTTTAAAAACTCAACAATTATGATTGTTGGGCACGAATACACTCTTTGGATGTTTGAAACAATTCTTTCCGGGTGGAGCCAGGAAGAATCGGTTTTTGAGAAAGAAAAAAGAAAAAATGATTTTATAGAATTAGCCGGAACGCACACCGTAAAAATATTGCCCTCTTCAAGGGATGATCAGGGTTTTGCCGATTATCACAAACCTTACGTTGATGAACTGAGCATTCCTTGTGATAAATGCAAGGCATCAATGAAAAGAGTAAAAGAAGTGGCGGATGTTTGGTTTGATTCTGGGTCAATGCCTTTTGCTCAAGATCACTTCCCGTTTGTAAATCAAAAATTAGACGTAAATAATAATCAAAAAAATACGAATGTAAAAAATATCGGAAAGTTTATTACTTATCCGGCAGATTATATTTGCGAAGCTGTGGATCAAACCAGAGGTTGGTTCTATACATTATTAGCGGTAGCGACATTGTTGGAGTATGAGACTCCCTATAAAAACGCAGTGTGTTTGGGGCACATCAATGATAAATACGGTCAAAAAATGTCTAAATCCAAAGGAAATATAGTAGATCCTTGGGCAATAATTAATAAACACGGAATTGACGCGGTGCGTTGGTATTTTTATAGCGCTAATGATCCGGGGGAACCGAAAAACTTTGATGAGAATGAGGTTGCAAAAATTTTAAGGCAATTGGTTTTAACCATATATAATTCCTTTGTTTTTTTGAATTTATATGGGAAAGATAAACAAAATATTGAAAAAATTCCTTCCAGTAAAAATATCTTAGACAAATGGATTATTCAACGGATAGCTGAGGTTTGTGAAGTTGTTTCCCAACGGATGGATAAATATGATTT
Source organism: Minisyncoccota bacterium (assembly GCA_035408245.1). Classification (GTDB taxonomy): domain Bacteria; phylum Patescibacteriota; class Minisyncoccia; order UBA6257; family JAGOQP01; genus DAOOCG01. The sequence continues at coordinate 10,556 of DAOOCG010000011.1, forward strand.
TGTGGCGGCTACAAGGAATATTGAAGAATTTGTGGATGATTTATCCAGATGGCACATTAGACGTTCGCGTCGTCGTTTTCAAAAACCCGAGAACGCAAAAGATCATCAAACGGCTTCCGTAGTTTTGGCCTTCGTACTTCTTCAACTATCAAAAATAATGGCGCCTTTTACTCCGTTTTTTGCCGATGCTTTGTATCAATCCATTAAAAAAACATACAAATTCCCATCTAAAGATTCGGTTCATCTTGAATTATGGCCGGAGATTAAAAGTTTGAAAATCGAAAAAGATTTTCTTTCGGCTATGAAAGAAATCCGCAATGTTGCCAGTTCCGCATTAGCCAAAAGAGCTGAGGCGGGAATAAAAGTGAGACAGCCGCTATCCTCATTAAGCATTAAACATCAAATATCAAATATTAAAAATTACCCGGAACTCTTGGAAATATTAAAAGACGAAGTAAATGTAAAAAACATAATTTTTGATTCTAAAATAAAAGATGATTTTGAATTAGATACTAATATTACCCCGGAACTTAAGGCTGAGGGATTATTAAGAGAACTAATCAGATCAATTCAGGATTTGAGACAAAGTGCCGGTTTTGTTCCTAAAGATAAAATTAATGTTTGGATAAAAAGCGTTTCGGATATTGAGGCGTTTGTTCTATCAAACCCAACTGCTTTAAGTAAGGAGGTGGGAGCAACAAAAATTTATATCGGACAGACTAATAAATTTGATGCTGAAACGGAAACTAAAATAGGAGATTCTAAAATTTGGCTTGGTTTAAAAAAGAATTGATTTGTTTAATCAATTAAAATATGTTTTTTTCTAAATCAATAATATTAAATAAAAAAAGTCTTGCTGTCAGTAAAATGCGCAAAGACGCTCTTGAGATAATTGAAAGCGCTTATGAGGCTATTGATATAGAAAAAACAACCCGAAAAAGATTTTATATTAAAGGCAGCGATTTGTTTATTTGCGATCTTGGCAAAAAAGAAAAAATTGACCTAAGTCTTTATAATAGAATTTTTGCAATTGGATTTGGAAAAGGATCCTACGCAGCTGTTTCGGTAATCGCCGATGTTTTGGGTAAAAGATTATACGGCGCCATTGCTCTTGATACTAAAACATCTTGTAAACCCGCAAAACCAAATAAAAATGTGGATATTTATTGGGGAACACATCCAAGGCCATCTAAGGCAAATGTTGAAGCCACCTCAACAATTGTTTCTGTTGTTAGTGACTTAAAAGAGAATGATTTGGTTATTTATTTTACCGGAGGAGGGGGGTCGTCTCTTTTGTGTGGATCATTGGATGAAATGGAACATTCCTCTTTATTATTTAAAGAATTAACTCGCCAAGGGGCTTCTATTACCGAACTTAATATCGTTCGCAAACATCTTTCTTTGGTTAAGGGAGGTAATTTGGCAAAATTAACTTATCCGGCAACCTCGGTTTCTCTTTTTGTTTCTGATGTGTGCGGTAATGATTTGAGCACGATAGCTTCTGGGCCGACAGTTTTTGATTCATCAACAATTAATGATGCGATATCCGTTCTTAATAAATATAAAATACCGTTTGATAACATTGATTTTATTGAAACACCCAAAGAAAAGCATTATTTCGATAAATGCAAATATTTTATACTGGCTTGTAATGAAGATGCCGCTTTAGCGATGGTTGAAACTGCCAGAAAATTGGGTTACTACTCAAATATTGAATCGTTATCAATTCAAGGAGAGGCACGGGATGTTTTTCTTCCGGAATTAAAAAAAATAAAAGAAAAAAGCGTTTTAGTAATGGCTGGAGAAACGGTTATTACTCTTATGGGAAGCGGTGTTGGCGGAAGAAATCAAGAAGCGTGTTTGGGTGTTTTGGCACAAGCTTACAAAAAAGAAATTTCTTTAGATGGATTATTGGTTTCCAGTTTTGCTTCGGATGGATATGATAATACTCCTATTGCCGGAGCTATTGTTGATGCCTTAACTTTAAAAAAAGTTTTTGATAAAAAAATAGATCCGGTTAAAAATCTTGAAAATGACGATTCGTATGAATTATTTATTAAACTTGGAGATTTTATAGAAGTTGAACGCCGGGCTTTCAATGTCTCGGATTTAATGCTGATTATTAAAGAATAAATCTAAAATAATGAATGAAAGTCAGTAATAAAAAACCATCCAACAGGATAGTTTTTTATTAATGCATCAATTGTCTCAAAAGACTTTGTCCGGTCATATCCGGATTTTTTTGCATTCCGATTAATTCAAGAATGGTGGGGGCGATGTCCGAAAGCATTCCTATAGTAAATCGCTCTTTTTCTTTGACTTCAAATGGATTTTGGGGGCGCATATATTTATTTCCCACAAGATAGATGGGGACTGGACTGGTATCGTGTTTTGTTTCGGGTTCTCCCGTGAGGGGATTATAAAGTCTTTCCACATTGCCGTGATCTGAGGTAATAATCATAGTGGCATTATGTTTTAGAACAGCTTGGATAACTTTTCCGATCTGTTCATCAATAATTTGAATTGCTTTTACAGAAGCATTGAAATTTCCAGTATGAGCAACCATATCGGGGTTTGCATAATTTACTAAAATAAAATCAAAGGCTTCTTCCTCTATGGCTTGCATTAGTCGGGTGGTTATGGCTGGCGCCATCATCTCTGGATCTTGATCTTGTTTGGGGGTTATTTTAGATGGAAGCAGTATTCTATATTCATTTTTAAAAGTGGCATCATTTAGTCCGTTAAAAAAGAATGTAACATGGGCATATTTTTGCGTTTCAGCGATTTTTAATTGAGACATTCCCGAACCGGCGATTATTTTTCCGAGTGGATTATCAACGTGTTGGGGAGGGAATGCGACGGGAATATTAAAATCTTCTCTAATCTGGGTCATTGAGACAAAAATAATATTTTGTAATTTTTTGATTGGAAATTGAGAAAAATTGGGATTTATTAAACTCTCTACTATCTGACGAAGCCTATCTTCTCTGAAATTGAAAAATATCACCGCATCGTTATCACAGATAGAATTTTTGGCGTCGCTAATAATAGTCGGAATAATGTATTCATCGTTGAGATTTTTTTCATACGTTTTTTTAATATGGCTCTGAATTTCTGATGAAGGAATTACCGGTGCATTTCCAACTAAAGCCGAATAAGCTTGAGAAGTCAGATCCCAACGTTTATCTCTGTCCATTGCATAAAATCTTCCGGAAATACTACCCAAATGATCAACGGGCAATTTTTGGATAAGGGACCAAGCCGAGTGAGGTCCGCTATCGCGGCCGTCAGTAAATGCCTGTATGGAAAATTGAACATTTTTTTGTCTTGCCATAGCAATAAGAGAGTCTAAGTGTTCCAAAGATGAGTGAATATTAGCCTCTCCAACAAGTCCGATGAAATTTACTTTGGAATTATTTTTTTTAGCATGATCAAAAGCAGCTTCAAAAGTCGGGTTTTTGAAAAAATCTTTGTTTCTTATAGATAAAGATATTCTGGGGTAGTGTTGGTATATGACTTTTCCAGCACCCATAGTAAGATGGCCAACTTCACTATTACCCTCTTCTCCCCATGGTAAACCGACGGCAATTCCAGATGCCTGAAGAGCTCCTGATGGAAAGTTATTTTTTACGTATTCTATGTTTTTGGGTTTGGCAACGTGAATCGGATTGGATTCTCCCTGAGCTCCGATTCCCCATCCATCTAGAACCATTAAAACTACCGTGTTTCGCATAAGTTAAATATAACACAGGGAATAGTAATAAGTAATCAGGAATAAAGTTTAGACAAGTTATTGATAATCATTTCTTTTATTTGACGAGGTGGTGGGCTTGGGGGTATGATTGAATCGTGAATTTAAATTAATTTTTGACCTTAGATGAATTCTTACCAGCTTATGTTAGTTCTAGAAAAAACAAACCCGAAAGCCAACGAGAAGAATCTGGGTCTGGTTACACATGGAAACAATCATTTTTGTTTATATTGGAGTGGCCCTTTTAGCCGGTTTGATGGCCGGTTATATAATAAGGCAGAGAGTCGTTTCTAAACAGTCATCATCGTTAGAGGAAAAAATAAAGCATCAATTGGAAAAGAGCGAGACCAAAGCTAAGGAGGTGGTTTTAGAAGCGCAACAAAAAGCCACACAAATTCTTGAAGAAATTAAAAGAGAAGAAAGAGATAGAAAAAACCAACTTGATAAAGTAGAGGAAAGACTTTTAAGAAAAGAAGAGCTTATTGAACGCGATTCCCAAGAGCTTAAAGAAAAAGAAAAGGGTATCCAAAACGATATTGCTAAATTAGGTGAAGCCAAGAGCTATATTGAACAGCTTAAGGCAAACATTCTAAAAGAACTTGAAAAAATAAGCGGTCTTTCAACGGAAGAGGCAAAAGCAGTTCTTTTAAAAGATGTTGAACAAAAATATCAACAAGACTTGGCCGAATATCTTAAAAAAATGATGAGCGAAAGACGCGAAGAGATAGAAAAGAAATCTCTTGAAATATTAACAACTGTTATTCAGCGTTATGCCAGATCATCAGCCGCGGAATTAACCACCACCACCATCCAACTCCCCGATGAAGAATTCAAGGGTAAAATTATAGGAAAAGAAGGGAGAAACATAAGGACTTTTGAGAAACTTACCGGAGTTGAGCTGGTTATTGATGAAACACCTGATAGCATTGTGATTTCATCTTTTGATCCTATAAGACGTGAGGTTGCCAGATTAGCTTTAGAAAAACTTATTAAAGACGGAAGAATTCAACCCGCTAAAATAGAAGAGAAGGTTGAAGAGGCAAATCAAGAAATCAACAAGAGGATTGTTGAAGCTGGAGAAGCGGCTACTTATGAGGTTGGAGTTTATGATCTTCCCAAAGAAATAATCCAACTTCTTGGACGACTTAATTTTAGAACTAGTTATGGTCAGAATGTTTTGAGACATTCTGTTGAAGTGGCTCATTTTGCCGGTATGATTGCGGAAGAATTAGGGGTTAACGCTGATATTGCCCGAAAGGGAGCGTTACTCCATGATATTGGAAAGTCCATTGACCACGAAGTTGCCGGAAGTCATGTTGAAATCGGAAGGAAGATTCTCAAAAAATACGGAGTTAATGATACTATTATCCAAGCCATGGAAGCTCATCATGAAGAATATCCGTATGCTTCTAATGAAGCTTATGTGGTCGCTGCAGCCGATGCGGTATCAGCCGCCAGACCGGGAGCTCGCAGAGATACTCTCGAAAACTACATCAAACGTCTTTCGGATTTGGAAAATATCGCTTCCGGTTTTGAGGGGGTGAAAAATGCCTATGCTATTTCAGCCGGAAGAGAATTGAGAATATTTGTTACTCCCGAAAAAACGGACGATTTTGGATCTCTTCAGTTAGCCAGAGAAATAGCTAAAAAGATAGAATCAGAACTTAAATATCCTGGAGAAATAAAAGTGGTAGTTATTAGAGAGACTAGAGCGGTGGAATATGCCAAGTAGTTAGTGATTAGCGATTAGTAATTAATAATTAGGAATTAGAGATTGGGAATTAGTGATTGAAGATTGATTAAATTAAGCTGTTAATAACAAAAACCCTGATTTTATCGGGGTTTTTGATTGTTAAAATACATAGATTTTAAGCCATATTATTGATGTTGTGGTAAAACAACAAGGTTTGAAGCGGTATTTGTTGTTGTTTTTAAAATACTTATAGTGTATAATTACTGCAAATAGCATTAAAGGTCGGCTAAACCATAGAACAAGCAATATACATATGAAAAAGCCAGATTTAGTTGAAGCATTAATGAAAGCTACTGGTATTGAAGTTAAGAAACAAGCCACAGCTGCTGTTGATGCAATCTTTGACACCATCACTAAAGCGATGGGTAAAGGAGAAGAAGTTGCGATTTCAGGATTTGGAACTTTTCGTGTTGCCAAGAGGGCTGCCCGAGAAGGAATTAATCCTCGCACTGGAGAAAAGATTCAGATTGCAGCATCAATCAAGCCAAAATTCAGAGCTGCCAAAGCTCTTAAAGAAGCTGTTAAATAGTTTTATAGTTTCAAGCATAAAAAAT
>DAOOCG010000012.1:0-2922 GCA_035408245.1 Minisyncoccota bacterium
GGTGCCATCGTGTAGTAGTGGTCAAGGGTATATTGAATGGTCGCGGGACCATCCACCTTGCCCATCGCTATCGACCCAATCTGGTCAACCCAGTAGTTCGCCTCGCCAGCGCCGACGTCGGCGCGCACCCACTGGTTTCCCAGCGGGTCAATGCTGATATTGTCCGTAAGGACAATCTCAGTAGCTTGCTGGGCAATCGCCCCAGCCGCGAACAACATGATAGCGATGACAACGAGAGCTCTCTTCATGATCTCCACCTTTCTGTTTCCGCCTCGCAAGGCGGTTTGTTTGTTTTTCTTTAGTTATCAAAGAACAAATTAATTATATCACAATTTAATAAATAAAGCAATAGCAGAAGACTAAGTTTTAAGCCATTAATTTAATGGCAAATCATCTATTTTCCCAAAATAGCACCAATCAAAAATTTATTATTTAGAGACTGAATTTCCAATCCACCTATTTTAATCCCTACGCCACCATCAAAACTTTAGGCGATACACGGTCGGTTTTGAATAACCTGTCTGCGATAGTCAGATTTCCTCATCTGCCTCCGGCAGAACCCACTCCTATTCGAATCCCTCTTCCCTGCAAAAAAACAACCCAACGCAAGCGGATTGTTTTATTTTGTAGCAGGGGCGGGAATCTCACTTCGTCTCTCAATAATTTCGAGACTCTTTCAAAACCCTCGGTTTTGAATAATTTCCTACACGGAGGACTAAGCGCCCTCCGACCCACCCCTATTCGAATCCCTCTTCCCCGCAAAAATAAAACAACCCAACACAAGCGGATTGTTTTATTTTGTAGCAGGGGCGGGATTCGAACCCACAACCTTGGCCTTATGAAAGCCCTGCTCCACCGTTGAGCTACCCTGCCATACCCATTTTTACAAACACTCCAAAAATAGAAAAACTTATTTCCAAAAACAGTTATTTAATTACCACATCTTCATTTGTGCAAAAACAAAAGTTATTCTGTCACAAATCAAATAGAATATAAAGGATGAAAAGAGAAAAATAAAGATCTGCGTTATTTTTTTATTTCTATAATATCTTTACCAACAAAGTCCCTCAAAACCGCCGGCACTTCAAATGAACCATCCTCTCTTTGATAATTTTCCATAATCGCTATAATTGGTCTTCCTGAAAATACAGTTCCATTAAGAGCATGGGGATAAACAGTTTCATTATTTATTTTTGCTCTTATATTCAAACGTCTTGTTTGAAAATCAGTCGTTACACTGGTGCTGGTAACTTCTCTATATTTATTTTGCGACGGCATCCAAGCTTCAATATCATATTTTCTGGCTGCCGCACTTCCCAAATCTCCGCTTGCCATTTTTATTACCTGGTAAGGTATTTCCAATTCCTGCCAAATTTCTTCTTCTATCTCGCGCAACTTTTCATGCCAAATATCCGACTCTTCCGGTTTACAAATTACCACCATCTCGGTTTTTCTAAATTCATGAACCCGCAATATTCCTCTCACGTCTTTTCCATAACTTCCGGCTTCTGTTCTATAACAATAAGAAAACCCGGCATATTTAATCGGAAGTTCCGATCCGTTTAAAACTTCGTCACTATGCATACCCATTAAAGTAATCTCCGCTGTCCCTATTAAATCCAAATCTTCTCCTTCAATATGATAAATCTGCCTTTCTTTGTCGCTGCGAGCTTGATATCCGCACCCAACCACGCTTTTCTCCTTGGCGACATTTGGAGTAATTACCGGAACAAATCCTTTGGAAACCAGCTTTTTCATAGCATAATTTACCAGCGCCAATTCCAAAAGAGCTCCTCCATTTTTTAGATAATAAAATCCCGATTGAGCCACTTTTGTTCCCCTCTCAATATCTATTGAATCAGTCAATTCCCCTATCTCCACATGATCCCTGATTTTAAAATCAAACGCAGGAATAGTTCCCCATGTTTTTACGATCTCATTATCCGCTTCAGTTCCAATCTTTACATCCAGAGCTGATGGATTGGGAACTCTTAGCATTAATTTCTCAAATTTATCCAAAACCTCTCTAAATCTTTCTTCTTTTTCTTTTAACGAATCTTTAATTTCTTTACCCTTCTCTCTATCGGTGTTGTTTTTCTTTTCTGAATTTAATTTGTCAATTTGAGCGATCAAACTTCTCCTTTCCTCATCACAAGCAACTAAATCATCTAAAAAAGATATATCAAAACCCTTGGCAATCGCCGAATCTTTGACAACTTTTAAATTTTCTCTGATAAATTTTATATCCAGCATGTTTTATGATTATATCAATAAAAACAATAATTTTGCAAAAATTGACACATTTTCTATAAGGTGCAATAATTCGTCTACTAACATATCGCGGGATAGAGCAGTCTGGTAGCTCGCCAGGCCCATAACCTGGAGGTCGCTGGTTCAAATCCAGCTCCCGCAACAAAATAAAATATTTCGCTTAATGCGGAATATTTTTTGGGATGCTGGATTTGAATAGGGGTGGGTCGGAGGACGCTTAGTCCTCCGTATTGGAAAACAATCCCGACACCAGTCGGGATGTTAGAAACAGAGAGTTTCTAACGAATTCCGAACTCGTTGAGGGATGAGGTGAGAATCCAGCTCCCGCAACCACATAAAACAAAAAACACTCGGTTTAAACCGAGTGTTTTTTGTCACGTGGCACAACAACACTAAAAATTATTTTTTTATTAAAACAAATGATATAATCCTAATCATATGAAAAAGAATAATATTTCAAAAGAAGATTTAAGAATTGCCGTTGTTGAATTTGCCAAACAATTTGTCGGAATTCCTTATAAATATGGCGCCACCTCAAAAGATGCCCCAAATGCTTTTGATTGCTCGGGGTTTACCCAATATATCTATTCTCAATTTGATTGCAAAATACCAAGAAGCACGATACTTCAGGCCGAATTTGCCGGAAAAAAG
>DAOOCG010000012.1:3022-14860 GCA_035408245.1 Minisyncoccota bacterium
AAACCTTTGGTTATTATAAAAAGAATTGTTTAGTATTGATTTAACCTAAAAATTTGATAGACTACTTTTACTAATGCGGGCGTAGCTTAGCTGGTTAGAGCGCTGCCCTGTCACGGCAGAGGTCGTGGGTTCAAATCCCATCGCCCGCGCATCGTTTTGATTCTTAACTTAATTTATGGAGATTTTTTGTTGACAAATTATTTATTTTGGATTAAATTATTCTTGCTCGGATAGAACAGTTTTCTTAATGGCAAGAATCTCTCGGGGTCGAGAGACAACCAGGTTCGATCCCTGGAGACTGGGCGAAAACAAACGATTTAGCGGGCGCAGAATAGGCGACAGGCTATGAAACTCAACTTGCGGGTTGAGTGGAGCCAACAGTGAGATACCGCCCCTGCTAAATACGCGCAAGTAGCTCTATCCGAGCTCTTTTTTTTATTTATTAATAAAACGCTCTCCTATCCATCTATATCCATTTGTATAGATTGGTAAATATTCTATTTTCTAACCCCTAATCAATAATTCCTAATTACTGATTACTAATTCCTATCTACTAATTATTATCCATCAAACCCAATTGTCTGTAAGATTGCCTAAACTCTCTTAAAATTTCTTTGGCTTCTTCATAACCCAAACTTGCTTCCGGATTGGAATAAAGACTAAAAACTTTTTCTTCACAAATCTTTTTTATTTTTTCAATATTTGAAATCTTATTGCTTTCCACCTGAACCAATCTCTCCCACTCGCTGTCTCCAAGATAGCCGATAACTTTGAGATAATCATCAAAAAAATCATTGACTTCAATAATAATTTTTTTCCAAAGATCAGGTTTAGATTGTTTAAGAGCCGAATAAGCCGAGTTCCAGATTTTATTTGATTTAATTTGATAAATTTTGTCAATTTTGGCTATCTCCCATTGATATTCTCTTTTATCGCCGTAGTAATCAATTTTGATAATTATTTTTATAATTAAAACCAAAAACACAACCGACAGAGCAACTGAAACGGCTTGAAACCAGACAAAATTGTTTACAAACCAATTAACTAAGTTGGCCATAATTTTTTTCGTAGTAATTTCCAAGCGCTAAAATTGTTTTCTCGTCAAAATGCTTTCCGATAATCTGAAAATTAACCGGTAATTTACCTTCTTTAAAATCTCCTAATGTCGGTAACGACACTGCCGGCAAACCGGCCAAATTAGTCGGAATGGTAAAAATATCGGAAAGATACATTGAAAGAGGGTCATCCGATTTTTCCCCTATTTTAAAAGCGGTTGTGGGAGTAACCGGAGCCATAATAACATCCACTCCGTCTTGAGATTTATCAAAAGCTTTTAGAAAATCATTAAGTATCAGCCGACGAACTTTCTGAGCTTTTGAATAATAGGCGTCATAATATCCGGACGAAAGAACAAATGATCCTAAAAGAATCCTTCGACGAGGTTCCTCTCCTACAGCCGACCCTCTGTTTTTAAGATACGTTTCTAAAAGTTTCATATCCTCCCCTTTTAATTCATCTGGGGCCGAATATTTAATTCCATCATATCGGGCAAGATTGGCGGAACATTCGGCTGGAAGAATGATGTAGTAACAAGACAAAGCATATTTTGTGTGAGGCAGACTGATTTCTTTTATTTTAAATCCATCTCTGCGAAGATTTCCGATTGATTCATCAATCGCTTTTTTGACCTCATCGGACATTCCATCAACAAAATATTCCTTAGGAACGCCAATTACCAAATCTTTAACATTTACATCTTCAAAGTTATCAACTGAAGAATAATCAATTTGAGCGCTAGTGGAATCCATTTTATCCCAACCGCTAATTGCTTTAAAAATTGTAGCCGTATCTTTAACGGTTTTAGCCAATGGTCCAATCTGATCCAAACTTGAAGCAAGGGACATAAGACCATAACGCGAAACGGCTCCATAAGTTGGTTTTAAACCAACCACTCCGCAGAATCCAGCCGGTTGTCTTATAGACCCTCCCGTATCGGAACCAAGCGCTCCAAGAGACATATTCGCCGCCACAGCCGCTGCCGATCCCCCAGACGATCCCCCGGGAACCCGGCTAATATCCAATGGATTTCTGGTTAACTGAAAGGCTGAGTTTTCGGTTGAAGATCCCATCGCAAATTCATCAAGGTTTGTTTTACCAAGGAAAACAACATTTTGTTCTTTGAGTTTTTTGATTACGGTCGCATCATAAGAAGCGATATAGTTTTTCAAAATTTTTGAAGCAGATGTGGTTCTATGTTTATTGATTAGTATATTATCCTTAATTGCTATTGGTACTCCAAAAAGCGGGGAAAGTTTTTCGATTTTATCCAATTGCAAATCAAGTTCTTGAGCGCGATCCAATTCTTCGTCTTTATAAAATTCCAAGAAAGCTCCGATTTTAACATCTTCTTTTTGAGCGTAAATAAAAAACTCCTTAATCGCTTCAAAAACAGAGAATTTTTTTTCTCTTAATCCTTTATGATATTCCTCAATTGTAAAATTTTTATTGAAAAAAGTGTTCATTCTTACTTATTTGTATCATTAGTAGACATTTGCATATTAGTATCTGTTATTCAAAAACTCCGGGCACTTTTAAATATCCATTTTCGTTTTTTGGAAACTGGTCAACCGCCATATCGCGTTGTTCCTTTTTTGAAGACACATCTCTATATTTTTCTTCGTCCACCCTTAAAACATCGGACAAAAAAGTGCCGCCACTCATGGGTTCTATGTTTTCGGTATCAACTTCTTTCAATTCGTTAAAATAATCCAAAATCTTAGAAAGATCCTTAAGTATTTTTGTCCGCCTATTCTGATCTTTTTCTTCCATTCTGGAAAGAGAAAGAAGATGTTCCAAAGATGATTCGTTTATTTCAGCCATTTAAACAGTATACGAAAAAAAACACCCTTAATAAAGGGTGTTGAAAGTGTAATTAATTGATTCTATCTGCCAAACTCCATTAACCGCTTTTTTCATAATTATTGGCAATGGATCATCTATTTTTATAAAATCTCCGTAATTTTTTGTTTTACTGAGTATTTCCTGATCAGCTTTTAATAACTTTATATAATCCCAACGCATCCCTTCAGACACGCCGATTAAACGTGAAAGTTCTTTATTTCTTTCCTCTTTTATAAAATAGGTTGCCGCCACTTTATCGGCTCCAACCTGAAGCAGTTCTGTATATCTGTATAAAGTTCCAAAAGGAGTTGCCTCGCCCACATCCAAATCTTTTTGTTTGTCATAAACAACTTCTACGGTTTCATTAAATCGTTTATTTGCTTCTTTAATGGCTAAATTGGCTTTATAAAATCTAACTTCAACAAAACCGATAAACACTCCGGTTAAAACAACAATAATAACCACTCCGATGCCAATTATTTTCCAGATAGTTTTTGTAATAAAAAATCTCATTTGATGTTTATTTGATTTTTGTTAAAAATATTTTTTCATCCCAAATTTCTATTCCCATTTTTTTTGCTTTTTCCAATTTTGAGCCCGGGTCATCTCCCGCAATCAATATATTGGTTTTAGAAGTAACATCCGAATTAAAATGCCCTCCGTTATTTTCAATAATTTCTTTAGCTCTTGGACGAGACATGGACTCAAGAGAACCCGTTAAACAAATATTTAATTTAGCAAAAACACCGGTTGTTTTTTCTCTAAATGGTTCCAATTCAACGCCATTCTTTGAAAGTTTTTGCAAAAGAATCTGATTTCTTTTTTCTTCAAACCAATCCTTGATGCTTTTGGAAACTTTTGGTCCAATATCTGACATCTCTTCAAACTCCTGTGGTGATAGTGAAGAAAAAAATCTTCCCAATAATTCTATTGTGACTTTATTTTTTGAAGACATAAATTTTTTTGCCAATCCTCTGGCAGTTTCATAACCGACATGAAATATACCCAAAGCGTACAAAAATCTGTCCAAAGATATTTTTTTGGCTTTCTCAATCTGCTGAATAAGGTTTTTTGCCGATTTTTCGCCAAATCTTTCCAAAACCGATATGTCCCCTTCCTTTAATTCAAATATATCAGCCGGACCACTTATTAAACCTTCATCCAAAAATCTGTCTACAATTTTGTCCCCCAAACCTCTTATATCAAAAGCATTTCGGGAAGAAAAGTGCAGTATAAGACTTCTATTTTTTGCTCCACATCTTGGATTGGAACATTTTATAAAAACTCCATCCTTTACAACTTTTGAACCGTCAACCGGACAAATAAGCGGAATTTTTATATTTTTTTCCCTACCCGATCTTAAATCTTTTATGACTTGAATTATTTTGGGAATAACATCTCCCGATCTCGTGACGATTACTGTATCTCCCATCTTAACTCCCAATCTCTCAATCTCGTCAAAATTATGCAAAGTTGCATGAGTTATTGTTGTTCCTCCAACATTTACCGGTTTTAAAACCGCCACTGGGGTCAAAACTCCAGTTCTGCCCACCTGAACAATAACATCCTCAACTATGGTAGTTGCCTGGCGAGGAGAAAATTTATAAGCTATAGCGCCTCGAGGAGCCTTGCCCACCGCTCCCGCTTGATTAAAAATTTTATTTTTGTTTACCATCACCACTATTCCGTCAATCTCATAATCAAGATTATCTCTTTTTGATTCCCAAAAATCTCTAAATTCCAAGACTTCTTTTATCGTCTTAATGGATTTATTGTGAGGATTAATATTAAACCCCCAAGAAGCTAAGACTTTATGTTTGTCCTCGTGATTTTCCAATTTCATATCTGTCACTATGTCATATTGAAAAGATTGAAGCTTTCTCAATTCAACTATGCTGGGATCAAGCTGTCTTATTGATCCGGCGGCAAGATTTCTTGCGTTGGCAAAGGGTTTAAGTCCTTTCTTGATTTGTTCTTTATTTATTTTCTCTAACTCCTTCTTAGTAATAAAAACCTCTCCCCTGACAACCAAGTGCTGAGGAATTTTCCACTTCCCAAGTTGTTCAAGTTTTTTTGGGATTTTATTTATAGTTTTTAGATTTTGAGTAACATCTTCTCCTATAAATCCATCTCCCCTGGTTGCTCCTTGAACAAATTCTCCGTTTTCATAAATTAATTCAATAGCAAGACCATCTATTTTAAGTTCGCAATAAAAAAGAGGTTCTTTGGAATTACCTTTGTCAAAATCATAGCCAAGATAATTTTTTAATCTTTCCAACCACTCAGTCATTTCTTGCTCCGAAAAAGCATCGTTAAAAGACAACATCGGAGATTCGTGAGGAATTTTTTCAAATTTATCCAGCGGTCGGCCTCCGACTTTTTGAGTCGGAGAATCGCTTGTTACCAGATCCGGATATTTATTTTCCAACTCTTCTAATTCGTTTTTTAAAGTATCAAAAGCGGAATCATCAATTTCAGGAGAATCAAAAGTATGATAAAGAGTCCGATGATAATCAATCAGTTTTTTTAACCTGGAGATTCTATCTTTCGCTTCCTTTTTTTCAGTAAATTCCATAACTATTAATGCTTGTTGTTATCATCATTAAAACCAGCCTCATCCCATAGAAAGCTCAATTTTCTACCGGATATTTGTGTTATCGCTAATTAAATTGATCCAAAAATATTCCAAACGCCCTATACGATCGATTAGAATGACCGATAGATTTAACAATATTTCCCAATTGATTAACAGAAACTGATGAGTCATTACCCATTACCGGTTGATTTCCTTCATTATTACAAGGTGTTTCCGGATTATCTTTTCTTTGATAAAAACACCATTCAACACCGGCATCAGCTGCATATATGGACTTTGCCGAATCAACAATATCAGTGGCAGTGCGTATTTTTTGCAAAGAAATATACCCGGCAATTGTTGAAACTCCAAGCATCGTTGACCCAATAACCATAACCAAAATCAGCATTGCTTGTCCTGAGTTCTGTCGAAGAACCTGTCCTAATCGAAGGTTTTTATTCTTTAAACTTTTGACTTTTTCTCTGCCTACCGGTAGGCAGGACTTTTGACTTAATTTTATTCGCATATATCTGAAAATATTCTAGAACTTACTGTTGTTTGGATATAATTTGTTATTGACACTTTTTTATCTTCAGCTTTAACCCCAAAAACCATATTAATACGACATGGTCCGGGAGTATATTCAGCTTGAGCCGTTGTATTAAAATAAGCCACATTAACATTATTAGAAGTGATGTAATCGGATATTGGAGGCCCAGAAGGTATTCCATTATCATCCAAATCCTGAACCTCACGTTTTATTGCAAATTTTGTTGAATCCCAGGGAGATTGTTCTTTGGTATAAGTAACCCTTCTCATAACCGTCATTCCCAAATCATCACTGTCTGGACGATCAAATCTAATTCCATCAGTAAGTGTCATAAACGATGTGCCGACTCTCATTTCACGCATAATTTGTTCTATAGTCAAACTCATATTATCTGTTGCTGAAATAAGTTTCAGTACTAATCTTTGATTGGTAAGTGACTGCAAAAAACCGCCGATAGCAATAGTGATAAATATCGCAAAAATAGACAGAGCAATAAGTAACTCCACCAATGTGGATCCTTGTTGGTGTTTTTTACCATTCATAAAAAATTTAACAAAGGTGAAAATTTTAAATTTTAAATTTTTGATTGTCATATTATCCTCAATATCTCCAATTATAAAAATGATCCTCAAGAACAATTGAAGAGGTTATTCCTCCGCGAGTCACCCATGAAACAGTTGATTGAACAACTAACTCATCCAATCCTTGAGCTCCATAACTAATAGCAATCTTTCTTTGAAAAGGGGTTTGCGTTCCTTGGGGTAAGTAACTGTATCTTTTTGAATTTTCTTCATCAAACCAAAGATAACGCAAAGAACCGCTAAGAGAGGAAACTTCCTGAGAGTTATAATCGACTTCATAAATTGAGGGGTTTTCACTGGTTCCAGGATTGAGTCCCCTGGCGTAACCTTCTCCATTAGTTGGATCAGCAACGTTGTTATCAACGATATTCTTTATAATCTCTATTCCTTCTGAAGCCAAATATGAAGCGATATATTGATCGGCAATAACTTTGTTCATTCCGATTGATGAAGAAAGAAGATTTAAAAGCCCCAAAAGACCTATGACCACCATAGCCAAAGCCACCATAACCTCCACCAATATTTGTCCTTTTTGATTTTTTATTTTAATCCAGTATTTCATTGAACAATTATTTGACCAAATTTGTTAATGAATATAGAAAGTCTTAAAGAAGCAACTCTGGGAGCTGAAAGTCTTAACTCTAATCCTTCGCTATTATCCGTTAAATTATTCAAATTTGAAAAAACTTTTGGGTCCGGCGGAACAAAAAGTAAATCAACCGGATTGTCCGGGCCGATTGAAACACCCTCATCGGGACCATCTCCCAAACTAATACTCACATCCTTTAAAGTTATTTTTTGAACGTCTTCTTCTAAACCGCTATACAAACCGGAAACTGGTTGACCAAATGAACGGATGGGACATTGTGGATCATTTACTCCTTCGGGAAGATCTTTAAAAATTATTATTTCCTTTGGATCTTCTATATGAATACCATACCCGCAGGGAACATTTTCCGATTGTTGGGATCTATTATATGTTGTTATTGATTTTGAACGCGCTTCATAAAAAGCATTGGCGACTTTCCCTTGTTCGCGATAAAGTCCTATTTGTTGATCGGATGTGCGATTAAATGAAGCCGCCGACACAGCAAACACGGAAATCAAAAAAACCGTCACCATAAGTTCTACCAAAGTGAAACCGCTGTCATTTTTTACCGTTTTTATTTTATTAAGTAAAAACATTTCTATTAAAAAACCGAATTAAAGCATTTATCATGCCTCTAAATCCCAATTCCCAAATAAATTTGAAAAATATTTAAAGATTGGATATTCGGATTTAGATTTTATCTATAATCCGATTATACCAAAATAGAGCTTCATCAATCCAGTTCCCACAAAAAAGACAACGGCCGAAGCTATTACAATAAACGGCCCAAAAGGCACTTTGTCCGAAAGTTTTTTGTCTTTTTTGATAACCAGAAAAACGGATATTATTGCTCCGATAATAAAAGACAATAAAATTACAACTCCAATGTCGGGCCAGCCAAAAAGAAGTCCCAAAGCTCCGATTAATTTAACATCCCCCATACCCATTGCTTTTCCGCGAGACAAAACAACAATCAAAAAGAAAAACAAAGACCCCGCTACCGCCCCCAAAAGATGATTTAACCAAATTGAGGAGAAAGACGGCAAAGCCACTCCATATTGTTTAAGAAAAGACGAACCGAAAACACTTGAAAAAACTCCCAATTCAGAACCCAAAACAACCCAAAGTATTCCCAATATAAAAATAGTAAGATTGGCAGTATTGGGAATTATGTAGTGTCTTAAATCAATAATAAAAGCCGACAACAAAAGTAGAAACACTATTATCCATATTGCCGATGAACCAGATAAGAGAAGGGTGTATTTTGTTCCGGTAAAAAAGAAAAAGTTTTGAATTATTTTAGGAACAAAAACAAATATGAGAGCGCTAGCCAATTCAACTAAAGGATACTGAACGGTCAAGCGAGCCTGACACACTCGGCAACGTCCCCTTTGAATCATATAACTGGCTAAGGGAATCAATTCATACCAAGAAAGAGTTTTGTGACAATGAGGACAATGAGAGCGTCCTTTGGTTCTTTTCCAGTCAAAAAACTTATCCTCAGGAGAATATCTAAGGATAAAAACATTTAAGAAACTCCCAATTGCCAATCCAAGTGCAAAAAGCACTAATTCTAGATATATAGACATCTTTCAAAATTTATTCGGCACTTGCACAAAAAACTCCTCCCACCGGAGCAGAACTTGCATTACCACATTCGGCGTCTGGTTTACCACCTTCATCTAAAAACAATAAAACGCCTTTTTGGTCCGTAACTGTTTTAGAATTTGCATCCGACATTATCGCTCCCAAAACATATTTTTGAGGATTTGCGGGATCATCATAGGTGTAATAATACGTACGCGGTACACCAAGCGGATCATTGGGTAAACTAGAAATCCCAAGACCGGCATTTTTAAGCGTATTTGAAAGAGTGGTCCAATCACCCGCTATTGGATACATCCTGTTTTGATTGTAATAAAGTTCAAGATAACTTTGAACTTTCTGTAAATCGGAAATCCTTCTTGAGTCATAAGCGGTTCCCCTAAAACCCCTAAGTCCAACTAAAAATACAGACGCCAAAATAGCAATAATTGCTACAACAACCAACATTTCAACTAAAGTGAAGCCTTTTTGTGAATTAATTTTTATCATATTATTTTATTTAATACTTAATTATACACTAATAATCTTTTAAATACTAAATATTAATCTTTTTTACTGTGTAAATTGAAAGTGTACTTTATATTTTATTAAACAAAAATATATTGTGTGCTATATCTTGAATGATTCCGCTAAATTATAAATAGGTAATAAAATTGAAGCGAATAATAATCCTATCAAAACTCCAATAATAACGATTAAAATCGGCTGAAGTAACTCAGAAAGATTGGCCATCATTTCATTAACATCAGCATCATAAAAATCGGATATTTTATTCATCATTTCATCAATTCGGCCCGTCGTCTCTCCAATAGCCGCCATCTGACTGACCATGACGGGAAAATATTTAGGATATTCACCAAGAAGATTTGAAAATAAAGCTCCCTCCCTTACGCCTTGAGCAATGGAGCCTAAAGCCTCCTGATAAACCACATTGCCGATAGTTGATGAGGCTATTTCAATCGCTTGAGTAATTGGAATTCCTCCCTTTATTAAAACTGAAAGTGACTGACAAAAACGAGAAATATAAATTTTTCTAAACAATTCTCCAAAAACGGGAATTATTAAAATAATCTGATTTCCGACAGCCTTACCTTCATTACTTCTAAGATAATCGTAAATAACAAAACCCAATCCCATAATAACCAACAAAACCACCCACCACCAATCGGATATTACTTTTCCTCCAGAAAGAAGTACGCGGCTAATGATAGGGAGTTGAACATTTGATTCTTCAAAAACTGGTTGAATTTTTGGAAAAACGACAGCCACCATAACGCCAGCCACTACAATAAATAATCCCAAAAGAACACCTGGGTATATCATGGCATTTAAAATCTTTCCCTTCCAACGCGCCTCCCTTTCCATATAACCTGCCAAAAACAACATCGACTCCTCCAATCTTCCCGTCACCTCAGCTGAACGAATCATACTCACATAAAAATCTGAAAATATTGGTCTCTGTCTTTCAAGTGCTTGAGAAAGAGATAAGCCGGATTCAACATCTTGAAGAACTTGAAAAACGGATTCTTTTAAAACAAGATTTCTGGTTTGAGCATAAAGAGACTGCAATGCGGAATTAAGAGGCATCTCAGACTCCAAAAGAGTTGATAATTGACGAGTAAAAAGCATTAAATCTTTCACCTTCACCCGATTGAGAATATGAAAAATTTTATCTTTTAAACCCCTTTTTTCGGCTGATTCAATGCTTAAAATAAAAAGATCGTGTCCGCTAAGTATGCTGACAGCTGTTTCTTTTGATGGAGCGTCAACAAAACCAACCTGTAGCTCTCCATTTTTACTCCTTGCCTGGTATTTAAACTTTGCCATTTTTATTTATCTCTCAAAAAGTATTTTATTTAAGTCACTTTATCTTATCGTCCACACTTACATATTACGATCTTATAATTATTTTTCCAAAAGGATTCTTAATTCTGATGGATTAAGCGAATAGAGCTCTGCGTTTTCCAAACTTATTTCCCTTCTTCTAACCAAATCAGCAAGCGAACGATTAAGAGTAACCATTCCTTCTTGGGAATTAGTTTCTATAACAAGATCAATCTGATAAGTTTTTCTCTCTCTAATTAAATTTCTTATAGCCGGATTAGCTATCATAATCTCACAAGCGGGAACGCGACCTCCTTCTATGCGAGGCACTAATCTTTCCGAAATAACCCCAACCAATGTTGCAGCTAATTGAGATGCAATCTGACTTTGTTGTTCTGATGGAAAACTATCAATAATACGATCTATGGTTTGTGAAGCCGAATTAGTATGCAAAGTTGAAAAAACCAAATGTCCGGTTTCTGAGGCTGTCAAAGCGGTAGAAATAGATTCCATATCACGCATTTCCCCTATCATCACCACGTCCGGATCCTGTCTTAATAAAGATCTCAATGCTTGAGAAAAATCAATAGTGTCGGTTTTTACTTCACGTTGGGAAATAATACTTTTATCTTGAACAAAAATATATTCAATAGGATCTTCAATAGTAACCATGTGCTCGGTTCGAGAATGGTTTATCTCATCCAACAATGCCGCCAATGTCGTGGATTTACCATGTCCGGCCGGACCCACCACCAAAACAAACCCCTGAGAAAGAGTTGAAAAATCATGAAGAATCGGCGGTAATTTTAATTCTTCAATTGTTTTAACTTGTGCCGGAATTAATCTTAAAGCTGCTGCCATATATCCACGTTGATAATAAGCATTCACTCTAAAACGAGCTTTGTCTTCATAAGTATATGAAAAATCAACTTGTCTTTTTAAAGAAAGTTCCCCCATTTGTTGCTCGGTAAGCAATGATTGAACTATACCCTCAGCATCCTGAGGAGTTAAAATAGATTCACGAGTAAGTGGAACGAGCGAACCATCAATTCTTAGGGTCGGGTGGCGACCAACGGCGATATGCAAATCAGAAGCATCCTGCTTGGCGCACATCAGAAGAAGATCATTAAGTTTTTGTTTGTAATCCATATCCTTTAATTATATGTGTTTTAAGACTGAAGAGCAAAAAATATTTTCAAATCCCTAATTCCTA
>DAOOCG010000013.1:0-14258 GCA_035408245.1 Minisyncoccota bacterium
AAAGACTTTCCTATTGGGATTATTTTCTCTATCAACAATCGGTTGAGCTAATAATAATTGAAATATTTTTTGAGATTTTCCCTTTAAACCATATTCCTCTATCCCCCAATAAGGCGGATATTTAAACTGAAATCCATAATCTGTATTTTTATACATTTTCCAATCGGATGTTTCGCCAATTAAACCCTGACCACAAACTCCTTCCGGCATGGCTTGAAACGGATTGCCATGCTTAACCCACTGATCGTTTACACACAACCAGGTATCTTCTTGGGTAAGCAACCGCATAACCGCCACAAAAGCAATACCTATTAAAAGTATTGCTAAAATGACAAAAATGATTGAATTTCTTTTGCTCATTAATAGCTTAAAAATTATTTCTTATAAGATAGAACTTTTTCCCAAACAACCCAACAAATTGTCCCAAAAGCGACAAAATAGAACACAAGATTAAGTATCCACCCCACAAAAGGAATCAATTTTACTATTTGAAAAACCAAGACTCCAATTAATATCACCCACCAATTAAGATCCAGCTCAGATCGTTTTAAAACGTTTTTTGCTACAAAAGAAGCGACTATCAAAGATGCCAAAACGCAAGATAAAACCATCAAGGCTCCGTATGATAACAACATTACAAAAGCCGGTATAACTCCCACAACCGTAATGAAGAGAATAATTGAAGCGATTGGAATAATAAACATAAACACAAAACCTCTTAAAAAGGACGTACCGAAAGATTCCATTGATTGTTTTATAAGATCTTTTGTTCCCGGCTTCCAAAGATAGTAGAAAAGAAAAGCGGCTACCAAAATCATTAGAGTTTTAATTAACCACCACCCCGTGAATAAACCAGCCATAATTCCTGTTGAACGCTGCTGATTCTTCTGCCAATTCATCTCAACTTGATGAAATTTTGTCTCTCCTTTTATTTGAGCTCCTTGTGCAATAACGGCTTTAGAGGGCGCATAATATTCAAAAGAACCGTTTACAACAGCACTGGGACCAAATGACACTTCTTGAGCGCGAACAACAAGATCGCCGTCAATTTGTCCGTCTATGTAAATTTGTTTTCCCGCAACTTCAACTGATTTTTTTGCAATTCCCTGAAAATTTATTGATCCGCCGGCAATATTAACATCATTTTCTATAAGTGCGCTGTTTCCGATATTAACTTGTCCTCCGGCTCCCATAAGTTCTCCTCCTATTTTTGCCGATATGATTAAAGTTCCGCCGGCCACTCTGGCATCATCTTTTATTTCTCCGCCCACATTCACAGTTCCACCGGCTGCAAAAATATCCTTATCAATTTTACCGGAAATTAAAACCTGTCCTCCCGCCAAAAAAGCATCACCGTCCACATTTCCACTTAAAGTCACCGCATTGCTTGCCGCATACAAATTCTCAGAAATTGTTTCGGATGGATTCAAAAAGTAACTTTCTTTTCCATATTTAAACTCGGCCGCATAAATTATTGACGGAATCAAAAATGTTCCAATCAATGCCAAAATAAAAATCTTTTTCATTGTTGTTGTTTAATGTTAATTTTTATAAATTATATCACTTTCAACAAAAACTAAACAATCTCCAAACAATCCCCCAAATTTATCCTTCCTTTTTCAATGCTATTTTGAGGCAATTCAAGCACTCTGGAGTAAATCGGGAGCCAGATAAAAACCCTATTTGGACTCATATTTTTATAAAATGACTTAACTATCCCGTTATTATCTAGAACCAAACAATCGATTGGAAATTTCATTCCAAACGTATGAATTCCCCAATGAGTCCTGATAAAAAGTGAAGATGGGCTATTCTTTCCGATAAGACCGGTTATTTTTTGAGCAATAGTTGAAGCTATTGTTATATTATCAACCACTATTAAATTTTTTGTTTTATTAAAAACTTTCATTTTATCCGTTTCAAAAATTTTTCACCAATCATCCATTAATCTTCTTAATAACTAATTACCATTTTCTAATTACTATAACAAAATAAATCAAAACACCTCCTAATATACGCATTAGAAGGTGTTTAATGAAAAATTTATTTTTCTTAGTCCATCTCTTTATGAGCGCTTCTTTTTATTTTAGAATCGCATTCTGGACATCCCGGTTCTCCGCATTTGCAAACTTTTGAATCACACTCTGGACAACCCGGCTTTCCACAACCGCATTTATTGTTAGAAACTCCGTCTTTTTTGTTTCGCATAACCATCCAAACACCAATTCCAACCAGCACAATAGGCCAGATAAACTCCCAAGCGGCCCCCGAGAAAATACCCATATTCTCCAAGAGAAAAACCACACCAAGCACTATCAATATAATTCCCCAGACCATAGCATTTAAATTATTTAATGATTTTATGACCTTTGTAATCTAAGTATAACATTTTAAACAACAACTCAACAAACTAAATCCTATTAAGCGACCAAACGGTATAAGTCAGATATGTCGCAAAAATAACCCATCCGGCATAAGGTAGAAGCAACATATAAGTTCCTTTAACCAATTCACTTTTTTGAACAACTCCCAATACACGGATTAAATAAATAATCGCCAAGACTGAAACCTCTAATAGTGCCGCAACCAATATCGCCCAACCCATTTTGTGAAGATAGAAAAAAACAAAACTCCAACTGATGTTTATCAATCCATTAATTGCAAATAAAAACATAATTCGTCTAAAAAGATTATCATGCTGAGTAAAATTCCAAACAATCAAAACAGAGATAGCACTTAAAATAAATATTACTGTCCAAATTATCCCAATAATACCTCCTGATGGAATCCAATCCGGCAACCGAATTGATCCGTACCAACCCATACCCAAATTAGTAAAATAACCACCAATAAAAGACACAGCAATCACTATCAATGGTATAAGTATGTAATTCCACTTCATTTTTTTAAAAATTAATTATTTTGATTATAACATTAAATTTTCCTCAATCTAAACGTAAAAAATATAAATATTGACATACATTCACATATAATGTAGAATATTCTAACAGACTGAAAGGAGATGATGATGATTCAACTGAGACACGTTGAAAGCATTATCCAGTCCGTCGGTATTAGCGAGGCTCACCTCGCGACGATTCTTTTGGGTATGGTAGAAATTATCTTTGAAAATACCCGACCACGAATCGTAAATAGAAAGGAATTTATGGAGCAAGTGGGAATCATTTCCAAAGCCCTTGGTACAGACCCCAAGATTGTTGAGATAATTATGTCGTCGGTATTGATGGACTTATTTGAACAGATGACAAAGGTTTCACATCTTCATCCCGAAGATCGATTGTCCCCCACCGCCTAAATAGCACCCCAAGCCAAATATTGGCTTTGCACCTATATCAGAGGTGCATTTTTTATATTATAAAACACTTTTTTAAAGTGTTTTATAAATCTAACCGATTAGACTAAATTGATATTTTTTCTCGTATAACTTCTATGGCTTTTTGAAAAACCGAATCATTTTCTATGTCATTTTCATAACCGCTCTTTGGAGTTGAGGTGGAATCCTCTTCTTTGTCTTGATTTTCTTTTACTTCAATGTCGGGAGTTATTCCGTTTTTATCAATCATATGACCGGCCGGGGTTATCCAGTGAGCGACGGTTATTTTAATCATTGAAGTGTCCGGCAAAGAAACAAGTTCCTGAACCGTTCCTTTTCCAAAACTCTTTTCTCCAATAATTGTGGCGCCGTTATCATCTTTAAGCGCTCCGGCAAGAATTTCCGAAGCGGAGGCGGAACCTTTATTAATTAAAACGACTATTGGAATATCTTTAAACAACGACGGCCCGGCGGAATAAAATGTTTCGTTCTTTGATTTATCCCTAAATTCTTCCGTAACTATCGCCTTGTCTTTATCCACAAACCATCCGGATATATTTACCGCAGCATCCAAATAACCTCCGGGATTATTTCTAACATCAACAATAATTGCTTTAGATTTGGACATTACCGCTTTTAGAGCCGCTTGATAGAAAAGTGTGGGTGCTTTGTCATAAAAATTATATATTTTTATGTAAGCTATTTTACCATCATCCGATTTTACCCCGTCATCATTCACCATTTGGAAATCCAAAGTCGGCACCTGAATTGTGTCTCGGATTATTTCAAAATCTTTTGAATCTTTCCACCCCTCTCTTAATATCTTTAAAACCACTTTTGTGCCTCTTTCTCCCCTAATGCGTTTTACCGCTTCATCTACTGCCAAACCGGAAGTGGATTCTTTGTTTATTTCCAGTATAACGTCCCCCGCCTTAACTCCGGCTCGATAGGCCGGCGTATCTTTAATGGGGGCGATAATAATAATTTGTTTATCGGCGTTAAAACCTATTTCCGCTCCAATGCCGGAAAATTGACCGCTGATTTCTTCCTGAAATTTATTGGCTTCTTTTGGCGGAAAAAATATGGAATGCGGATCGCCCAACGAATTTACTAGTCCGCTTATGGCTCCATAAACTAAATCGCTGTTTTTTTCAATCGCATCAGTTGATACATAACGGGATTTTATTATATTCCAGGCATTCCAAAAGGTTGAAAAATCGGCAGCATCGGAATCACCCACCCCCTTTGCTCCTTCAACAATAATGTTCCGAGTTTCTTTTTCACCCCTTATAAACCCCAAATAATAAGACCCGCTTACAATTGCCACAACCAAAACTCCCACAGCCACCAATGGCAATGATTTTTTTATGTAAGTTTTTAAAAAAGATATTTTCATATGGTCAGATTTTATCATTCATTTAATAATGACACAAATAACGAATTGTATTCTCTTCCATTTGGTCCGCTCAAAGATTCAAATAAAGTTATTTGATCCGCTCTAAAATTATAAAAAACAGCATCCGGCAATTCTTTAGTTATATCGCTTACAATTTTAGTTTTGTCATTATGATTTTTTATCACACAATCATCTTTCCAAGATTGGCGAAATTTTGCCAGAGTAACGTGCCCAAAATTATCGTAAGTCCCATCAAACCCGATTTTTCTTGATGTTAATTCCTTTTTCAAATGATTTGAAAGATTGTTTATTTTTATTGAAGAATCCTTATCAAGAACCAACCAAATCATACTGGGAGAATTTTGACTCAACTTTATCTCATAACCCGTTATTTTTAAATCAAAGGCGGTATTATTTTTTGAAACCGATTCAATGGATTTTTTTATTTCAGAAAGATTATTCTCGTCGGAAACTTCACCCAAAAAAATAAGTGTTATATGAAAGCTTTCTTTCTCAACAAACCTAAAAGAATCTAAAACGTCTTTTGAGTATGCAAAATCTCTCCAAATTAAATCTTTTATGTTTTGAGGCAAATCAATTGCCAAAAAAATTCTCATAATCAATTAAAAAACCGAGCTTATTGCCCACTTCTTTTCTTTAGTATACCATATTGGCATACCTCAATGTTTGATAAAGACTATTTAGAAACCCTAAAAAATCGCAAAAAAGAAACCAGAGTTTCCCAGCAATTTCAGCATGCCGGGCTAGTTATCTCGGGAATATTGGAGGATTCCTCTCATAAAGCTCTCTACATAAAATTGGCTAAAATTATTGATTCTCAAAAATTAATTGAGCTCGCCAAGGATGTGGCTGATAGACAAAGCGTAAAAAATCCAGGAGCCTATTTTATGAAGATGCTAAAAGAAAAAGGTCTTTTAAGTAAATTACCCAAAAACGCATGGACGAAAAACAAAAAACAATCTGGACAGTCAAAGAAAAAAAACAGGAAGCTCTTTTAAGAAAAAAGTCTGTTTTTTTTGATTTTACCAAACATTCAAAAAAAGAAATCAGCGATCTGGTCTTGCATATGCGCAAGATGATGGTTGCTAATCATGGAGTTGGTTTGGCTGCTCCTCAAATAGGAATCAGTCAGCAAATATTCGTTGCTCAACTCCCGGGAGATGATGGGATCGGCTATAAAGGAAAGTTTTATGCTTTTTTTAATCCTAAAATAGAATCTATTTCGTTAAAAACAATACCCCAAGCCGAAGGATGTTTGAGCGTCCCGGGATTTTATGGAACGGTTCAGCGAGCCGATAAAATAACCATCTCAGGGTTTGATAAAAATCAGCGTTCCATAACAATAAAAGCGGAGGGGTTTTTAGCCCGCATCTTCCAACATGAAATAGATCATCTGAACGGAACTCTCTACATAGACAAGGCGACAAAAATAGCAAAAATAAATGATACAGATATCAGTGATTAGTATTTGAATATTTTTTAACATTATTTATTATGCCTCATCCCTTCATTTTTTTCGGTAGTCCGGAATTTGCCAAAGATATTTTAATTCGTCTCATTGATGCCGGTTTTATTCCATCAGCTTTAGTTTGCAACCCCGATAAACCCTTTGGGAGAAAGAAGATTATCACCCCCCCGCCAACCAAAAGATTAATTTTAGAAAAAGGATTGGATGTTCCCATTTTTCAACCATCCAATAAACAAGAACTTTTGGAATTAAAAGAAAACAATCTGATAAATCAGTCCGATTTTGCGATTGTTGCCGCTTATTCAAGAATAATTCCAAAAGAAATTATAGAAATATTTAAAAAAGGAGTTTTGGGAGTTCATCCGTCTCTTTTGCCCCATCATCGCGGAGCATCCCCTATCCAAACGACTATTTTGGAAGGAGGTTCTAAAACCGGAACCAGCATTTATTTATTGGATGATTTAATGGATCATGGACCAGTTTTTATTCAAAGATCAATTGATATCGGGGAAACTGAAAATTATTTATCACTAGAATCACGTTTGGCTCAATTAAGCGCCGATGGTCTTATTTCTATTTTGCCCTTATTTATTGAGGGAAAAATGACTCCAAGCCCGCAAGATGAATCGCTTGCCACTTTTACAAAGAAATTCGCAACTGAGGACGGATTGGTGGATTTAGAAAAAGAAAATCCTCAAATTATTGCGCAAAAAATAAGAGCCCTAAACCCGGACCCGGGAGTTTATTCACTCATCAACGGAAAAAGAATAAAACTTCTTGAAGTTCAAAAAATAGACGATAAGCTTGTTATAACAAAAACTCAAACCGAAGGTAAAAAGCCGATAGAGAGCAGAATGGCTATTGGTTAATAATAACTAGTTATTAATAGCACAATAACTTTTAACCACTAACGCATTATTTTGATATTTCATCTTCCAAATCTCTTTTCTACAACCTTCCAATCAATCGCTTTCATAAAAGCGCTTACGTAGTCAACTCGTTTAGTTCCATAATCAATCATAAAAGCGTGCTCAAAAACATCTATATTAAGAATTACCGATGCTCCCGCCAAATGACCCACGTCATGTTCATTCACCCAAACATTAAGTAATTTATCCAAGTGACTATCATGATAAAGAATAACCCAACCGATACCCCTTGAAGAAGCCGTTGCTTTAAAATCTTTTTCCCAATTCTCAAAACTTTCAAAATCAGATTCTATTTTTTTATAAAGCACGCTTTCTTTTTCCAAAACAGAAGACTCTTTATTTAAAGCTTCAAAATAATATTCGTGAAGACGCATTCCATTAAACTCCCAGCCAAATCTTCTTTTAATTTCGGCAAATTCGGGAGAATCTGTTTTATTCTCATTGTTAAGAGTTTCAATTTTCTCCAATAATTTATTGGTATTGTTCACATAACCCTGATAAAGAGCAAAATGCGTAGTTAAGGCTTTATCACTAAATCCTTCCAATCCCAAAAGCTGATCAAAATTTTTAGGTGTGTAATTCATATTGTTATTTAATTTATAATTTGATCTACCTGCCGGCAGATAGGAATTTCTAAATAATAATCACTAACTATTGTCCGATTTTTTAGACGTAGAAATACCGAACATCTTATATAGCGGACAAAATCCGACAACGGATGTTACTAATAATAAACCTCCGATTATTGACACGATTATTCTCAATTCATTGGAAAAACCGCCTTTTAAAGCAAAATAAAAAGCGATTATGGAAACGATTAATCTTATTATCCGATCCAACCAATTCATATTTGTTATCATAACTTTGATTATAATACATACTGCCGCCAAATAGAATCTGACTTGCTATTGTTTAAAAAATAGTTTTGTGTTAGAATAAACCCATAAATTGCTTGATCAGCGGTTATAGTCGTCAAACCGTTGTTTTTGAAAAATAACGCATAAACACCATGGCAAAATATAAATGCCCACAGTGCGAAGCCGTTTTGGAATCAGAACAGCCTGTTAATTGCGCTGCCTGTAATGTTCCTATGGTTGAAGAAACTGTAGAAACACCGGTTTCGAGCGAATCTGCTTCTACTCAGGAGCAAACAACGGACGCTCCAGTTCAAAACCAAGAATAAATTCGGTTATTGAATTCAAAACCCGTCTCAAATTGAGACGGGTTTTGTTTTGCAAATTATAAAAGAGCCTTAATGGCTCTGTTTAGTTTGAACTTTTTACGTGATCATCAGAAGTTGCGTTTAGTTTTTCTTCAATTTTCATTGAAAGACCAACTCCGATCAAACTCCCGACAATTGTTCCACAAACATAAGGGATTACATACGAAGGAGGCATATTAGCCTTCTTAAGATGGCGGAATGTCAAATACCACACACCGTTGGAAAAGATGGAAGCGATAGCGTGATAAGGAATATTATTGCGACTGCGAGCTCTACTAACTAAAGAAAAACTTATATTTTGTCCGATGGCCAATCCCATCATAATCAAAATCCCCTTCCAATCTCCAAAAATAAATGCTCCAACAACACCAACAACCGCAAAAGCCAAAGCAGGAATGAACGGTGAGGGTTCCTTGTTTCCATTGATGTGCGAATCGGCAGATAGACCAAAAAGTTTTTCAAATCGAATTGACAGATTCTGTCCCATCATACCGCCAACAATGTTTCCAAACATGTAATAAGGAAGCAGAGTAAAAGAAAGATTGGACATAACCAACTCTCTCCACATCAAATACCAAAGCACTCCATCCAAAACGGAAACTCCGGAATGATACCAGCCATTATTCGTATTTCGAGAACGTCTTACAGCCGAGAAACTTGCATTCTTAAGAGCCACCAATAAAGTAAGAACGAGTGCCGGTCCGGGATTACTCTTTGAAAGCAGAATGAGGAATATTATCAACCCTGCCAAAATGACTGAAAATACAATTTTAACTGTTTTGGAAATTTTAGCTGATTTATCGTTTTTGGTGGTAATGTTAAACAATTTCTCAATTTTCATTGAAATTTGAGTCCCGCTAACACTACCCGCGACAGTTGCAATTGTGTATGGAATCCAAAGAAACAAAGTCATATCTTTACTAACCAACCAATGCAAGGTCGTGTAAAAAGCAATATCTGAAAATAAAATTGCAAAGGCATAATAGATTGCATTATTTCTATTTCCCGCCCGACTTGTCATTGAATACGCTGTGTTTTGAAAGCAAGCAGAAAGCATAATTAACACGGCAAATTCAACATTTTGGACAAACAAAAGAGACAACAACCCCACTCCAAAAAGAATCAGATAAAATCTCTTCATAAACTCCTTTGATCCCATTGCATAATCCCCTTTCAAAGATCTGAGCAAATCCTATACCAAACAATATTGATATGCAATTTTATAAACAAAAAACCGACCCATACGGATCGGCACAACATAAAAGATCTTTTTAGACGGGACGGGGAAGAAAAACTTCCCAATCAATTGATCCGTCATTTTCAAAAACATTCTTAAAATAATCAAATGACAAAGCTCTGACTAAAATAGGAGCACTCTGTGGGCCGTCAACCGGCAATCCGATAAACGAAACACCCGTATTGTTGGGTGGGAAACCCAACTCCCCAAATAAATCAGTATGAGTATCCGGAGCCGACATCACATACAGAGAATGCCCGGTAACAACAGTGGCAAAAAAGTGTTTATCGCCATACAACTTCAATCCGTAACGACCATTGGCAATTCTGCTGTAATTTCCCCTTTGAGTATCGTTTCTAACAACCACTTGAAGAGGATCATTCCAATTTACGCCTCTTCCTGGAGGAGTATCTCTAAGATCAAGGAAATATTCATATCCTCCCGGAGCTACAATCGTTCCAAGACCGATAAATTGATTTGAATAAAGAGGAGATCTCACCAATTGTTCAAGAAGATCTGGATTTTGAGCCCAATAAGGAAGTGCGGACAAATATGCCCTAAGTAAACCGGCATAAATAAATCCTTCCGTTGTAGCCAGATCAACCGACTTAAGATAATGGTTTCCAGTGCCGAAATTAATGGCACCAATATCACGTCTATCAACTTCAGACCCGCTAAAATGACTGACTCCCCTAATTTGAATCTTTGAACGAATCGTTCTCCTTAAGATAGCATCGAAGAAACCAACGTAGGGTTTGATTAAAGTATTAATCATCATTTCAACTTGATCTTGAACCCAAGGCTCGCCCCTAAGTAATATCTGACTCTGAGACAATTTTGCAGCTCTTGCCAACAAAGACCTAATCTCATCAACATCCTCAACCAATTTGGCTCTGTTTATAAGCTCGGAAATCGATCGCTGAAATTCGGTATAACTCATCTTTTGAGGACTTGGCTGTTTATGAAAACCAAAATGATTCCCCTGTGTAGGATCATCGTTAAATGAAATCATATGAACAGGCATTCTTGCGTCTTCAAAAAGACCATCTCTTTGCATCTGTTCAATAACAGCTTCACCCATTCCCATCATTCTTCCATCGGGTGCAAGAAGAATTTCTCTTGCTGGCGATCCAATATGAAGATCTGTTTCAACCATAATCCAAATATATTTGGAATCTCCAATATGAACTCCTCTGGTTCTACTTTCTCTGATTTTTTCATGGAAAGATTGTAATGCCTCAACTGACCAGACGGAAGGTTGAAAAATACCATCAACATCAATCAATCTCAAAACTCCAGCCTTAAATTGTTCACTCAAAACGGTTCTAGAAAGTTTGTGAACCGGGTCAATAATATCCCTCATTCTGGTTCTGATGTATTTCTCATCAACTGCTATCGGGCAAACAAATATCTGAGCACAACCTCTTACTCCATCTTGATCAACTTCTCTAACCGTCATTCTGTAATTTGGAGAATTGGGATGACAAATAACAACACATCGTGCCATTCTCTCTCTTAAAACTTTTGGACCATGCGAGGAGCAGTAATCAGAAAGAAGTTCATCAGTCGGGTTATTGTGTCTGGGAATATTGACCTCAATCATAGAATTCCCGATTTTGATATAACTTGTTCCGATACCAACAACTCTGGAATTAGGAATCGTTTGTTCAATTTTGGCGACAAAGAATCTCAAAACCTTGTTGTAATAACGCTTCCAATCCTGAGTGGTGATATTGGTGATGTTGGTTCTAGAAAGCATATCGGATATTTTTCTCTGTTCTATATCCAGATAATCGGTTGATAGACCATGCTCTCTACGAGTGGCGATTTGATGCGTAACAGCTCTCAATCTGCCAAGCAATTCTGCTTGTTTCCTGCGAGTCAAATAAGTGGCTTCCCAATATGCCGCAGCAGTGATAATTTCCTCATCCTTGTAGCCAAGAACCACCAAGACTCTTCCGGTAAAAATGGGTTTCTTATCACTTCCCCAAAGCTTGGAAAGAGCACGGAGGCTCTCTACAAATAATTCGGCAGTTGTTTGATAAATTATTTCATCGTGAGGTTGATCCCTCAATATTCTTTCAACCTCCGCTTTGTATCTTGAATCCAAATCTGCCGGATTTACATTTCTGCCCGACATCAAGGCTTTAGCAACCCTTTGAGGACCACCAGCCTTTTTAGGATCGGCATCCAAGAAATTGGTCAAAATAATAATCGGATCCCCATGATGTTGAGCATTTTCCAAAGCGAGCCGAGATGGATTTTCTCCAAGTACTCCACTATAAGGAACTCCCAAATTAATGCCGTTTAAAATCATTACGGATCTGGTATCGCTGGGAAACTCGGCAATAAAAGGATTGGTAAAGGTTCCGGATTCAAATCTGACCGGATCCCCGCTCATTTGAGAAATTTCTTCTCCTAAGCGAAGAATACCCCTAACAAAATCTGTTGCCTCTCCATTTTTTGCCTTGCCTCTAAGCTGAACACACTTTCTATCATACATATCACGTGGGATATAGGAGACGAGACGATAGTGATCTTCCAAACTATAATGATTGCGAACCGCATCCTTAAGCTGAGCAATGATCTTAGGAGACCAAATTAGTTCATTTACTTTTCTGGAGAACATCCTCTTATCAAGATTATATTCCGGTTTCTTCAATTCTCCGGCAAATTCACTGCGAATAATCTCGTAAATCTTATCCAAACCCTGAGACTTCAGCGTTCCATCAAGAATCAACTCGTTCATTCTGGTTACTAAACCAAAAATTTTCCAAACATCCTTTTTCTTAATGACTTTCTTATCAGGATTTTTGACTTCTACTACCTTTTTGCGAGTCATGACTTTTTTCTCCTTTGGTTGTCAACGAGCTACACGTGCTGAGCACATCGTAGCACGCGTTAAATCTCACAACAAGTTTTCAAAACACAAAAAAGACCCCTTATCAAGCGGGTCTTTTGACTTTTCCACTTTTGTTTTTAAGTTTATTTGAATTTGTTTGAATTCATTTTAATCTGTTTGAATTTGTTTAACTCAAAACCACAAGTAAGCTATCCGACGATCGTCGGATAGCTTACTTTTTACTTTATTGAGTTTTGTCTTCTTTATTAGAAACAGATTCACAATCACCACAACAATTTTCACATTTTAAACAATTTTCATCGCATTCTTTTGAAACACAAGTATTTTTCTCACGTTCACGCTCAGAACATAAATCAACATCTTGATCTTCGGTGTTTTCCAAATGACTCATAAGTAAAAATTTGTATAGCATAACAATCAGTTTATGATACAGGATTAATTTTTCCGGTCAAATAACAAACTAATCTGAATTTTTTATGATTTGACAAAAAAGCAAAAAATGATAGGTTGATATAAGTTCACTGCGGAGAGAAAATGAAACATCTGGAAGTTTCCGATGAAGATAAAGAGTGGTTGAGTGAATTGAGCAATACTATTAGAATAAAAGGATCAATAACAGAAGAAGATTTGGCAAAATTGATTGAGCTTATTAAGAAGTATTGTCTGCCCTGTATGTTTTTCCCTCATTCTCTTGGAGCAGGAGTTGAGATATTTCTTCATTCTGAGCATCCGGGCATTGACCCCGAATCAATTCTGTGTATAGTCAATCTTCATATGCCCAAGACTTTAGAGAGGGCAAAAGAATCTGCCGGAGACGATTGGTTGATTGAAACCTTTTCTCCATTAACTCATTCGGAAGGAAATAAAAGAATTCTGGCATTTTACGGTTTTCCCGAACAGGATTCCCCTGATTCATACCGTTATTAAAAACCTCGCTTATAGCGAGAATTTTTATTTAATTTTTTGGTCTTATTTGGATTGATTGGGCATTAAAACTCCACCCTGAACCATTTTGGCTATCTGTTCGTCGGTTTTTTCGCTTGTAGTCATCAGCTAATAATACTACAAAATAGAAATAAATTTATTACATTGAAAAATCGATCTAAAATAGAATAATTGACAAATTCCAACAATTTTTTTACTATCTTAAAAGCACGGGGAGAGAAAAAATGAAAAACTCCAAAGGTTTTACCTTGGTTGAACTTCTTATTGTTGTTGTAATGGTCGCTATTGTATTTGTGGCTCTACCAACTGTATTTATGGGTAATTTCTGGTATACGGAAGAGGGTGTATTGCGAGAACTTAAGAACGGTGGAATGGTTACCGGAAATGCAATCATTATCAGAACTGAAAGAAATATTTGGAAATCATCCCAAATAGAAATTTCGGATTCTTTTGGAAATAGTTATGGAAGTTATAATTGTGTCGCAATATTTGACCTTGATACAAATATCCTTTTCAACTATAAACTGACGCTCAATCGCTCATACAAAACAATACCCAATAATTCACACGAGACAGACAGATAACCGGCAAATGCCGGATTTTTTTATATTTATAAAAAAGAGCCCCATTTGAGGCCCGACACACCAACAAGCAACTTTACTTTTACTCAATAACAAAGAATTGAGCCAATCTCAAAATAATCTTAGCTTTCAATTCGTCGTTAGCAAGAGGACTACGATATAAACGAATAAGATTCATAAAAGGAATTGGATTTTGATCATATTCATCCAACGCCTTATGTCCAAGTTCATTAATCTTCTCTTCGATCTTAGCTCTATTCAA